>JAYVNO010000022.1:0-7398 GCA_043758415.1 Burkholderiales bacterium
CGCCGTAGCCCAGTGCCGCCGGGATGATCAGCGTGCGCGCGCCGCCGACCTTCATGCCTTGCACGCCTTCGTCCCAGCCTTTGATCACGCTGCCCGCGCCCAGGTCAAACGCGAAGGGGTCACCGCGATCTTTGCTGGAGTCGAATTTGGCGCCTTTTTTGTCAGCGGTGCCCTCGTTATAGAGCCAGCAGGTTTACGCGCCGCAGTCGGTACGGCAGCCCCCATCTCCTCCAACAGCCAGACGACTCAGAAGCTTCTACCGTCGCCGAAGACTGTGATCAAGCTTTCAACTCCTTGCGATACAGTTTGCGGCGGCCGCATTTTTTAGCCTCGGGGGCTGCGATGAGGAGGTTCAAAGGCGGGCGAAGTGCGTTGCAGGCGCGTTTTGGTCGTTGCGACCATCGACGTTTGTGCTTGGTATAGTGATGGCAAAGCTGCGCCTACCGTACAACTTTACGTTGTCACCGTGACCCTCTGCCAGCGGCAATTTGAACGAAGCAAAAGAATGAACATCGAATGTGACGCTACCGCTACCGCTTGCGTTGCTTGTTCTCGTACATGAGCGCGTCCGCCTGGGCGAGGAGGTTCTCGATCAAACCGCTGTCGCGCTGGTGGACGACGCGGCCAACGCTGTAGGCCAAGTCGTAACCTCGCCGCGCGGTATCGTTGTAGTCGCGAATCGCTTCTGCGAAACGGGCCAGCACAGTGTCCAGGTTGGTGTCATCGGCACCGCTCAGAAGTACCGCAAACTCATCTCCGCCGATTCGTCCGAATACGTCGGTTTCGCGGAAAACATTGCGCATACGTTCGGCGAAAGCGACCAGCGCTCGGTCACCTTCAGCGTGTCCGAAACGGTCGTTGATATCCTTGAATCCGTCCAGGTCAAAAAATACCATCATGCACGTAATGCCAGCCCGCATACCCAGGTTCAGGCTGTGCTGGCCAAGGGTCATGAAGCCGCGCCGGTTAGAGATCAGCGTCAATTCGTCCAGCGTTGACAGTTGAACCGCGGCGATTTCTTGTTCTGCCATCGCGGCCAGGTCACGCAGCAACTTGCTGTCTTCCTCCGAAAACTGCCGCGGTTCGCGGTCAATGATGCACAACGTACCGATCTTGCTGCCGTTGAGAACCGTCAGCGGACAGCCCGCGTAAAAACGGATGTTGGGGTTGTCGATGACCAACGGATTGTCACTAAACCGATCATCCAGCGCCGTATCCGGAATCATCAGGATATCGTCACCGAGGATGGCGTGGCCACAGAACGAAATATCCCGTGAAGTTTCGGAGGCGTCCAGGCCCTGAGAGGACTTGAACCATTGGCGATTGGCATCAACCAGGCTGACCAGAGAAATGGGCACGCCGAACATCCGTCGGGCCATCCGCGTGAGCCGGTCAAATCGCTCCTCGGGAGCGGTGTCAAGCAGGTTCAGCGCACGCAGGGTCTCTAGTCGGCTGCGCTCATCTGGAGGCATTGGAGCTAGTTTCATCGCTTTTACTCCGCTGGACAAAACCTTCGATTTTATACCCGTACGCGGTACACGGCCGGGTAGGGCGGGCACCCTGTGCCCACCCCACGAAGCGCGTTAAACCGCCAACAATTCCACAGCAAACAGTAGCGTTGCATTCGGCGGAATGGCGCCGCCTGCGCCACGAGCGCCGTAGCCCAGTGCCGCCGGGATGATCAGCGTGCGCGCGCCGCCGACCTTCATGCCTTGCACGCCTTCGTCCCAGCCTTTGATGACGCTGCCCGCGCCCAGGTCAAACGCGAAGGGGTCACCGCGATCTTTGCTGGAGTCGAATTTGGCACCTTTTTTGTCAGCTGCGCTCTCGTCATAGAGCCAGCCGGTGTAGTGAACTTGCACGTATGCGCCTGCTGCGGCTTCTGCGCCGGTGCCGACGATGGTGTCGATAAATTGAAGGCCGGAGGCGGTGGTTTGCATGACGGTTCTGCTCTAAAAATGGGATAAGCTCAGAATCGTAACAGGCGCGACGATGCGCCACGCGCGGCAAAACCACGCGCCTGCCCGCTGCGTACGCAGCACAGCACACCACGGCTAGTGTTCAGTAGCGGTGAGCAGCGGTGAACGGGCAACGTCGGGATGCGGGGCGGCAACGCGTAATCTGGGTGCCAAGAAAAATGTGGGGATTGATGAAGATGCGTGCCAGAAAAGGCTTGGTTGTGGCGGCGCTCGTCGCTGCTGGTTTGATTGCTACGGCGGTTTCGGCGCAGTCCACCGCCGATACCAGCGGACGCCCGCTGGCGGACTCCAGTGGCCGGCTGTTGGCGACGGGCGGTGTGTCGACGATTGAAGGCGCGGGCGGCGGCGGCTTGTCAACCTGGGCACTGATCACCGGCTACGGCACCGACGCCCAGATTGGCGCGAACGTGCATTACACCGGGGCCAAAACGCGCGATTATTCGCTGCAGACCAGTGGCGTGGCGATTGGTTTGTATGACCGGGTTGAGCTGTCGTATGCCAATCAGCAATTCGACACCAAGGATGTTCTGGTTGCCATCAGCCCGACGCTGCGCGGCTACAAGTTGAAGCAGGATGTGTTCGGCGTCAAGGTTCGCGTGTTCGGCAATGCCGTTTACGATCAGGACACGTGGCTGCCGCAGGTGTCAGTCGGCCTGCAATACAAGGACAACAAAGACGGCACGGTGATCCCGTTTTTGAACGGCGCGCTGGCCGCGCTAAAACCGAACATTAAGACCAGCGGTACCGATTTTTACGTCGCGGCAAGCAAGCTGTATCTGGCGCAGAGCGTGCTGGTGAACGGCACGGTGCGCTTGTCGAAGGCCAATCAGTACGGATTGCTCGGCTTCGGCGGGCCAGATGGACACCGTTATCGGCCCGAGTTTGAAGGCTCGGTGGCGTATCTGTTGCGGCGTAACCTGGTGATTGGCGCGGAGGCACGCATCAAGCGCGGCCATCTGAAAAATCCTGCGCTGAACCTGCGCGAGCAGGCGGTTTGGGATGTGTTCGTGGCGTATTTCCCGAGCAAGAACGTGTCGATCACGGCGGCGTATGTAGATCTGGGCGAAATCGTCGGTGCGTTGACTTCGAACCGTCGGCAGACCGGTGGCTATGTGTCGCTGCAAGTAGGATTTTGAGCGCAACACGCGTAGCAACTTTTTAGCTTGAGGGCCATTAACGCTGGGCATAAACCATAAAAGCCCGATAGTCGACTATCGAGCGTTTGTCGTTGCAGCCCCAATGAAATAGCCATTTTCACAAAAAGCCAATCGTGATTTTTTGCTTTTTAGTCGACCTGAAGTTGCGCGTTACGTTGCCGCATGTCAAGAGGCTTCGACGAGCGCAGCCCGAACGGAACGCGAGTTAACTCCGTCAGAACAAGCGCGATCGCTCGCGTTTGCCAACCCGCGCATACGCTGTCGTCATCGAGCAACAGACTCCCTCCTATAATCGCCAAGCATGTCGCCACAGGCTTTTGACCAAAGCGGCAGCGGGGCGGAATTTCGCGGGCCAAGTGCTGGAGGACTCGTGTTCTTGTTTCAGGAACACGTGCAGCCACCCAAGTACGGAAGTCGTGCCGCAGGCAACGTCACATACATTCACAAGGGAGTTCACACAAATATGTCAGCCACCACTTGGCTCATCATTTCGCTCGTCTGCGGACTGGCGGCAATCGCGTACGGAGTCATATCGATTTCGTGGATCAATGGCCTGTCCGCCGGTAACGCCCGGATGCAGGAAATCGCAGGCGCGATTCAAGCGGGCGCCAAAGCCTATCTCGACCGGCAATACCGCACCATCGCCATCATCGGCGCAATTCTCGCCGTGATTATTTTCTTCGTGCTTGACGGCAAAACGGCGTTCGGCTTCGTGCTCGGCGCAGTGCTCTCGGGCGCGGCGGGCTTCATCGGCATGAACGTGTCGGTGCGCGCCAACGTGAGGACAGCTGAGGCCGCTCGCTCTGGCATCAATGCTGCGCTGGCTGTTGCTTTCCGTGGCGGCGCGATCACTGGCATGCTCGTCGTGGGTTTGGGCCTGATCGGCGTGGCCGGTTTTTACTGGTTCCTGATCGGCACCGCGCCGTTCAGCGCGAACCCAATGAAGGAAGGGCTGCACACGCTGATGGGACCGCTGATTGGCTTCGCGTTTGGCTCGTCGCTGATCTCGATCTTCGCGCGTCTTGGCGGCGGCATCTTCACCAAGGGTGCCGACGTTGGCGCTGATCTCGTGGGCAAAGTCGAAGCCGGCATACCGGAAGACGACCCGCGCAACCCTGCCGTGATCGCCGACAACGTTGGTGACAACGTCGGCGATTGCGCTGGCATGGCCGCTGACCTGTTCGAGACGTATGCGGTGACGATCATCGCCACCATGCTGCTCGGCGCGCTGCTGATGAAAGCTAATGCTGCGGCGGCTGCTGTTTACCCACTGGCGCTCGGCGCGGTGTCAATCATCGCCTCGATCATCGGCTGCTACTTCGTGAAGTACAGCGGCACGGGCAAGATCATGAACGCCCTGTACAAAGGTTTGGCGGTTGCGGCAATCCTGTCGCTGATTGCATTCTTTTTCGTCACCAACATCGTGTTTGCCGGTGTTGATAGCGTCAACACGCTGCGCCTGTTCGGCGCCTGCGTCGTCGGCATCGTGCTCACCGGCGCGCTGGTGATGATTACTGAGTACTACACCGCGACCGAATACGCCCCGGTCAAGCACGTTGCGCAAGCCTCGACGACCGGCCACGCCACCAACATCATCGCAGGCATTGGCATCTCGATGAAGTCGACGGGCTATCCGGTGATTGCGGTGTGTATCGCTATCCTCGCGTCACATTGGCTTGCCGGTTTGTACGGTATTGCCGTGGCTGCAACCGCAATGCTCTCGATGGCCGGTATCGTTGTCGCACTTGACGCCTACGGCCCGATCACCGACAACGCTGGCGGCATCGCCGAAATGTCCGATCTGCCGCCTGAAGTGCGCGCCGTCACCGATCCGCTCGACGCCGTGGGCAACACGACCAAGGCGGTCACCAAGGGCTACGCGATTGGCTCCGCTGGCCTTGCAGCACTGGTGCTGTTCGCCGACTACACGCACGGTCTTGAAAGTCGCGGCCTGAACGTGTCGTTCGATTTGTCGAACCACATGGTCATCGTCGGCCTCTTCATCGGCGGCCTGATTCCGTTTTTGTTCGGTGCGATGGCGATGGAGGCCGTGGGCCGCGCCGCCGGCTCGGTGGTGGTCGAAGTGCGTCGTCAATTTGCAGACGGTCAAATCATGGCCGGAAAGCGCAAACCTGATTACAGCGCAGCGGTCGACATGTTGACCACGTCCGCGATCAAGGAAATGATCATCCCGTCGTTGTTGCCAGTGTTCGTGCCGATCGCAGTCGGCGTGATCCTCGGCCCTGAAGCGCTGGGCGGTCTGATGATGGGTGCGATCATCACTGGTCTGTTCGTCGCTATCTCCATGTGTACCGGCGGCGGTGCCTGGGACAACGCCAAAAAATACATCGAAGACGGCCATCACGGTGGCAAGGGCTCCGACGCGCACAAAGCGGCTGTAACCGGCGACACCGTTGGCGATCCGTACAAAGACACGGCTGGCCCTGCGGTCAATCCGTTGATCAAAATCATCAATATCGTGGCGTTGTTGATCGTGCCGGTGGTGGCGCAGGTTCACGGTGGTAAGGATGCGGGTTCGGTTGCTGCTCATAGCGCGGCTCCGGCGGTTGTTGTGGCTGCGGCGCCAGCGGCGGCTCCGGCAGCCGTTGCGGCAGCACCGGTGCCAGCGGTACCGACGGTGACCGTGACAAAGGTTAGCGACGACGGCGGGATCGTCGTTACCGGCAAAGCCGACGGCGCAAACTCCGCCGGCCTCATGAAGGTCTACTTCGCCAGCGGCTCCGCAGTGCTTCCAGCGGGTGCAGACAAAGGCGTCGCAGAACTCGTCGGTTACTTCAAAGCCAAGCCCAGTGGCAAGCTGTCGCTAAGCGGCTTCGTCGACCCAAGCGGCGACCCTGCCAAGAACGCCGAAATCGCCAAGCAACGCGCCTTCGCAGTCCGCGATGCACTCAAAGCTGCGGGCGTAGCCGAAGACAAAATCGATTTGCAAAAACCAACCGACATCACCGCTGGTTCGACCAGTGCGGCTGAGGGTCGGCGTGTGGAAGTTAGCTTGCAATAGTAAGCCACTGACCTCGCGAAAAAGCCACCTTCGGGTGGCTTTTTTGTGGCTTCCACAATAGAAACTGCCTATATTTTTTTGTCATCCTGAGCCGGGCGAAAGATCAAGTTGCCTCGCTTGCCTCTCTGCAAAGTAGATCAAACGTTGCATACCACATGATCCTTCGCGACGCTCAGCAACAGTAGTGCTTCCTCGCTGTTCCGCTTTGAAGATTCCGTAACGCAGAATACAATAAGCAATGATCCACTCCTTCCTGTGCGCCGAAACAGAGCGATTGTTCCACAGTCGAGCAGTGCCGAGATTCAGGAACATTGAGCGAGTGGCGCGCAGAAAACTACTGCAAATCCATGCCGCGACCGATCTGGCGAGCTTGCGAATTCCACCTGGCAATCAGCTCGAAGCCTTGAAGGGTGAACGAAAGGGCCAGCACAGCATCCGCGTTAACGACCAGTGGCGCGTCTGCTTTGTGTGGCGCGCGGATGGTGCCCATCAGGTCGAAATTGTGGATTACCACTAGAGGAAACAAGTATGGCAAAGCTACTCGATGAAATTCACCCCGGCGAAATTTTGCTGGAAGACTTTATGAAGCCCATGGGAATCACAGCGCGCAAACTAAGCGCCGACATTGACGTCCCTCCAAGCCGCATTAGCGACGTAGTGAACGGTCAACGTCCAATCACCGCTGACACCGCCTTGCGTCTTGGCATCTACTTCGGAATGGAGCCCCGCTTCTGGCTCAACCTTCAATCCGAATACGACATGCGAATGGTTGCGTGCCAACAGCAGGCGACCCTCGCCCGTCGCATCCGCGTTTTTCAACCTCAGATGGTCTGAATCGGAACGGCAAGCTTGGACTCAGCGGCTTCGCAGAGCCCTGCAGTGACCCCATCAAAAACGCCGAGCTAGCGAAGCTTCGCGCCAGGGCCGTACGCGACGCGTTCAAGGCAGCCGGTGTAGCCGAGGACAAAATCGAACTGCAAAAACCGACCGACATCACCGCTGGTTCAACCACAGCGGCTGAAGGGCGGCGTGTGGAAGTTAGCTTGCAATAGTCAGCACCTGACCTCGTGAAAAAGCCACCTTCGGGTGGCTTTTTCATTTCCAACATTATCAGCGTTTACCTAGAGCGAAAAAGCGGTGTAGCACAGAAGTGGCCCCGGTTGTCTGAACAGCAAACCCCGATTATTAAGTGGAGGTTGGGCGGGTTGAAGCGCGATGTAGCTTTATCCACAGGCTGTGC
>JAYVNO010000023.1:0-7376 GCA_043758415.1 Burkholderiales bacterium
GCAGGCAGCGCTGCCTGCAGCAGCGCAGACGCCTGCGCCGGACCCGCTGGTGCGACCCGCGTCCATCGAGCAACCCACACGCACTTTAGCGCAAGCGACGACCGAGCCGTCGAATACGCTGCGCATCGTGCTGCTGCTACCGCTCGAAAGCACCTTGCTGCGTCGCGCGGCAGTCAGCGTGCGTGATGGCGCAGCGGCTGTATTTGCGACGCGCAAAGGCGACGTGTCGGTGCGTGAATGCAGCTATAGCGCTGATGGCGTGGTGGCCGCGTACGGTCGCTGCGTTGACGACAGAGTCGATTGGGTGATCGGCCCGCTGGGCCGCAGCGATGTGGCAACGCTTGCGCTGGGTAAAGTGCCGTCATTGCGACCCACCTTGATGCTTTCGCCGCTCGGCACCGTGCCGCCGCAGCCCATGGCAGTGCTCGCACCGGACATTGAATCTGAGGGAGAAGCGATCGCGCAGCAGGCGGTGGAAGACGCCTGCCGCCGTCCGCTGCTGGTCGAGGCGAGCGGTGCTCTGGCAGGCCGCGTAAGCGTCTCAATCATGAATTATTGGCGCAATCGTATCGCCACGCCGCTGACGCAAACGGTGCTGGGTTCGCGCGATTCCTGGCGACGTCTGGCTGATGGCTGGCGTCGCGACAACGTGGACTGCGTTTTGTTCGCAGGTAGCGCCAGCGCGCTGTCGCAACTACGACCTTTTTTGCACAATATCGCCGTGTACGTGACCAGCGTCAGCTACGAATCAGCGTTGGAGCGTACATCCGACTGGACCGGCGTTCGCATTGCTGACGCGCCGTGGCTGGTTGATGCGGATCGCGCTGAATTTTCGGCCTACGCGCCAGCCGATGCTTCCACAGTGGCACTCTCACCGACGCTCGCCCGTTTGTATGCGCTGGGCGTTGACGCCGCGCGACTGGTCATCGCGGCGGGACGCGACGCGTTGCCAACGACGTTTGACGGCGCAATTGGCCAATTGATGCTAAAGGACGCGCAATATCGTCGGCAACCGATGGTCGGTGAATTCCGCGAACGCGCCCTGGTTAAAGTTGGACCTTGAGTCGAAAAGTGGCGCGGGCGAACGCTACGAGCGCGCGGCCGAAGCGCTGCTGAAGGCGGGTGGACTAACGCTTATAGAGCGCAATTGGCTCTGCCGTTTTGGTGAGATTGATCTCATCATGCGCGATGGCGCAACGCTCGTGTTCGTTGAAGTACGGCAACGCAATAGCCAGCGATTTGGCGGCGCAGCCGCGAGCATCAGTCGCAAAAAGCAAGCACGAATCGAGCGCGCGGTGGGGCTTTATCTAAGTAGCTTGCCCATCGTGCCTGAGTGTCGCGTTGACGCCGTTCTGTTTGACGGTTCGAGCGCACCAGAGTGGCTACGCAATATTTTTGCTGCGTGATGCAACTTAAAAGATTTGCGAACTACGCAGATAATGCGGCACCGGGTCGCCCTGCAGCACTGCAATGATTGATCAAATTTTTTGTATTCCTTGAGGAGAACTGTGATGCCTTCGAAAACGTGTGTTCGCGAGCATGCGCTGCTGTTCCTCGGCACGGCGTTTGCATTGTTGACGCTGACGGCCTGCGCACCCATTCTCCTCGGCGGCGCGGTGACGGCGGTCGCGTTGACCGAAGATCGGCGCACAGGTGGTGCCTTTGTCGATGACGAGAATATCGAAAACCGCGCGCTGCTCAAGGTGAAAAGCCGCTTTGGTGATCGGGTTCACGTGAACATCACGAGCTACAACCGGCAAGTGCTACTCAGCGGAGAAGCAAACACCGACGTCATCAAGCGTGGCGTTGAAGATGAGGTTTCAACCGTGCCTGGCATTAAGCGCATCTTCAACGAAATGAACGTCGGCCCGCAGGCTGGCGTGATCGCCGTTAGCAACGACACGCGACTGACCACCATCGTCAAAACGCGTTTTTTCGAAGCCAACCGCTTTCAGGCCAATCACGTCAAGGTGGTTACCGAGGCGAACGTGGTGTTCCTGATGGGCATCGTTAAGCGCACTGAGGCCGATGCCGCCACCCAGCTCGCCAGCACTACCAGCGGCGTGTCGCGCGTGGTGCGCTTGTTTGAATATCTCGATTAAAATGAAAGTTCCGGCGCAGTGACGATTGCGCCATCCGCCAACGTGCAAGCTCAATACACACAGGCCACAGGCCATAGACCGGAACCCGCCATGACCCCAGCCACTGCTGACCGAGAAGTTGATGCGCGCGGCCTTAATTGCCCGCTGCCGATCCTGCGTACGAAAAAAGCACTCAACGAAATGAAGACCGGTCAACTGCTTAAAATCATCGCCACCGACCCCGCGTCGCAGCGCGATTTTCAGGCGTTTTCACGGCAAACCGGCAATGCGCTGATTGACCAATCGACCGCCAATGGCGAGTTTATTTTCCTGTTGCGCCGCAAGTAGTCGCTGCTCGCGGGCGATTTTTTCGCCCTAAAAAGAAATCACGTCAAGGGCGCAAAATGCTCAGGATCGCAGCCTCAACCTGCGAATCCCTAGGCTCAAATTTGAGCGCCTGACGCAACGCAGGCAACGCCTCGCGGCCTGCGCCTCCCTGAAACTGCGCTAGCCCGTAGCAACGCCACGCCTCACCGCTACCCGGTTGCTCCTGCGTCCAGCGCTGACATTGGGCAAACATTCCAGTGTAATTGCCAGCACGCCGCGCGCCTTCGGCCTGCCTGGTGTACGCATCAAGGCGCGTCCGGCGCGCCTGCGCGGCATTCGCCTGTTTCGCCATGTCGGCCTCGGGGCCGATATTTGCGGCGGACGGCGATACCACCTGCCGCTTTGCAGGCGTTGGCGGAGCAGGCGTGAGCGCAACCATCGGCACAGGTGCGACCACGGGTGGTGCTTCAAATGCAGTAGGCAAATCCGCCACGGACGGCGCGGTCGTTACCAGCGTTGAGCGTACTAAATTTGAGCCAAGTGCACGGTTCACGGTCGATTGCAGCGACACCGCCAACGTCACCACATGAGGCCACGCTACGATGTAATCACGACGCCAGCCCGAGAGCAGGATCAGCGCAACCGCCATCAAAATGACGATCCCAGTTGCAAAGGCAGGCGCGGTCAGCGGACGCTCCATGACCAGCGAATCGCCGTTGCCTTCCCAGTCAGTTTCGGTGTCGCGCGCCAGTCGCATATTGCGTGGCAAACGCCACAGCGCAACCGGCCATAACCCAAGCGCCGCGCCGCTCCAGGCGGCGCGCGAAGCGCGTGACCAACGCAATCGCTCATCGCTCGGCTCCACGTGATCAGCCGGTCGCGTGATGCCGGTCACCAGTTGCAGACTGAGCAGCCACTTGCCGGGCGTAGTGCGGATCAATCGATGAAACAGGGCAGCGGCGGGAACGGCAATGAGCACCACCAGCGTCGGCAACACCAGCACCGAGCGCACAAAAATGAAACCGTCGTCCAGAATGGGCACGATCCGGTCGATCAGACAAATGCCAAGATAAAGAAACATCGCGATCAGCGCGTAATCAATTAGGCGCGCAGCCAGGCGCCGCCAAGGACTGGCCGCAGTGACAAAGCCCGAAGCGCTACGGGTCAATTCCATCAGCCGCAACTTGAAAATCCATGCGGTGTCGTGCTGCGGCGGCGGCGCACCGATGAAGATGGAGCCCTCGCGACGCCACTTGATGATGGCAAGACGTGACAGGCTCGCTGCGGCACCCGCGATTTCCTGTCGGCGGCTCATCCATGCGGCAAGCAGGCAGGTGAGTGCGGTCGCGCCGAACGAGACCAGCAACGCGGTGGTTACCGAGAGTTCAAACCACTCAGGAAACGGCAGCGAAAGGGCGTACCAAAGCAGCAACCACGACGCGAAAAACGCCACCCAAACCAGGGGCGATGCCCAAGCTTTGCCGTCGGGCAGCGGCTCCGCAAGCGCATCGACACCCGGCAGCGCCTTTGGCACGGCAGCCTCGATGGTGAGCTGCGAAACCTCGTCGGCTTCGTCAGCAAAAATTCTTGAATGAGTCCCGCCTTCGGCAAGTGCCTCGCCGCTCTGATGACCGGCAATTGGCAAGCGCCACGGGCCCGCGCCTACGCCGGGGTTCAGCGCGGCGTCATAATCCTTGCGGCGAACTGGGTCACCCAGAATCGCGGCGGCCAAAGCGGCGAAACGCACCGCCTCCTCGGAATCGCCCGAAGCATCGCGCGGCACTGCCCAGAAGCGACGAACAACGGTACGCAACGCGGCTTGTATAGCGTGGGTTGAGCTCGACGAATTGACTTCGAGCGCGTCGTAGATGCTGTTGCGCATGCGGTGAGGAGAGTCGAAACTACCGCGATGATAGCCGTATGGCGACACTGCTCCTTACGGGCGCAACCGACGCTGTCCGTCGTGCACTGCACCTATAAAAACGGCCCCGAAGGGCCGTGTCCGAGGTCGGGCGATAGCTGACTATGCCGCGACTTTCGCCACTTTGCGAGCTGGCAACTTCTCTTTGATACGCGCCGATTTGCCCGAACGATCACGAAGGTAGTAGAGTTTGGCGCGACGGACATCACCACGACGCTTGACGTCAATGGCCGAGATGATCGGTGAGTACAGCTGGAAGGTACGCTCCACCCCTTCGCCGTTCGAAATTTTGCGCACGATGAACGAGCTATTGAGGCCCTTGTTGCGCTTGGCAATTACCGTGCCTTCAAAAGCCTGAACGCGCTTCCTCTCGCCTTCGACCACGTTAACGCTGACGATGACGGTGTCACCAGGCGCAAACACGGGGATCGTCTTATTGAGACGAACGATTTCTTCTTGCTCGATTTGAGCGATCAAAAATTTGGACATTACTGCTCCGTTGTTGGTGTTTTCAGAGTCTGAGAGGTGTGCGACTGGTTTGATCCAACCTGACTCGCAACACAATGCGGGGCTGAACACACATCAGGTTCCGGGTGCTGTTTCCGCCCCCGTCGGTGATAACACCGGGGTGACTATGCACGAAGGAATTTCCTGTTAAGCTAATGATTATACCGTGATTTCGTCAATCATGGCGAGCTCTTCGGGCGATAATTTAGTGCGCGCCAGCAGATCAGGGCGGCGCATCCAGGTGCGGGCAAGCGCCTGTTTGACGCGCCACCGCGCAATCGCCGCATGGTCGCCAGCGGCCAATGGGTCTGGAATTTCATCCGGCGATGGACCCGCTTTCGTGTCACCGGCAAGCGCAAACTGCGGCCAGTCGAGCCGGCCAGCGGTAAACGACTCAAACGTAGTCGACTTGTTGTCCCCCAGCGCACCGGGCAGCAGCCGCACGCAACTGTCGATCACGACCGCTGCGGGCAGCTCGCCGCCAGACAGCACATAGTCGCCAATCGACACGATCACGTCGACATTGGCATCGATCCACCGCTGGTCGATACCTTCGTAGCGGCCAGCGACAAACGTCAAGTGCTTCGCTGCCGCCAGCGTTTGCACTCGCGACTGCACCAGCGGCGCGCCGTCGGGGTTCAAGAAAACGACGATAGTTGGCTTGACGTGCCAGGCACGTGCAGCGGCCAGTGCTGCATCAAGCGGTGCTGCCATCAACACCATGCCGGGGCCACCAGCTGCGGGTCGAGCGTCGATGGATTTGCGCGCGTCCGTCGCGAAATCGTGCAAGCCGAAGCCCTGGTAACGCCAGAGGCCAAGCCCGCGAGCGCGACCGGTCACCCCGTAGTCAAGCGCGCGTTCAGCCAGTTCAGGAAACGCTGCGATCAAAGAGATCGACAACATGGCTTATTCGAGGCCTTCCCAGTCGACGTCAACGCGCCGTTCGGCAAGGCTCACCGAGCGCACGATGGCGTCGACGAAGGGGATCAGTTCGTCCACCCCGGACGCTTGCTTCACGCGAAGAATCGGATGCGCGCCGGACTCAAAAATTTCGCTGATTTCGCCGAATATTCGGTCGCCGTTGGTGCAGGTCAGGCCAATCAAGTCGAGCCAGTAATACTCGCCGTCCGGCAGCACTGCGAACAGCGCGCGATCCACGAATACTTCTTTGTTGGTGAGCTTGGCTGCGGCCTCGGGCGAATCAACGCCGACCAGTTGCGAGACGATGGCGTCGCCATGACGACGCGAGCGGGTGACGTCAAACGTGACCGTGCCGATCAACAGCGTTTTCGCTTTGAGCAGCGTTTGCGCGTCTTGCGAATAGGGATACACATGCACCGCGCCGGTCAGCCCGTAGGGACGACCGACTTTGCCCATCGGGATGAGCTCTGAGGTGCTGTGGGCTTCGGTGCTCACCGAACGTCGGCTGTTGAGCGCGTGGAACTAAGACTGGCGGCAACGGCGTTGCGCAAAACGCATGGGCCGTGGCGCACTCGGGTCTACGAGGCGCTGCTTAAGCGGCGACGGGAGCCGCCACGGGTGCTGCAGATGCCGAAACCACCTTGGCGATGGCGGCTTTAGCAGCGCCTTTGGCGAGCTGAGTCACGGTGTCAGACATCTGCGCGCCTTTGCTGGTCCAGTAAGTCAGACGATCTGCAGCGATACGCACGTTCTCAGCACCCTCTTTACCCACTGGGTTGTAGAAGCCAAGACGCTCGATGTAGCGGCCATCGCGACGGTTGCGCGAATCAGCAACCACAATGTTGAAGAAAGGGGCACCGCGGGAACCACCGCGAGAAAGACGAATAACGACCATGACTGAGAGCTTCTTTGTATTAGCGAAATTTTGGTTAGCTTTAAATTATAAGGCGGGTAAACAAATTGTGTCTATGGCACGCGCGATTTACTGTTTGAGTCGACACCTTGCGCGCATCAGCTTTTTTTACACAGCCCTTCACACGCAGGGCTCGACTGATTAATTGACCTAAGTCGACTTTATTTATAAATCTGAGCTAGCCCTTTTTAAATAAGGCTTTCAGCTAAATGTTATATCGATCACGGCAGAATTTTTGCTAGCCCCGAAACAAAGTTTCGCTTCGCTTTGTGCGTCAGCCGAAGCTCGGTGATCCATTGGACTTTCGCCTCTAGCGGCATACGTTTACAAGCGTCGGCTATCAGCTCAAGTACCTGCACATAGGGACTTGACGCAACGCGCATTGCCGAATGGAACAGTCGTCGCAACAACAGCACCGCGTCTGCATCATGGGACGCGGGCAGTCGTTTTGCCAACGCTTGTAAGTAACCGTCGTGACAGCGGTTCTGCGGTTGCACCAAAACGAGCGCGTCCGGCCAACGATCCTCAGCAAGCAGCCAACCCACCCGATCACTGACCGAACGCGAGACACCGCGCTTAGTTTCCTGTGTCTCAAGCCATGCGTACAGCTAGAAGTGGCTTCGCAAAACTGAACAGTGGAATAAGTGGAAACTCTGGGCCTCACGCTGGACCGATGACGGTCTGGCAAGCAGGAGTTACAGATGAA
>JAYVNO010000024.1:0-50721 GCA_043758415.1 Burkholderiales bacterium
TTTCATCTGTAACTCCTGCTTGCCAGACCGTCATCGGTCCAGCGTGAGGCCCAGAGTTTCCACTTATTCCACTGTTCAGTTTTGCGAAGCCACTTCTCATTACTTGCTGCGCCATGTTTCGAAAAAGGAATCCAGTATCTACTAACGGCGCTGCGAGCAATTGGGCCAGATATCGAGCGGTCGTTGATTTTCCGCAACCCGAAAGACCATCAATAGTGATGCTCCCGTTCATTTCTACGGCGCGAGACAGGTGAGCTAATTGGGTGAGAGCGAGATTTTGCTGCTGCAGCACAATACCTTCCATTCTCGATCTTAGGCGAATTGACGTGTCAACCATTTCTTCAATATTGAAGTGAACCGCCCAGCTAACCGGTCGACCCAAATCTAGCTCTTCGGCCAGGAAACGACGTACAAACTGTGAGGCCAGAGGATCGGGTGCGCGAAAAGCATGAGCTTCACTTTCCCCCCCATTGCGGCCAGTCTCGAAGAAAACGTATGGATCGTCGTCTAACGTCGAGATGTCGTTGAAAGTCGGTATTTCCAGCGAGTTATTGAAGCTTGCTCGAATAGCCTTGAGTCGCGAACTTCTTGCTGGAATAAATACTCGGTGCGCGTGGAAGCAGTATCCACTTTCCTCTGGTCCATCAACGGCGCATGCGCCGGTCTTCCCATGCTCGTAAGCGGTAAATCCGCTTCCATACTCAATAGCAAGCGCGTCAATCAAAATCGTTCGCACAAGTGCAAATTCATAGAGCGTTGTCTCATCCAACTGGGCAACAGTCGGGACATGGTCTTTCGGTGCGATCATCACGTATCCAGTTCGAAGTGGACCTATGCCAGTAATTACTCGAATACGTACGCCTTCAAAGACAACTCGCCAAGCCTCGGGCTTGCATAAAAAGCATCCATGCGGATATTCGTGCAATTGAAACGTGTACTCGTCGTGCATGCCGCCCCTCCTGAAACCGTCCTTTTCGATAACTGTACCGCGTCTCGCAGCGCTCCGCCACAAGTTCTGCGACACGTTGCTACTAGCCGTTGAGTCACCACTGGATATTTCTCCGGTATGCCACTGCCGATATAAGTCAGGCACCCCCTTTCGAGCGAGGCAGCATCGATCAGCGTATGCGGTGGAGACCGACGGGCCGGTAGACTTTTCCTGAGTGTCGCAGAATGCGCACCGTTGTTGCGACCAACGGGAAGTTGATATTTCGAACCGTTGGTGCGCGCTCTGGGGCAGCCCCAACACAGTCGTTTCGCGCGGGCAATTTGTCAACACGCGTCACTTGAACGGATTGAGAACCTTCACCGTTCCAATCACCTGTCCATGCTGCATGTCTTCGCTGTAAAGCGTTTCACATTGCGCTAGCGTTGCTGCGGCAACGATGAGGCCGTCCCAATGTGAGAGTTGATAGCGCGTTGCGAGCGCCTGGGCGAGGCGATAGGTTGAGCGCGTGATTTCGTGAACGGTGCTGGCGTTGGCTATCGCGCTGGCGAGTTGATATGCGGTTTCACGATCCTTGCCGCATTTTTTGCACACGGCGACAAATTCATTGAGCACTTGCACGCTGATGTGTGGCTGATCACCGGCCAATCGGCGGACGATTTTTTCCTTACGACCGCCGTCGAGAAGGTAGCCGAGGATGTTGGTTTCGAGAAAGGCAGGCATGCGTTGCTGGTCATCAGACCCTTCGGCTATGCCTCAGGGCGAACGGGGATCGTTAGCGCCGAGCGTTCAACTCGTCGCGATCAAATTTGAAGCCTTTAGGCAATGAGCCACGGTGCTGATCAAAGATTGACAGGTCAGCGACTGCTTCAACGTAGGGCACGATCTTCGCCACCGGCTTGCCGTGGCGCGTAATCACCGTTTGTTTGCCAGCAAGTGCGGCATCAATCACGGCGCTTAGGTGTGCTTTGGCTTGGGCTAGGGAGTAGGCGGACATGGTGAAATACTAGACCATAAGTTATAGTCATGTTGTATCGCGAGCGTTTGTTTGACGCGTGGGCAACAAGTTGCCCACCCTACGGCCGTTATTAGGATTTCCCGCGCCTTAGCCCCAACACCATCACTGCCGCAACAACGATCAACGCGCCAGCCACCTGAATCGGCGCAATCGCCTGCCCAAGGATGAGCCACGCGAGCGCGAGCGCGAATACGGGCTCTACGTTCATGATTGCGGAGTTGCCTGCTACGCCGAGCTTGGGCAACACGGTGAACATGATGGTGAAGGCGGTGCCGTAGAGGACGGTGAGCATGCCGAGGCCGACCCAGCCCAGTGCGATGCTGGGGCCCGTCCCGCTCGGCAATTGCAGGCCACCGTGCAGCGCGGCGCTCACGATAGCGACCAATCCAGCAACGGACAGCGTGGTGAAGGTCCGCACGCGGCCGTCGAGGCTGCTGATTTCGTGTTGCGTGAGGATCATGGCGAGGCCGAAGAGCAGCGCGGCGAGGGCGGCAAACGCAACGCCCACGCCGATCTGCTGCCATTGCGCGCTCGCCCCGAGGCCCGATGCGGCGCCGAACACGTCGAGCGCAAGCGCCAGACCAACCAGAATTACCGGCATGGCCATCAGCATCGCGCGTTCGGGCTTTTTGCCGTAGAGCACGCGGTCCCAGAATGCGGCACACAGCGGATAGGTGTTGAACGCGAGCAGCGCCAGCGCTACTGGCAAGCGCGCGACGGATGAATAAATGCTGAGACTTTGCAGGCCGATCAGTAAACCGATCAATGGCAGAAAACGCTTCTGTCGCACGTTGAGTCGGTCAAAGCCGTACGGCAGGCGTTGCACTCGCAGTAGCGCAAACAGCACTAGCGCCGTGACCGCGCTGCGGAACACGACCGCGGTTGCGACGTCGACGCCATTGTTGAACGCGAGCCTAGCTGCGACATGGTTGCCGCCCATCATCAGCGCGATCAGGAGCAGGGTGGCGAAAGCAGCGCCACTGAGCGCGCGAGGTGAAGACATGACTGAAGCTTAGCGCGTGGGGTGGATGAGAACGCGCTGTGCGCTCAGTAATGAACAAGCGCGAGCGCTTAATGTATAACAATATGTGATACATTTTGTGGATTAAAGGCTGACGGAGTGCGCCATGAGCGAGAGCACAGTTTCCACTACTGCACGAGACGCGGTTCACAATTTCACGCATTACGCCGCGCTAGTTGATGCGGGCGCTGAGGTGCTGATCACGCGGCGTGGCAAATCGCCGCTTAAGTTGGTTCGGGCAGATGGTTTTAAGTCGCAGGCGGAGCGGGACAAGAAGGTGGCGCTTGCGTTGTCGTTTCGACTGAGCAAGCCCTTTGTAGGTAAATTCAATCGGTCGGAGGCTTACGAAGATTGAACTCGCTCGATACGAATATTCTCGTGTACGCCACGGACGAAACCGACGCTGCAAAGCACATCGTTGCGCGCAAGTTGCTTGATCGTGCGGTGGCGGGCGGATGGCCTATCGCCGCACAAGTTTACGGCGAGTATTTTTCTGTAGTTACGCGCCGCCGTCTCGCCACCCGTGCAGAAGCCCGCGAGATCATTGAGGCGTGGTCGGAATCGATGCCGCCGTTGCCATCCACCGTAACCGCGCATGCCGCTGCGTTGAGTCTCGCCGCAGAAAAACAGATGCAATACTGGGACGCGCTGATCATCGCGACCTGCGCTGAGCGGGGTGTGAAGCAGCTCTACACGGAGGACATTTCAGGTTCGGCGAAACCGTTGGGCGTTCGTTGCACTTCGCCGTGGTAGCGGTGGTTTGAACCGATATTAAGCCATACAACTTTTTGCGTTAAGCCCCGATCCGTATGGGCTTAGATGCAGTTTTATGCAAATAGCGACTATTGCATTTAAATCCGCTTAGCTCCAGTGCAATATGGCGTTTAGCAAAAAGCTGATCGTCAAAAATGCTCAGCCAAGCATTTTTACTGCGAGTCCGAGCACCGCGCAGACCGCAATCGTCTCCATCGTGCCGCGCTTGAATTTGACGAAACCGACGAGCGCGGCCACCGCAATCAACGCAGCAAGCCAGTCAACGTTGCCGCCCCATCCTTGAATTCCTTGTGGCCAAAACGTGTGTTGCGCAAAAAACACGGCGAGCGATCCGATCACCCCGACGACGGCTGCCGTTATGCCGGTGAGTGGTGCCTGCAATTTGAGTGAGCGTCGGGTGCTTTCGATGAACGGCGCACCGGCAAAAATCATCAGGAAGCTCGGCAAAAACGTGAAAAACGTGACCACCGTGCCCGCGAGCAAGCCGCTGGCAAGGGGCGAACTGGCGACCGCGTTTTTCACGCCACCGAGATAGCCGACGAAGGTCAGGATCAGGATCAGCGGGCCCGGCGTGGTCTCGCCGAGCGCGAGGCCGTCCATCATTTGCGCCGTGGTGAGCCACTGATATTTTTCAACAGCAGCCTGCGTGACGTAAGGCAGCACGGCATATGCGCCACCGAACGTCACCAGCGCTGCGGAGGTGAAAAATTCCGCCATGTCGGTGAGTGCCTTATTGGGCAGCATTGCATACACGGCGGCACCGAGGGCTAAGAATCCGGCCACCAGCGCCAGCGAATGCTTCAGCGAGAACCGCGCGTGCGCGGGCGAGGCCGTGTGGTCGTCAATCACGGCTGGCGGGTGCGCCTTGACCTTGTCACCAACGTGTCCACCGGTGATCCATTTCGGGTGCAACTCGCCGGTGATCCAGCCGACCAGCGCGGCGGTCGCGACCACCCACGGAAAGCCGACCTTCAAGAAAGTCACAGCGACAAACGCCGCCACGGCCAGCACCCACCACACCGCATGGTTCAGCGATTTGCTCGCGATGCGATACACCGCGAACAGCACCAGCGCGACGACCGCCGGCTTGATGCCCCAGAGCACGGCCTGCATGAAACTCGTCTCGCCGAACGTGAGATAGCCCCACGCCAGACCCATCATGATGATCGCGCCGGGCAGCACAAACAGCCCGCCCGCGATGATGCCGCCCCAGGTGCGATGCATGAGCCAACCGATGTAGGTGGCGAGCTGCTGCGCCTCCGGGCCCGGTAGCAGCATGCAGTAATTGAGCGCATGCAAGAACCGCTTTTCGCTGATCCAGCGACGGCCCTCGACCAGCTCTTGGCGCATGATGGCGATTTGTCCTGCGGGCCCGCCGAACGAGATGAAACCGAGCTTGAGCCAGAAGCGCAAGGCCTCGCCTAGCGTCGGCATCGGTGGCGCTTTGGGAAGGACTGCGGTCTTGTCGGCGGAGTGGCTCATGCGGGCTTCCAGTCGTGTTTTTCATCGGGCGCTGCAACCGCGTCGAGCACCCAGCGATAAAGTGCGTCGTACACCGGCATCATGGCGGTAAGCATCGCGTGATCGTCGGCGATGTTCTTCGAGAAACCGAGTGAAATAGCGAGCAGGCCCGCACTCTGCGGCGCGAGATTCAGTGCGTCGGTGTCGGCGCCACGCACGATGCTGGCCATGTGTTCCAGCGCGGGGCTCGTGAGTTCGAATGCACGCAGGAAATTGTCGAACGAACACAGTGGCCCCGCATGCTCAATCGGCGCGCCGGGAATGTCATAGGCGACGGCGTTGTTAGCCTTGGCGAACGCGAACACTTCACTCGTTGGCACATAGAAAAACTCGGCGCGTGGATCGATGAATCGGCGCACTAGCCACGGGCAGGCAATGCGATCAATTTTTGGGCGTGCGCGCGTGACCCAGCGGCTGATCGATTCGCCTGTCACGCCCAGATCGGAGCGCTTCTTCACGCGTGGCGCGTCGGTTTCCAGCCATTGCCGCAAACCGCCTTCGAGAAAGGTTGCATCGCGATTCGGTGCGCTTAATTTCGCAGCGCCGGTGATGCCGACGTGCAGGCCCTTGACGCAGTAAGCGACTGCGTTGGTCACGCCTTTTACTTCAGGAGGTTCCGGCTGGTTTGCATCATAGTCCCAGCGCACCGAGCCGGGAATGAAGTAATCGCTCGCGGCGAAGTCCTCCGCTTTGCGAACGTCAACAAACAGCGGCGCATCAGGCGTACCGACGACGCGCGACAACGTAGCGGAAGACGAAGATGACGGTAGAGTTGAAGTGGTGTCCATCGAGAACCTTTCGTGCCTTTTGCTGGCAGAGAGTGTTGCAGATTGGACGAGACACCGTCAGAACAGCGCGAAAACTCTGCGCTGCTAATGGGTTCTGCTATTAACCCACAGCCGGAAGGATACATGAATGACTGGTTTGACTGCGGTCATTCTTATCACGCGGTTGGTCGGCGGTAGGGTGGGCACCCCCGTGCCCACCAAGCGGTGACAATCGAAGCTATCCTCGTTCATGCAGCGATGGTGGGCACGGGGTGCCCACCCTACAAAACTACAAATGAGGTTGTTGGCGAATTGACGGTTGTGCGACCGTAGAAGGCGTTGCCGAGCGCACGCCAAACACAATCCCGACAGTCGCCAAAGCAAGCCCCAAAAGCAGATTCCAGTACAACGGTTCGCCAAGAAAAATCACTGCGGCCAGCGCGGACAAACTGGGCACAACCGCAGTAATCATGGTCGAACGAATCGGCCCGAATGTTTCGACCATGCGGACAAACGTGATGCCCGAAATCACCACCGAGCCGACGCCTTGCACCAGTGCCTGAAACAGAATTTCGCTCCACGGCGCGTCGCGCAAGTGGCTGACGATCACGCCCGTGAATGCGAGCACCAGGTACGCAGGCACAAACGTAAAAACAGCGAACACGCTGATCGCGATGGTCGCCGGAATCGCGGCGAGGCCGAATTTACGGGTCAATACGGTGTAGTAGCTCCACGAGAAAGAGGCTGCCAGAAAAAGCAGGTCGCCCTTCCAGATGTCACCGCCATCGAACGCGTGAAGCAGGCTTGATCCACCGACCAGCAAGCCGCCCGTGATGATGAGCCCCAGGCCAAACCAGCGCTTGCCGCTGATCGGTGTACCGATGATGACGAACGCTATCAACGTGGTCCACAACGGCAGCATGCCGGGCAGTAACACCGAGCCGTGCGCGGCGGGTGCGTAGATAAACCCGCTGTAGACGAAGACCGCGTACATGAGCGCCGCCGGAACACCGATGGTGGCGGTCAATTTCCACGGATAAGGTGACAGGCCCAGCCAACCGCGCGCCGACTTTGTGTCGGTAGCGGCGTTCGTTTTAGCCTGATTGCGCACCCACCACCAGCCCCATGGCAGCATGATGAGACCCGCGCCGATCATGCGCACGAACGCGATGTCGAATGGCGTCAGGGTGCGGTGCGACATCGCGCGCGCGATGACGATGAAGCCCGACCAGATGGTGACGGTAATGATCGCGCAGGCGATGCCGATGGTTCGCCTTGACGTGTATTTCGATAATTGCATTAGTGCGATTATCGGCTGAGCTCTACGACAGCAGCGTGCAATTCACGCGGCCTAGAATACATGCGTGACATCCATAAAAAACGTTGTATCTGTGGGCGCGTTGTTCGCCGCCGCCGCGCAGTTCGGCTTTGCTGCCAAAGCCATCTTCATCAAGCTCGCATACGCCGCACATCCGGGACTCGATGCGGTGACGCTGCTCGCCTTGCGCATGATCTTTTCGTTGCCGTTCTTTTTACTCATGGCGTGGTGGGCGCGGCGTGAGAACAAGGGCGCGGCACCCATCCCGCTGACGCGCAGCGATTGGGGCTATGTATTGCTGCTCGCATTTGTGGGTTATTACCTGTCGAGCTTTCTGGATTTTTGGGGTTTGCAATACATCAGCGCAGGTTTGGAGCGGCTGATTCTGTTCACCAATCCGACCATCGTGGTGGTGATTTCAGCGCTATTCATGGCGCGACCGATCACACGGCGAGTAGCGATCGCGTTGCTGGTTTCGTACGCCGGATTGGGCCTCGCGTACTGGCACGATCTGATGCTGACGGACGACACCACGGCGTTGATCGCGGGCACCGGGCTCGTGTTCCTCGCGGCGATTTGTTATGCGGTTTATATGGTGGTCGGCACCGGCCTCACGCGACGCATTGGCAGCATGCGCTTCACCGCATACATGATGTTGGTGGCCACCGTATTTGTGCTGGCGCAGTTCGTCATCATGCGGCCGCTGTCGGCGCTTGATCTGCCGATGAAGATTTATGCGTACAGCGTCGGGTTGGCGGTGTTTTCAACCGCAGTGCCGGTGTGGATGATGGCGGAGGCGCTGAAACGCATTGGTGCCAGCGACGCCTCGATGATCGGCAGCGTCGGGCCGGTGCTCACGATCTTTTTGGGCGCGGCGTTTCTGGGTGAACAGATCTCCGCATTGCAACTTGTCGGCGCGGCGCTGGTGTTGGGCGGTGTCGCGATGATTTCGCTGGGACGCTCGCCACTGCCGCAACCGGTGACGCCGCCAACGCGCTAGAAAATTAACGACCGTTCGGCCTGAGCCCGTCGAAGGCCTGCGCGCTTCGACGGGCTCAGCGAGAACGGATTAAACGGGCGCTAAATCTACGCGCCGGATCTACGCGTAGCCCACACCCTGTGTATTCACAAATAGCGAATACACCGACGTGCTCGCCGCCATGAACAATCGGTTGCGATGGACGCCGCCGAAGCAGACGTTGGCGCAGCGCTCGGGCAGATCGATGCGGCCAATCAGCAAGCCCTGCGGGTTGAACACATGCACGCCGTCGAGTCCCGCCGCGCCCATGCCCCAACCGCACCACAGGTTGCCGTCGATGTCGACGCGAAAGCCGTCGGGCGTGCCGACGCCAGCGTCGATCAACGTGCGAAAGTTCGTGAGCGTGCGACCATCGACCACATCACACGCCAAAATCTTGCGCGGCGTGCCGCGTGATTCGACGATGTAGAGAGTCGATTCGTCGGGCGAAAACGCGAGGCCGTTCGGGAAATTGATGCCCTCTGCGGCCACGCTGATTGAGCCGTCGGCATCGATGCGATATACGTTGGTCGGCCATTGCGGCTCGGCCTTTTCTCCTTCGTAAAAACTCAAAATGCCGAACGACGGATCGGTAAACCACACCGAGCCGTCGGACTTCACCACCACGTCATTCGGTGAATTCAGCGGCTTGCCTTGAAACGAATCAGCGAGCACGGTGATGCGCCCGTCGTGCTCGGTGCGCGTGACGCGGCGCGTGAGGTGTTCGCAGGTGATGAGGCGGCCCTGACGGTCGCGGGTGTTGCCGTTGCCGTTGTTCGACGGCTTGCGGAATGGGCTCACAGCACCGGTTTCTTCGTGCCAGCTGTACATGCAGTTGCCGGACACGTCGCTCCACACCAGCATTCGGCTGTCGCCCAGCCACACGGGGCCTTCCGCCCAGAGAAAGCCGTGCGCAATGCGCTCGACTTTGGCCAGCGCCAAACGATAGCGATCAAACGACGGATCGATGCTGACGACGGCGGGATCGGGGTAGCGGGGGCTGGGTTGCCAGTCGGACATGGGGGCCTTTTTTGTCGTGTCGTGGTGGGTGTGGGGACGGTTGAGCGAAACTATACGGTGGGTTGCAGGCGGGCGTTGCGGACGGTTTATCTGTTATCAGCTTTATCGTAAAACATCTGTTGCATTGGGCCTAGCCGCTGATTTATGGAAAAGTCGATTTATGACGATATAGGGTAGTTAGCCCATATTGAATATGTCTTTCAACCAAAAGCTGTCATCGGATTTTCTTCGTCGGACGCTTCCAGTTTGCGATGGTTACCTGCTTGCCACGAGCGACGCTCAGTGCTCCGGCGGGCGCGTCTTTGGTGATGGTGCTGCCGCCGCCAACGGTGCCGCCGCGACCAATAGTGACGGGTGCAACGAGCACGCAGTTGGAACCCACATGCACGTCGTCCTCGATCACGGTGCGGTGCTTGTTCGCGCCGTCGTAATTGGCGGTGATGGAGCCTGCGCCGAAGTTGACACGTTCGCCGACCGTGGCGTCGCCGAGGTAGGCGAGATGGTTGGCTTTTGCGCCGTTGGCAAGCGTCGCGTTTTTGACTTCGACGAAGTTGCCGATGTGCACTTCGTCGCCGAGTTGCGCGCCGGGACGCAGCCGCGCGAACGGCCCGATCAGCGCGCCCTCGCCCACCGTGCAGCCTTCGAGGTGGCTCATCGGATGCACGGTGGTGTTGTTGCCAATGGTCGCGTTGTTGAGCACGCAATTGGGGCCGATGGTTACGTTGTTGTACAGCGTGACCACACCGATGAAGACGCAACCCACGTCGATGAATACGTCGCTGCCGCAGATGAGTGTGCCGCGCACATCAATGCGTGCCGGGTCGACGAGCGTGACGCCCGCGGTCAATAATTTTTCAGCTTCCGCGCGTTGCACATCGCGCTCTAACGCTGCGAGTTGGGCCTTGTCGTTCACGCCGGCAATTTCAGACTCATTGGCGGGTTGTGCGGTGGCGACGGTCAGTCCATCTACGCGCGCCATCGCGATCACATCAGTCAAATACAGCTCGCCCTGCGTGTTGTGTGGCGTCAGTCTGGCGAGCGCGCCGCGTAGCCACGCGGTGGGCGCGGCCATGATGCCGCTGTTGATTTCGGTGAGAGCGAGCGTGGCTGCGTCATTCGCCGCCAGCGCGTCTTTGTGCTCAACAATTTTCAGCACCTCACCCGCCGCGTTGCGCACGATGCGACCGTAGCCGCTGGCGTCCGTCATGTTGCAGGTGAGCAGCGCGAAGGTTTCTTCGTTGACGAGAGAGAGCAGCGCGGCCAATGTCTCAGTGCGGATCAATGGTGTGTCGCCGGTGACCAACAACGTGACGCCTTCATCCTTGATTGGCGCGAGCCCCACTGCCGCTGCATGCCCGGTGCCATTTTGCGGGCTTTGCAATGCCCACGTCAGATCAGTACGATCAGCGAACGCGGCCATCACCTGCACCGCACCATGCCCGACCACCACCACCGTTTTTGCCGGTTGCAATGCCGCCACGCTCGCCAGCGAGTGCGCGAGCAACGGTCGCCCCGCGAGCGGTTGCAGCACTTTCGGCAACAGGGACTTCATGCGCGTGCCCTTGCCAGCGGCCAGGACGATGACGGAGAGGTGTGATTGCATAAGGGCGTTGCATTGCAGGAAAGTGACAGCGTGCAGGGATTCTACGGACGCGCGCGCCGCGTCGGCTTTCTACAATACGCAGACCAGGATTGCCAAGGTGGAATGAAATGCGCACTGTTTATCTGGCTGGCGCGGTGGCTTTGACGCTGCTGTCAGGGTTGGTGTTGGGGTCAACCACCGCCTATGCCGCCGACGATTGCAAAAGTCGCGGGGAGCTTGACACCAACTATTGCGACGAGGACAACAACCTCGTTGCCGAAGCGCCGAAGGACAAAGCGAAATGGAAGGATCCCTCCACGCTGGTTTTTGCTTACACACCGATCGAAGACCCGGCGGTGTACGCCAACCTGTTCAAGGGCTTCACCGAATATCTCGGTGACTGCACGCAAAAAAAGATTGTGTACTACACCGTGCAAAGTAACGCTGCACAGATCGAAGCGATGCGCTCGGGACGGTTGCATGTGGCGGGTCTCGCTTCAGGCGAAACCGGTTTCGCGGTGAACCTGGCGGGAGCGGTTCCGTTCGCCATCAAGGGCAACAAGGACGGCCCGCGCATGTATCGGCAGGTGGTTGTGGTGAAAAAAGAAAGTACGATCAAGACCATCGCCGATCTCAAGGGCCGCAAGGTCGCGCACACGGCACCTTCGTCCAATTCAGGACACCTCGCGCCGCTAGCGCTGTTCCCAAAAGAAGGCGTTACGCCGGGCAAGGATTACAACATTGTGTTCTCTGGTAAGCACGATCAATCGCTCGCGGGCGTACTTAAGGGCGACTACGAGGCGGCTCCGATCACCAGCGATATCTATGATCGCTGGATCATGCGCGGGCAGATGAAGGCCGATGACACACGCATCATTTACCGCTCAGGCACCTTTCCGACATCCTCGTTCGCCTACGCGCATGACCTGACGCCGGTGCTCGCGGAGAAGATCAAGAAGTGCTTTTTCGACTACAAATTCTCGCCCGAGATGCAGAAGGAATTTCTTGGTGACGACCGCTTTTTGCCGGTCGATTACAAGAAGGACTGGGAGCTGGTACGTGCGATTGCCGTAGCATCGGGAACGCCGTATAACCGGGCACAGTTTGATAAAGAGAATAAGAAGAAGTGACGCCGTTATTGCCGTGGCGTAGTAGGAGCGGCTCTGCCGCGACCGGCCTTGCGTTGGCCACCGTGGGTCGCGGCAGAGCCCCTCCTACAAAGAGCGCGCGAAGCTTTGCGAGATTGAAGAAATAAATCAGGAGAGACGTTTGAAAAAAATCCTTTTGCTTATTGGAGCAACGCTCCTCGTTACTGCGCCCGCGTGGTCCGCCGACGTGTGCAAAAGTCGTGGTGAACTCGATGCAAATTACTGCGACGAGAACGGCGACCTGGTCGCCGATTTGCCGAAAGACCCGAAGAAGTGGAAGAACCCGTCCACGCTGGTATGGGCGTACACACCCGTGGAAGATCCCGCTGTTTACGAAAAGATTTTCGCGCCGTTCACGCAGCATCTCGCTGCTTGCACCGGAAAAAAAGTGGTTTTCTTTCAGGTGCAAAACAACGCGGCTGAAATCGAGGCCATGCGCTCGGGGCGCCTGCACGTTGCGGGCTTCTCGACCGGCCCCACTGCGTTCGCGGTCAACGTCGCAGGGGCGATTCCATTTGCGGTGAAGGGCTACGAAAAGGATTTTCAGGGCTACAACCTGATCGTGGTGACCAAGGCCGGTGGCCCGATCCAGAAGCTCGCTGATTTGAAGGGCAAGAAGGTTGCGCATACCTCGCCTTCGTCGAACTCCGGCAATATGGCGCCTCGTGCATTGTTCCCTGCGGAAGGCGTGACGCCGGACAAGGATTACACGGTGGTGTACTCCGGCAAGCATGACTCTTCGATTCTTGGAGTGGTTAAAGGCGACTACGATGCTGCGCCGGTTGCCTCCGACGTGTACGATCGTATGGCGCGACGCGGACAGATTAAGGAGAGTGATTTCCGTGTGATTTATCGCAGCAAAAAATTCCCGACATCAAGCTTCGCCTACGCGCATGATCTTGAACCGAAGCTCGCTGATAAAGTGCTGTCCTGCTTCTACGATTACCGCTTCAACGCGGAAATGCAAAAGGCGTTTGACGGCGCAGATCGGTTCTTCCCGATCAATTACAAAACAACGTGGGCGCCCGTGCGCGCGGTCGCTGCCGCCGGTGGCGAGAGCTTCGGCAAGGCGGCGTACGTAAAAGAGGCCGAACGCGAAGCCGCAGCCGCTGCGGCGAAGAAAAAGTGATTTACAAGTTCGTCGTCCCGGCGAAGGCCGGGATCCACGCGCTAATCCTCGCGACGCGCATTTCTCCCGTCACGATGGATTCCGGCCTCCGCCGGAATGACCAATGAGCTCACTCAGCATTAAGCATCTCGTCAAAGAGTATGTGTCCGGTAAGCCGGTGCTCAAAGGCATCTCGCTCGACATCGAAGGCCGTGGCATCACCGCCATCATCGGCCCTTCGGGGACCGGTAAATCGACACTGATTCGCTGCGTCAATCGACTCATCAATCCAACCTCGGGTGAGATCCTGTTCGAGGGGCAAGACCTCGCTAAACTCTCAGGCACACCGCTGCGAGAGGCGCGTCGACGCATCGGCATGGTGTTTCAGGAATACAACCTGGTTGAGCGCTTGACGGTGATGGAGAACGTGCTTTCGGGTCGCCTCGGATACGTTAGCGCGTGGACAGCGTGGCGGCGCAAGTTCGACGATGCCGACATTCAGAAGGCGTTCGCGCTGTTAAAGCGTGTGGGCCTCGCCGATTTCGCCAATCGTCGCGCCGATGAACTCTCGGGTGGCCAGCGTCAGCGTGTGGGCATTGCGCGCGCCGTGATGCAGTCGCCGGGTTTGCTGCTTGCGGATGAGCCGACGTCGTCGCTCGATCCCAAAACCTCCGTTGAAATCATGGAGGTCATGCGTGATCTCGCCGCTGAAAACAGCATTCCGGTGATGATCAACATTCATCAGGTCGAACTGGGCAAGCGCTACGCCGAACGCATGATCGGCATGAGCGACGGGCGGGTGGTTTATGACGGCGCTCCGGATGGCCTAGATGCGGATATTTTGAAGAAGATTTATGGCGGTCAGGATTGGTTGGCGGTGTGAACAGCAACCCGATGACTGACGCTACCGTCTCCCGCGCTGACTTTTTTGCGCCGTCCATCGCGAAGCGCCTTGCTTATATCGGCGTGCTGGCGTATCTGGTCTACGCGGCGGCAACGCTGGGCTTATCGTTTGAACGCGTACAGCAGGGCATTGGCCACGGCGTACGCTTTCTGGTGGGTTTCTTTCCGCCTAACTTCACGCAAACCGACATTATTCCTGGCTTGCTGGAGTCGCTGCAAATTGCGCTGTTATCGTCGTTGATAGGTACCGCCCTGGCGATCCCGATTGCTGTGCTCTCGGCGCGCAATCTGATGCCTCCGTGGGTGAGCTGGGTTGCGCGGTTGGTCATCATTTTCTGCCGATCGTTCCATCCGGTCATCGTGGCGATCATTGCGGTGAAGGCGGTGGGCTTTGGCGCGCTGGCGGGCATCATTGCGCTGACCTTTGCCAGCGTCGGCTTTGTCGGCAAGCTGCTCGCGGAGGCGATTGAAGAAATTTCGCTGAAGCAGATAGAGGCCATACGCGCGACCGGTGCGTCGTTCATGAACGTCATCGCTTACGGCGTCGTGCCGCAAGTGATGAATCGTTTCATCGGGTTTGTTGCTTATGAAACCGACAGCAATCTGCGTAACTCGACGATGGTCGGCGTGGTCGGCGCGGGCGGTATTGGCGGCACGCTGTTCTCGGCGTTTCAGCGCTTTGATTACGACTTTGTGGCGGGCATCATCATCTGCATCATCGGCCTCGTGATGATTGGTGAAGTGCTGCAAATTTATGTGAAGCGGGTGTTTCGATGAGCGCTAACGCCAGCGCCGACCCGGGTTCGGCCACTGCCGAACTCAACCGCTGGATTCGCTTTACTCCCGGCCAGCGATTGGCGCGTTTTGCGGTGTTCCTGGTGATGGCGGCAGCGATTGGCTGGGCGCTGAAAACCATCGAAATCATTCCCGAGTTTTTGTACGACGCACCCGAGCAAGTGGTCGACATGGGCCGCCGCATGTGGCCCATCGACTGGGCGCACTTTTGGCCCGTCGTCTGGCCCGCACTGGTCGAGACGATGCACATCGCCGCCATGGCGACCATTCTTGGTTTGATGATGGGCATTCCGGTGGGTTTTTTGGCGGCAAAAAACGCCACGCCGTTCCTGTGGGTGAACGTGATTGCCAAATTCATTTTGGTCGCGACGCGTTCCATTTCCACGCTGATCTGGGCGCTGTTTTTCGTCGCCATGTTCGGCCCCGGCCCGCTCGCTGGCGCGCTTGCGATTGCCTTTCACTCCATCGGTTTCATCGGCAAGATGTTTTCCGAAGGCGTGGAAGAAGCTAACCGCGGCAGCATTGAGGCGCTGCAAGCGGCAGGTGCCACCCGCATGCAGCAAATCCTGATGGGCTATTGGCCGATGGTGTTGCCGACTTTCTGGTCGGTCGCCCTGTTCCGCTGGGACATCAATGTGCGCGAATCGGCCGTGCTCGGATTGGTCGGCGCAGGCGGTATTGGCATGGCCTTGAACGCCGCGATTGACCTGATTCAATGGGATCGCGTGTCGTTGGTGTTGTTCACCATTTTCATCGTGGTGATCCTGATTGAAACGATCGTGACGCAGATTCGCAAACGGGTTATTTAGGGCGATTTGATGAGCGTGACGGTGTACGGTATTGCCAACTGTGACAGTGTGAAAAAGGTGCGGGCGTGGCTCGATGCGCAGAAGGTCGCGTACACGTTTCACGACTACAAAAAGCAGGGCGTGCCCGAGGTGGAATTGAAGCACTGGGTCGCAGCAATGGGTTGGGAAATCGTGCTCAACCGCAAAGGCACAACGTGGCGCGCGCTGGACGATGCGGCCAAAGCGAGCGTGGTGAATGACGCGTCAGCGATTGCTGTGATGTTGGCCCACGCGAGCGCGATTAAGCGGCCTATCGTTACGCGTGGTGACGTGATGATTGTGGGTGTGGATTTTGAGGCGCTGGCGGCGTTATAGCGCTCTTGTCGTTACTCTGACCGCAAGACCTGCCCGTCAGCATCCACCGCCAAATAACTTACACCCTGCCCCTGCAAAAACGCGATGGCGTCCAGCCCTTTGAGCATCGCCGTCGTCGACATCGCGCCCGCCGCGACGCATACCGGCGCGATCACGCTAATCGATTGCCACTGCTGCGCGGGCCAGCCGGTTTTTGGATTGAGAATGTGGCAAAAGCGCTGGCTATCTTCAACAAAAAATCGTTCGTAATCGCCGCTGGTGGCGAGTGCGCCCGAGCTGATCGGGATGCTGGCGATGACGGCATCGTCCTTTCGTGTGGCGCGTGCAGCGCGAGGATGGCGAATGCCCATTAACCACGGTGAGCCGTCCGCCTGCGGGCCAATCACGCGAATGTCGCCGCCCAGATTCACCAGGCCGTGTTGCGCGCCTTCGTTGGCGAGCAGTGTCGCCGCGCGATCTGCGGCGTATTCCTTGCCGAATCCGCCGAAGTCCAGCTCCATGCCGGGCAGCGTGAGTCGCGCGTTTTGATCGTTCCAGTCAACGTGATTCCAGCCAATTCGTGGCAGCACTTCGGCTAGCTGCGGCGGGGTCGGTTTGCGTCCCGCTTTGAAATCCCACACCTGTCGCAGCACGCCTGAGGTCGCGTCAAACAGGCCGTCGCTCAGCTCAAACAGGTGAGTTGCAAAGGCAAGCAGTTGCGCGGTTTCAGCGTCGATAGCAATCGCCTCGCAGTTACCGGCTGCAGCATTGATTTGCGACACCACGCTGTCCATTCGATAGCGCGAATACTTGGTCTCGATGCGTCGCACTTCGTCAATTGCGAGCGCCGCCAACGCCTGCGCGCGCGTCGCCGAAACACCGGCCAGACGCACTTCACAGTCACTCGCCATCGCGGCAAATTGCACGCCGTAATCGAGCGGCGAGGTGGCGGACGTCATCGTTGATCACGCCCAACAAAGTACTCAAGCACTTCGTCGCCCCTTGAATCAAACGACCCCGTGGAGCGCCAGCCGAGGTGGCGGTAGAAGCCGTAGGAGCGGCTGGCGGGGTCAGATGAGCAGCCGAGGAACAGGCGAGTGAAGCCGATGTTGGTGAGTGTTTTTACGACGCGGTTCAGGAGCGCTTTGCCGACACCTTGATTTTCAAATGCGGGCAACAGCGCGAGCACTTCGACCTCGCCTGACGCCGTCGCGCCGAAGCAGTAACCGACGATCTCACCGTTGGCGACGCAGACGTAACCGGGCAGCGATCCACGGCGTACAGACTCTGACCACGACGCCACGGTGATGCCGACGGTGCTCAGTCGCTCCGCCGAGACCGCGTTCTCTCGCGTCCGGCCTCGGATATCGACGCACGCGGCTACGTCGTCGGGCACGGCTGCCCTGTATTCCAGTGGCGTGGTGTCTGAGGCGGGCATGGCGGTTTTGTGGATTCAGGTGTTGCGCTGCGAACGGTGCAATCGTTCCGAGTTGAACATACAGCTTTTGTCTGAAAAGCCCGTTTATATTGGGCGTAAAGGCAATTTATGCCAAATGTCGATTATTCATTAAAACGACCTTTAAGCCCATAGCGGTTGCAGCTTTCATAAAAAAGCTGATGACAATTTTCAGCGGCAAAAAACTAAAAAGTCCGACTCAATCCCACTTGCCAGAACTGCGCGTAAAACGGCGATAAACCGGGCGATCCGCCGCCGCCTAATCGCCAGTTGGCGCGCTGTTCGTAGCGCTCGAACTTGACGTCGGCGGCCCATTTGTCGGCGAATTTCCAACCGACCTTCACGCCGACGGTGAGCGCGCCGAAGGCGGACAGTCGCGTGTCGGGCGAAAAGTGCGTCGGGGACCCGACCGGAAAGGGTTCGCCGATTTCGGGGTCGTACACCGGGTCGAAGTAGAACTTGGCGGCCGACTGTGTGTGATAGCGCAGCGATGGCGTGACGGAAAAACGCTCGCCCATCACGCCACTGAGCGGTTTGACCCATTCGACGGTCGCGGTTTGCGCGTTGATGCCGAAGGTGTCGCGGTAGAAGCGAAAACTGTTGCGCAGCGTGCTGCCGTCCGCGCCGAAATGATGGTTCCAGCGGGCCAGTATCGCACCCTGATTGCGAATGCGCGGGCGCTTATCTGCGAGTTTGTACGGGTCGCTGAAATAGCCGCGGCCAACGCTGTAAGTGAAGTTCATTTGCACCACGTCCACGGGCGTGACGGCCTGGGTGACGCCGACGATCAGCTCGCCCGTGCGTTTGTGTTCGTCGACTACCAGGCGGTTGACCGGGTTGATGCTGTCGTAGACACCGCCGACGCCGAGATTCCACGTGGTGTTGTTGTCTTCACTGTTGACTCGCGCGTCGACCGCGAATGCATTAGAGCGGTAGTCGTTTTCGTCGCTGTAGGCAAAGCGCGCGCCCACCGCCGCGCGCCCAAAGTAGCGCACCAGTTTGACGTCGGCGGCGTTCCTCTTGTCGTCCATGCGCGACGCGCCGGAGACGTTCATGTGCCAGCGCGGAGATGCACCGGACACGTTGTCGTGCGTCAGTGTGCCTTCAACCGACCACTGGCCATTGATCGGCGCGAGCAGGTACAACGAGGGCGAGATGACATGGATGCGGTCGAGGTTGGCTTGCGAGTCCTTGTAGGAGAGGACTTTGAGTGCGACCACGCCTTCAGTCGGCGCGGTTTCGGCATGTATGTTGGTTGGCATGACGCCCGGCAACAACAATGCAGCGGCGGTGAACAGGCCGACGGCGGGGGCCTGCTTTGTCGAGGCGGCTTTCGCAGCCGCGTCAGTTGCAGCCACAGCCGCCTCCGCCGACGCCGTAGCCACCGCTGGCGGATTCTTTGCTGGTGTAGATGTGTTGCGTGAAGGCTTGATCGAGCGGATCGTTGCTCATGGTCATTTCAGGCTTCGCGAGCGCGCCTTTTTGCCAGGCTTGTGGCGCGTTGGGCAGGCTCAGGGCGCAGCCCGTGAGCAAAACACTAACTAGTGCTGTGCTGACGAGGACGGCGTTTATAGCCCGGCAGCGGCGGTCTATTTTTGCGCTCATCGTCACGGCGTTTTGTTCAAGGCTTCATTGATTTTCGCTTCAAGATTAGCGCGATCTTCATCGCGAAAACCAGCGTGAACATACGTCACGCGACCGTTGCGATCAATCAACAGTGAGGTCGGCATCGCCTTCACCGCATAGCTTCTTGCGCTGTCCCCTTTGGGGTCATAGACGACCTGAAATGTCGCGGGCGTTTTCAGCAGAAAGCGATCCGCGTCGGCGCGTTTGGCATCCACGTTGACCGCGATGACCTGCAGACCCATCGCTGCATATTTGTCCTGCATCGCGTTCATCCACGGGAACGACTGCTTGCAGGGGCCGCACCACGATGCCCAAAAATCCACGTAAATCGCTTTGCCTTTGTGCGCTGCAAGCACGTTGTCCGGCAACGCGGGCGGGAGGGCACCGGGGGCGATGGCAAAGGCTGAAAGTGCGGCGGTCGCGAGCGTGGCGACGGCGGCCAGAGCGGAGCAGCGGCGTTTGCGGGAAAGATGCATTATTCGCTGACCGCGCTGCTCATCGATTGTTCAGTTAGGCACACAAAAGTTAACGCCCTCGCCGTCCCAGCCGAGCGCCACGAAGCTGTTGTAAATCACGGTGTCGGTGGTGAAGCGGTGGTTCGCATTATCGGGGAATTGCACTGGCCCACGAAAAATTCGATATACCGGCGTCAAACCCGCCGCACACGAGCCGCCGACGCCTCCCACTACCGGCAAAAACGCATACGAATCGATGCCTTCGTTGAACGGCAGGCCCGGCTCGCTTGAGTTGGTGGGATTTTTGCTTGCGAGCAAGTCTTTGTCGCCTTGCACCAAGGTATAGAAATGCGAGCCGCGCGTTTTGTTCACGGCGACCAGAGCGAATAAATAGCGATTGATCGCGCTCGATCCGGGCTGCCCGCTGACGTACACCTTGAACGATTTGCCGGTGCGCTGCCACGCGGCGATGCCGTCGAGCAGCGCGATCTGGTCGGCGAGTGAGGTGATGAAGTAATAGTCAAGCGCGGGGAGGTAATACTCGACCATTAAGGTCGTGGCGGCAGACGGGGGTGCCACGCCGGTGCCTGCCAGCGACACCGTGCTGGTGGCAACCGTTGCGTTGTGGCTGATGCTGAGCGTGGCCGAGCGCACGCCGGCGGCGGCGGGTGTGAAGGTCAGGCTCAAGCTGCAGCTGGCGGATACGGCGAGCGCGGTGGTGGGCGTACAGGTGCCGCCGACGCGAGTAAATTCAGTGCTGTTGATGCTGATCGCCGACAGTTGTAGCGTAGCGGCACCGGTGTTGCTGAGAGTGACGGTTTGCTGGCTGCTGGTGCTGCCGGTGTTGACCGAGCCGAACCCGAGCGTGGTGCTCGACAGGGTTGCCACCGGTGCGGTGTTGATCGCGCTGGGATTGGCGATGTAGGCGGCGAGGTCCGAGAGCTGCGATGAGCTCAATCTGCCGCGCAAAAACGCCATCTGCGCTACACCCCCGTTGATGGCTGCGGCGATGGCCGCTGGATTGTTGGCCCCGTCTCGGATGCGGTTTTGATTCACCGTTGGGTCAGACGTGTGGCATTGGGCGTTTGCACAGCTGAGTTGACCGCTCACCTGCGGCGTGACGTAGAGCGTGCGCCCGTTGGCGACGCTTTGCGCGTGCGCAAACCCCGATAGCGCGGTGAACGTGATTGTCGCTAGGTGAGCTATGAATGTGCGATGTATGGTGGATGGAGTCATGCGGGCTACCTTTAGCTATCGGAGGCAATGGTTGTCTGAGTCATACAGAGCAACCGTAGCGGCTATTGATACCATCAAGGCGGATGTGGCCGGATGTTTTCTGTGACAGAACGTAACGATTGGGCGCAGAACAGAAACTACGCCGCCAGCCGAGCCTCGATTTTGGCTTTGGTCGCTGGCAGTTCAGGTGGCAAGTTATGCGACAGTTGCGTGAAGAGTTCGTCGTGCAGCTTCAACTCGGCTGACCACGCATCGCGATCCACGCCGGTGACGCTGTCGTATTGCGACTCGCTGAAGTCACTGCCGTTCCAGTTCAGATCGGCGTAGCTCGGTGTGATGCCGAATGCGTGATCGCTGCCCCTACCCTGCCCTTCAACGCGCTCCAGCATCCACGCCATGACGCGCATGTTGTCGCCGAAGCCCGGCCATACGAATTTGCCGTCGGCATCCTTGCGGAACCAGTTCACCGTGAAAATCTTCGGCAATTTCGCGCCGGAATCCGAGAGCTTTTTGCCGAGGTTCAGCCAGTGCGCGAAATAGTCGCTCATGCTGTAACCGGCAAACGCGATCATGGCGAACGGGTCGCGGCGCACGACGCCGACCTGGCCGACGATGGCGGCGGTGGTCTCGGAGCCGAGCGTGGCGGCCATGTACACGCCCTCCACCCAGTCACGCGCTTCGGTGACCAGCGGCACAGTGGTGCTGCGGCGACCGCCGAACACGAACGCGTCAATCGGCACACCGGCGGGGTTGTCCCACTCCGGATCGAGCGCTGGGTTGTTCGTCGCGGCGACGGTGAAGCGTGAATTCGGGTGCGCGGCGGGTTTGGGTTTGTCGGCACCGGTTGCTTTGGCGATCGCCGGCGTCCAGTCGTTACCCTGCCAGTCGATCAAATGCGCAGGCGGCGTGTCGGTCAGGCCTTCCCACCACACGTCGCCGTCGTCGGTCAACGCGACGTTGGTGAAAATGGTGTCGCGCTGAATTGAAGTGAGGCAATTGAGGTTGGACTTCTCGTTGGTGCCGGGGGCGACGCCGAAGTAGCCAGCCTCGGGGTTGATCGCGTACAAACGACCATCCTTACCCGGCTTGATCCACGCGATGTCGTCCCCGATGGTGGTGACCTTCCAGCCTTCGAAGCCTTTGGGCGGGATCAACATCGCGAAATTGGTCTTGCCGCAGGCCGACGGGAAGGCCGCCGCGACGTGATATTTCTTTCCCGCCGGATTGGTGACCCCGAGGATCAGCATGTGCTCGGCGAGCCAGCCAGTGCCCCCCTGGGCGGCTGCGCTGCGGCCCATGTTCGACGCGATGCGCAGCGCAAAGCACTTTTTGCCGAGCAGCGCGTTACCGCCGTAGCCGGAACCGTAGCTCCAGATTTCGCGCGTTTCCGGGTAGTGCACGATGTACTTCGTTTTGTTGCACGGCCACGTGACGTCCGCCTGGCCGGGCTCAAGCGGTGCGCCAACCGTGTGCACGCACGGCACAAATTCACCGGACTCGCCGAGCACGTCAATTGCGCCACGGCCCATGCGCGTCATGATTTTCATGTTGACGGCGACGTAGGCGGAGTCGGACAGCTCGATGCCGATATGCGCAATCGGTGAGCCGAGCGGGCCCATCGAAAACGGCACCACATACATCGTACGGCCACGCATCGCGCCGGTGAACAACGGGTTCAACGTGGCGCGCATTTCAGCCGGGGCGACCCAGTTATTGGTGGGACCAGCGTCTTCTTTTTTCTCGCAACAAATAAAAGTGCGATCTTCGACGCGGGCGACGTCGGACGGGTCGCTGCAGGCGAGGTATGAGTTCGGGCGCTTCGCCTCGTTCAACTTTTTAAAGACGCCCGCTTTGACCAAAGCAGCGCATTGCTGGTTGTATTGCTCCTCGGAGCCGTCGCACCAGCTGATGTGTGCGGGCTGCATAAGGCCGACCATTTCGCGCACCCATGCCAGCAGGCGAATGTTCTTGACGTAAGCGGGGGCGGATACGGAGGCTTGCAGCGTGGCGAGCGTTTCTGGCTGGTTCATGAGCAATAAGAAAATTAGGTTGCGACAGGAAGAGAAGCCGCAAACAACAAGCTGGGTGAGCCGTGCGCGTGGCGGGCTGCATCGGGCCGGTTAAGTGCCGTGACGCAGGACACTCATTTTAGGCGATGGCTACGGCTGGCTACCTGCGAGCGTTATGCGCTTTAGGCATGGCGAGATGCGTTTCGCTAATCGCCTTAAAAGTGCACCTGCGGGCTTATAGCTTTTGCCTGAAAGCGCCGTTGGACATGGGCATAATTAATGGTATTGCCATATATCGACAATACACTGAATCAGGTGCTAAGCCCGTATCGAAAGGCGTTGCCATGCAAAAGCTGAGCAAAAGCTGAGCAAAAAATGAGCGTGCCGGCCACTCCTCAGCACCGGTATCGTAGTGTTATGTAGTTTATGTTTCAGGCAAAACAAAGCCCGCTGAACCCGGCTTTTTAAAGGTTGTGCAGCGGGCTGGGCGAATTTTGGCGCGGTCGCGGTAGTGAAACTACGCTTTTGGCTTGAACTCTTTCGGGCAAGCGCCGTCTTTTTGTGTCATGACCCAATCGATAATTTTGCTGATGTCGTCATTGCTCACCGTCGGGTGCGCGGGCATCGGGATCGGGCCCCAGACGCCAGCGCCGCCTTCTTTGACGTGTTTGAACAGGCCCGCTTTATTGGCGGCGAGTTTTTTCGCGTCGATGCTACTGTAACAGGCGGCCACCGCATTGTACGCCGGGCCGACGACTTTTTTGTCGACCTGATGGCAGGCGGTGCAGCCTTTGGCCGCCGCCAGCGCGGCGTCGGCGTGGGCAACGTTGAGGAAGGCCACGGGCGCGAGGGAGGCGGCGAAGAATAACGCGATCTTTTTCATGGGGCGAGTCCTTGCAGATTTACAGAAATAGTTTAGCGGAACAGCTCGCTGCAACCCGCATGCGTTGGCACACGAGCGGCAAGCCTGCCATAACGAACGAGAGGCAAAAGGGTTGTCCGCAGCCTGACTAAGTGACGGTCTGGTCAATCTTTCGCCGTTGTCCTACGGGCCACGCGCGGGCTTCGGCCCAAAATCGCGCGTGCCGTGCCGTGCCGTACCGTGGCGAAGGCGCAGCGAAGGATTTGGTGGTCGGTCCTGAAACCAAATACTCGTCCGACGGCCCTACTGACGCTCCCGGTTCTCGGTTCTTATCACGCTGGGGTCTTGACCTGAAATTTTGTCTGTTGCCTTTATGATTTTTGCGCTGTCCCCATGATCGAAAAATACGCGGCTTTGTACCGCCTCCACTCGCGCGTTTCGTGGCGGCAGGCGCTGGCGGCGTTGACGCTTGCCTGTGCCGTCAGCCTGAGTTCGCCCGCCTTGGCCGCCGCCTATGCCGTCCGCTTCGAAGGCCCGACGGTGCTCTGTGCGATTGCCGAGCAATACTCCGAGCTGGCGCGATTTCAATCCCAGGACGATGTGTCCAGCAACGAGCTTTCGCGACTCATCACTGAGGCGCCCGCACAGCTGGGCAAGCTGTTTGCCACTGAGGGCTATTTGAATCCGCGGATTCGCGTGGAGCGCTCAGCCGCCGTTGCGGGCACGGTGCCGCAACTGCGTGTCATCATTGAGTCGGGGCCACAGACCTACATCGACATCGTTGCGCTGATCCCGGCGGGTGCAATTACGCAGGTGGCTGATGACGGCAGTGGCAACCGTGTCGAGCGGATCGCCCAGCAGTGGGCGCTGTCGAAAGGCGCGCCGTTCAGGCAGGCAAGCTGGAGCGATGCCAAGAACACCTTGCTGACCTCGTTGTGGGTGGATCGCTATCCGGCCGCCCGCATCGTCACCAGCCAGGCGACCATCGATGCCGACGCCAATCTTGCGCAGCTAGCGGTGGCTTACGACAGCGGGCCGCTATTTTTGTATGGCGAAACGCAGGTCAGCGGACTCGCGAGATTGCCGCGCTCGGTGGTTGACAATTTGTCCAGTTTGCGGCGCGGTCTACCGTATGTGCAAAAGCAGATGCTCGATTTTCAGGATCGGCTGCTGGGCAGTGGTTTGTTTGATTCCGCGACGGTACAAATCGAGCCTGATCCTGCGCTGGCCGAAGCGGTTCCGGTGCAGATTCGCCTGCGCGAGCGGGCGCTGCAAACGCTGGTACTTGGGCTCGGTTACAGCACGTTGTCGGGGCCGCGCGCGACGATTGAACACAGTCTGTTGCGCGTATTCGATTTCGACTGGCAGGTGAAAACAACCGCCAAACTGGGGCGCGATGATCGCAGTTTTGCAACCGAATTTTTGTCGTATCCGCTGCCAAATTTCTACCGCAACCTGTTCGCGGCCAGCCTCTCGCGGCTGGAGGCTGGCGGCATGGTGATCAATCAGGAGCAGATGCGCGCGGGTCGCCGCTACGACGCTGATCGCATCACCCGGCTCTATTATTTTGCTGCGATTCGCGACAAGACGAACACCATCGAGCCACTCAACGGCAACGCGTTTTTATATAACTACGAATGGCGCTATCTAAGCGTTGACAGCCCCCTCTTCCCGACGCGCGGATTTGCCGTGACAGCGCAGGGCGGCGGTGGGGTGCGCTTTGGCGAAGCCAACAGCGGGCAGCCGTTCTTGCGCGCTACGGGCCGCGTCAATCTGTATCAACCGCTCGGCGGGCTGTGGTTGAGCCAGTTGCGTGTTGAGGTCGGGCAAGTGCTCGCGAACAAACCGGAAGGCATTCCGCAGACGCTGCTGTTCCGCGCCGGTGGCACTGACTCGGTACGTGGATACGCGCGCCAGAGCTTGGGGGTTGCCGGGTCCGGCTACGCCGCAGGTGGGCGTTTTTTGATGACCGGTAGCGCAGAACTCATGCGCGAAGTTTTTCCGACTTGGTACGGGGCCGTCTTCATTGACGCAGGCGATGCGTCACGGCAGGTGAGCGACTGGAGCGCGAAGTTTGGCTACGGTGTCGGCGTGCGCTGGCGCAGCCCGGTCGGGCCACTGAAGGCGGATATTTCTTATGGTCAGCGGGTGAAAAAATTTCGACTGGATGTGTCGGTCGGAGTGACGTTTTGAGTGAGCAGTTAGCGGACGTCGCAACGCAGCCGACGGCGGTGAGGGTCGCGCGAAAGCGACGCTGGTTGTTCTGGACCAGCATCAGCTCGGCGGTTTTGCTGCTTACGTTGCTGGTGTTCACGGTGGTGGGCGGCATCTGGCTGTTGCGCAGCGTTGGCGGACAACAACAGTTTTTGTCGTGGCTGCCGAAGTTGAGTTCGGACGCGGTGCAGATCATCGAGCCGTCTGGCGACATGCGCAGTAACTTCAGCGCGAAGCAGATGCGCATTCACACCAAGAACGCGGACATCGTGATCGACGGCCTCCGCTATGAGCTTCGCGATTACGAGATACGGCCCCCACTATTTCACTTCGCGACACTGGCGGCGGACACGGTCACGGTGACCACGCGGCCCTCTGACGAACCCACCATCACGCCAGAAAACTTGAAGTTGCCGTTGGTGTTGCGCGTCGATGCGCTGGAGGTTGGCAAGCTCGTGGTGCGACCACAAAGCCTCGCTGCGGATAAGGCGGGCACCGTGATGCAAAGCATTCGTGGACAGCTTGCGCTGGAGAACGATAAACACAGCATCAAGCTCAATGCTGCGACGCTGGATAGGCTTCAAATTGCAGGAGATGTCGAGGTGGGTGCGGCTGCGCCGATGCCGATTAAGGCTCAAATTCAGGCGCGTGAGATTGCGGGTGCAGATACCGCGCTCGCGTGGTCGGCGAATGCGAAGTTGGGTGGCACATTGCCCGAGATCAAACTCGATGGTGCGGTTGTTGCGGCTGATCAAACGTTGACCGCAGAAGCCACGGTTCGTCCGTTCGCCATGGTGCCTGTGACCACGCTGAACGCCGCGTTTGATCGCTTTGACCTGCGCAGATTGCAAGTCTCGCTGCCGCAAACATCGCTTACCGGCAAGGCCGTGATCGCGCTCGACAAAGCGCCGCTGCAAATTGACGTGAATGCCGTCAATGCACTGCCCGGAAGCATCGACAGCGGACGGCTGCCCGTAGCCGAACTGACGGTGCGCGCGAACGGCGTGGTCAATCAGCCGAAACAATGGACGATCAATGCGTTCAACGCGCGCCTGCAGGGCCGCGCGGCGGCGGGAACGATGACCGGCAGCGGCGAATGGAAAGACGGGCCGTGGGCGATCAAGTTCGATGCGCGCGGGCTACGTTTGCAGGAATTGCAGACCACGTTGCCCGCGCTGGAGCTCAATGGCGAGGTCCGTGCCGATGGCAGCGGGATCGATATCTCAAAGCAGCCGATTGCGTTGAAGGCGCGGTTGAAAGGCACAGCACTTGGCGACGTGCGCTCGATTCCGGTCGCATTGCGTAAAGGGTTCGTGGGTGAACTTGATGCGCAATTGCTCAGCGACAAAATCGATCTGAAACAACTGAAATTGACCGTCGGTGAAACGCAACTGAGTGTTACCGGCAAAGCGCAATTGAAGGGAAAAGCCGACAGCAAAACATGGCAGATTGACAGCGATGCGCAGTGGTCGCGCTTTGATCCTTTCGTGTGGTCAACGATCATATCAACGCAAAGCGCACTGCTCAACGGCGCACTGAAGGCAACTGCGACGCTGCCGGCCAACGCGATGCGTAAAGTGCAAACGCTGTCCGTGCAAGCGCAATTGGTTGATAGTCGTTGGGCCGGGCAAACGCTTGTGGGTAAGTTCGACGCGCGTCTGCTTGAAGCGCTGACCAACGCTGCCAATCCGCTGCGCATTGAGAGCAACGGGCAAGCACGGCTGGGTGGCAACAACGTCAGCTGGTCGGGACGCATGGGTGCGGTGAACGACCTATTGCAATGGAAGCTGGATGCGCCCGCGTTGAACGAATTGCTGGCATCTGCCAAAGTGGTGTCCAAGGTAGAAAGCGCCGCATTGCAAGGTCGCATTAATGCTGAAGGACAAGTCACGGGCGGCTGGAAAACGCCTGCCATCAAGGCGAGTTTTGAAGGCGTTGACTTGGTCGCCTCGGGCACCGCGGTTGCCTTGGTGAAGGGCAACGTGCAAGCGGCGCTGCAAGCGGATGCGCCGCTCCTGCTGGATGTCACTGCGCAACGGGTGCGACCTTATCGAGCTTCCCTCGTCACCGCCAACGAAGCACCGCCGCCCGAGGTTGACCTGATGCTGCAGGGGCGCGGCACGCTTGCGAATCATCGCGTGACCACGCAGGCGACGCTGCGGCAGCGGGGGCGTAAGTTTGTGCTGGATAGTGCACTCACCGGTGTGCTTAGCTTTGATCGTTCAAGCGCACCAATGGGCTGGGCGGCGACAGTGCAACCGTTGACAGTTGACGAAGAAGTTGCGGCGACCGTCGCCGCCTCAAGGAAACAAAACTGGATCACCGCATCGACGCTCGCGCTGCGCTGGCAACGGGGTGTCGGCAACCAGGAGCAAACGTTCAGCGTGGAGCCGGGACGTGTGTCGGTAGCGGGTGTCACGCTGGCATGGGATCGGGCGCGTTACTCGAAATCGTTGACCAGCGGAGGCCAGCCGCACTTTGATGTCGCGGGTCGAGTCGAATCGTTTTCGTTGGCGGAACTGTCGCGTCGTCTCGGCGCTCAGGGTGACAACGCAGTCAGCGGTGATTTGCAGATGCAGGGCCAATTCAAAGCGAGCGGCATTTCCGGAACGCCCGGTTTTGTAGCGCAAGTGGAACTCGCACGCGTGAGCGGCGACCTGCGTGCTGGCGAAGGCGACGGTGGGTTGCTGCTCGGGCTGCGTGAGCTTTCGTTGCGCTTGAAGGCGGACGCGAATCTTTGGCAAATCGCATTTGTCAGCGTAGGTCAGCGGCTGGGTCACGCAGAAGTCAATGCAAGTGTTCGCACGGCGGATACCGGCGGTGTTCCGAGCGCTGCGTCCGCGTTAACCGGAAATGTGCAGACGCGCATTGATGACTTATCGGTGTGGAACAGCTGGTTGCCGACGGGGTGGCGCGTGGGTGGCGGCATTAACGGTAGCGCGAGCCTTGGCGGTACGCTCGGCGAACCAACCGCGAGCGGCGCGCTGACGTTGGTCAACGCCAGCCTGCGCAATCCGCTGGAAGGCGTAGACATCACGCGCGGACAGGGTCGGGTGGCGTTTGATGGAACTATTTTACGTCTGGAAAACGTGAGCGCACAGGCTGGGAATGGCACCGTGCGCGTCAAGGGTCAGGGACCGGTTGATGGAAAAACACCGTTTCTGATGAGCGCGGTTTTCGAGCAGTTCGCGGTGCTGACGCGCGTGGATCGACGCGTTGATATCAGCGGTCAGGCTGAACTGTCGCTGTCAGCGAAACAGGTGCTGATCAACGGCAAACTGGCGGTGGATCGCGGGTTGGTCGACATCACGCAGCTTGGCGCGCCGACGCTATCGGACGATGTGGTCGTGGTGCGCAAGAGCGATGCGCAGCGAGTGGCTGTTGCCACCACCGCGCCGAAAGTGACGATGAATCTGGGGGTTGATTTGGGCAAAGATTTACGCCTGATCGGGCGCGGCATCGAGACGCGGCTCGCGGGCGAGTTGACGCTGACAACGCCTGGCGGGGTGCTGACTACCGTCGGCAACGTTCGCGCGGAGGATGGGCGTTACGAAGCGTATGGCCAGAAGCTGAATGTTGAACACAGCACGGTGCGATTCGTCGGGCCGCTTAACAATCCGGTGCTCGACATTCTGGCGCTACGCCCGAATCGCGAGAACGATGACCGCGTCGGTGTGTCGATTACTGGCACCGCGCTGCAGCCGCGCATCAAGCTCTACGCTTCGCCCGAACGTAGCGATACCGACAAGCTGGCAATGCTGGTGTTGGGTCGCAACTTCGATGAACTGGGTCGCGATGAAACCGCGCTGATTCAGACCGCGGCGATTGCGTTGCTGTCCGGTGAACGCGGTGGCAGCTTCAGTAGCAAACTCGGGCTAGACACGTTGTCGGTGCGGCAAGGCAGTGGCGGCGGCAGCACGACCAAGGATGTGGTGATCACTGTTGGCAAACAAATTTCCGACAAGGTGTACGTCGGCTACGAGCAAGGGCTCGCGGGCGGTACCGGAACCGTGCAATTGATCTACCGAATCTCCCAACGCATCACGTTGCGTGCGCAGGCGGGGAAAGAGGATTCGAGTCTAGATGCAATTTTGACGTTTCGTTGGCGGTGATCTCCGACGGTACGATCAGTGTGAGTGGAAATAGTTGTAAATACATGGCTTTTAAGCGCCTATACTAATTACATCGTTGAATCAGAACCAAGGTAGAAATCCATGTCAAACGAAGCGTCAAACGCAACTAAATGTCCTTTCCCGCACGCCGCGCTGAAACCCACCGTGGCGGGTGGCCGGGGTAACGCGGACTGGTGGCCAAACCAACTTAATCTGAAAATATTGCAGCAGCATTCAGAACTCTCGAATCCAATGGGCAGCGAGTTCAACTATGCCGAGGAATTCAAGAGCCTCGACCTGCACGCTGTGATCGACGACCTGCACGCTTTGATGACCGATTCGCAGGATTGGTGGCCAGCGGACTACGGTCATTACGGTCCGTTTTTTGTTCGCATGGCGTGGCACAGCGCAGGTACCTATCGCATCGGCGATGGTCGCGGTGGCGCAGGTTTCGGTACGCAGCGATTCGCCCCGCTAAATAGCTGGCCTGATAACGTCAATCTCGACAAGGCGCGCCGTTTGCTGTGGCCGATCAAGCAAAAGTACGGTCGTAAAATTTCCTGGGCCGATCTGATTGTGTTGACTGGCAACGTCGCGATGGAGTCGATGGGACTGAAAATGGTGGGTTTCGCGGGAGGACGCGAAGACGTGTGGGAACCAGGTGAAGAGATTTACTGGGGTCCCGAAGCCACGTGGCTTGGCAACGAGCGCTACACCGGCGACCGTGAGCTTGAGCAACCACTCGCGGCAGTTCAGATGGGCTTGATTTACGTCAACCCGCAAGGCCCGGACGGCAACCCCGACCCGGTCGCTGCGGCGCGGGACATTCGTGAAACCTTCGCCCGCATGGCTATGAACGATTATGAAACGGTTGCCCTGTGTGCTGGTGGACACACCTTCGGCAAAACCCACGGCGCAGATTCTGAGCAACACAAGGGAGTCGATCCTGAAGGTGCCGACATCACCGAACAGGGCTTCGGCTGGAGCAGCGGCTTTGGTAGCGGCAAAGGCGTCGACACCATCAGCAGCGGGTTGGAGGGCGCATGGACGCCCACGCCCATCACCTGGGACAACAGCTACTTTGACACGCTGTTCGGCTTTGAGTGGGAGCTGACCAAGAGCCCTGCGGGTGCCCATCAGTGGAAGCCTAAAGACGGCGCTGGAGCGGGTACTGTGCCGGATGCACATGACCCTGTGAAGCGGCACGCCCCGTTTATGGCGACCACTGATCTATCGCTGCGGATGGATCCAGAGTATGAAAAGATTTCCCGGCACTTCCACAAGAACCCGCAAGAGTTCGCCGATGCCTACGCCAAAGCCTGGTACAAACTGACCCATCGCGACATGGGGCCGATTGCGCGCTATTTGGGCCCGCTGGTTCCGAAAGGCCAGCTCATTTGGCAAGACCCAGTCCCTTCAGTAGATCACGAATTGGTCGGCGAGCGCGACATCGCCGCGTTGAAGGCCAAGGTGCTGGCATCCGGCTTGTCGATTTCACAACTGGTGTCAACCGCCTGGGCATCGGCGGCAACCTTCCGTGGCAGCGACAAGCGTGGTGGGGCCAACGGTGCGCGCATTCGTCTGGCACCGCAGAAGGATTGGGAGGCTAATCAACCCGCTCAACTGGCGTCTGTGCTGCAAGTATTGGAAGGCATCCAGAAGGACTTCAATGGCGCACAGTCAGGCAACAAGAAAATCTCGCTGGCTGACTTGATCGTGCTGGGCGGTTGTGCGGCCGTCGAGGCGGCGGCAAAGAAGGCCGGTCAGGACGTAACTGTACCGTTCACCGCTGGGCGCACCGATGCGTCGCAAGAGCAGACCGATGTCCACTCGTTCGCCCCGCTGGAGCCGTCTGCCGACGCATTCCGTAATTTCATCAAGCAGGGACATTCCACGGCTGCCGCTGAGCTGTTGATAGATCGTGCCAACCTGATGAAGCTGACCGCGCCAGAGATGACGGTTTTGGTGGGCGGCATGCGTACGCTGAATGCGAATGTCGGGCAGGCTCAGCACGGTGTTTTCACCAGGCGTCCGGAAACGTTGACCAATGACTTCTTCGTCAATTTGCTCGACATGAGCACCAAATGGCAGAAGTCAGCGACGACTGAGGGTGTGTTGGAGGGCCGTGATCGGGTGACCCATGAGTCCAAGTGGACGGGCACGGTTGTCGATCTCGTGTTTGGTTCGAACTCCCAGCTCCGGGCCATCGCGGAGGTCTATGCATGCAGTGACTCGCAGGCTGTGTTTGTTCGTGACTTCGTGGCTGCCTGGAACAAAGTGATGAATCTGGATCGCTACGATCTGGTTTGACGGGTAGAAAAGACGCAAAGGCCGTGTCTCGCGCTGCGGCGACGGTTAACCAGTCGCGTAAACTCAGTCGTCGCTGCGTAGACAAAGGCAAGTCAATGGACTGGCTGCGCACACGTTCGGTGGCGCTGAAGCAGTAAAAGGATGGCCATGCCACATCTGCGTTGGTTTCGCCGCATGGTTGGCACTGCCTTGATTGCGATGAGCGTCACGCGATTCGCGGGCCTGACGTGTGCGCAAAGCATACTGACCGAGCCGGATTTCAGCGGCATGCACACGTCGGGCGGATACGTGTCAGCGGTGGCGCGCGACAGCGAACGTGGCTGGAACTACGTGGGTGGGCCTTATCTTTCTCATCTTGGCGGGGTTGCCACGGGTGGCGCGATCAGTCGCGTTAACGACGCCGGGTTTGCTGATACGGACTGGCGTACCAGCGACAGCTTCACCTCCGAATCGCTCGGCGCGATGATGGTGACGTCCGCGGGCGTGCTGCTGGTGCAAAAGGCCGGTCGCTGGCGACGCATGATGCCTGCGGTGGACGGTTCCTACACGTCCGCGCCGCTGGCCGACGCTTTGGCGCTTGGCGCGTTGACACGCGGTGGCGACGGCTTCATTTACGGCGTACAAAACACATACCGATACAACGAGCCTTCGCAATCGCTGATCACACGTTTGTTGCCCAGCGGTGAATACGATGTCGGCTGGACAATGACAGTTGCTTCGTTTTCGTCAGGTATTCGTTCAATGGCCGTTGCGGCGAACGGCGACGTAGCCTACGTTGAAGCAACGTTTGCGGGCGAGACAACGCCAGCGATAGGCAAGCGGCGATCCAGCGGCGAGTTGCTGTGGCGACGCTCGGTCGGGGGCGTACCCTTGATGATCGTCGTGGATGATTCCGGTCGTACCTATGTGATGGGCGACGCACTGGCGATCGATGGCCGGGTCGGCGACGTTTTGCGATTGCTGCCGTCGGGCGATCTCGACAGCACGTGGAGTACGGCGATCAATTTGGCAGCAGCAAACGTCTTCGACGCGCGTGTTGCGCAGGGTCGTTTGCTGATTTCGGGCCTTGTCCTGACCAGTGCCGCCGCCAGACCGGAGCTGGTGGTGGTTTCAACAGTAACGGGTGAAATTGAATCGCGCGTGTTACTGGATGGCGCTGTTAGCGGAAAAAGCTTGAGCTTGGCTGCCGACGGGTCGGTACTCGCGACTGGCGGGCGCGCTGTCGTGCTGCATCAACTAAACCTCACGGGACGGGGTAGCGCGGCGCTTGCCTCGCGCACGCTGACATCAGATCCGGGCGGCCCGGCGTTCGTCACCAAAGTGGCGCGTTGGGGTGGCGGCTACGTGCTCGCGGGCGACTTCCGCTATTGGTATGAGGGCGTTCAGTACAACGCGCTGATGCGGCTTGATGCGACGCTTAAGCCAGATCCCAACTGGCGGCCGGATATTCCCGGCGTCAGCGGCGGCCGCGCCAGTGTCAGCGCGCTGGCCGTTGATGCTCGTGGTGGACTGGTCGTAGGCGGAAATTTCACGCTCGGATCGCACCGAAACCTGGTGCGATTTGCCGCCAACGGTGCCCTTGACGAGAGCTGGTCGCCCAATCCGGATGCTGGCGTCAGCCAACTTTACACTGCGGCGGATAGTCTGCTGTTTGTCGGCGGCGAATTCACCGAAATTTCTGGCACCAAGCGGCGCTCGCTCGCCCGGTTTACTGCGGAAGGTGCGCTGGATCCTGCTTGGGCGCCTGCCCTGCCGTCCGTTGTTGGAGCGTTCGTCGTTCACCAACTCGTTGATACGGGCGGCGCCAGCGTGGTGGTGAACTGGGTCGTGTTCGACACAGACCGCAGCCGACGCGGATGGGTGCGTATTGATCGTGATCGCGCTGGCGCGGAGCTGCCGTCGTCGCTCGCGCTAGGCGATGGCGATGAGTTGACCGTGTTGCCCGACCCGCACAGTGGTCAACTGTTTGCGCTGCAGTCCGTTGCCGATTACGGCCCGTCGGCGGTGACCGTTCGTAATACGCTGACGCGCCGACTCGCAGACACGCTTGCGATGGACCCGGCGTGGCCGCCGTTGACATTGCCCGGTTCGGCCTACTGGAATGTCGCCGGACTCGACGCGACGCACCTCTATGTGTCTTCCTACCCGACAGGAACGCGACGCGTGAACAAGAACGGCGCTGCGCTGGACACGGTCTGGGGCTTCCCGCAATTGCCGACATATGGCCTCGCGAGTGCCAGCGATTCGTCGAAGCGGCTCGTTCTCGCGTTTGTCGCGAACGGTCTGCGACCGTACCTGATTGATAGTACGACGCGGGTCAATTTACCGCGCAGCGTGATTGAGTATCTGGCGCTCGGCAACCGGCACTACTTTATGACCAGCCGTCCGGCAGAGCAGTCCTTGCTCGACGGTTTGCCCGCGAACTTCGTGCGCACCGGCATGCAGTTTTCGGCGCTTGACGCTGTTACGCAGCCGGTCGTTGCAGACGCGTTGCAGCCGTCACCGATTTGCCGCTTTTACGCCTCGCCGGAGCGCGGCGGCAGTAGCACCCATTTTTATGGGCGCCAGAGCGACTGCCAGTTTTTAAATACGCTGACCGGGCTCAGTGGCGAAGGCTATGACTTCGCTGCGCCGTTGCCGATCCACGGCGTGTGTCCGCCGAATGCGCCCACTGCCGTGTATCGCCTGTTCAACAACCCGTCGGCAAGCAACAACGGCAATCACCGGTATGTGGTGTCGCCAGCGCGACGCGCCGAGATGAAAGCGCGTGGCTGGCTGGATGAAGGCGTCGCGTTTTGTGCGGCGTCGGCAGTGGACGCGTCGCGTTAAGGCGGGTGACCGACAATAGGTGCTTCTGCAGCAGCACCTGAATCGTCAATGCTCTCCTCTACTGTTCGTCCGTTGGCGCTCACGCGTCTGGGTTTCGGCCGCTTGCTGTGGTGCGCGCCATTTGTGGTGATGCTGTCACTGTTGGTGATCGAGGCGGCGTTGTCTGCGGCCACGACCTACCTGGTGATTCAGACCAGTCGCGATGTGGCCAATGATGCGTTCAAGCTGTCCGACTTGGGCTGGATTTTGGCGGTGCAGGCCAGTAGCTACATCGTGGGCGCTGTGAGCTGGGTGTTTGCCGAGCAGGCGGGCTTTGGCGCGTTTGGCCGCTTCATGCATCGCTTTGCAAAGCACAACAAATCGCGAACGTTGTTGTTTAACGCGAAAGACGAGCGCGAGGCGGTGGAGCCGTTTTTGACCGGTGAGGTGTTCCACATCTTTTTCGAGCTGATGTACGAGCTGGAATCAGACTTGAAGCTGGTGCTGTTGCTCATCTTCAACGCCATTGTGTTGGGTCTTGAAATTGATGCGCAGTTGCCGGTAGCCTATGCGCTGATATTCGTGATTTGCATGGCGTTGCAATACGGATTGCGCCATCGCGTGTCGGCGGCGTATCTGGGCAACCAGCAGCGCACCAACAAGTTGACCGCGCACACCTACACTGCGTGGGACAACGTGTTCAGCGGCAATCGCTACAACTACGGTGTGTGGAATCACGAGTTCAAGGCGCGCTTGCGAGCGGCGCTGAAGGCGCAGATTCACGCCATCGTAACGCGCGAAGGATTGAGCAGCGCAAGCGGCGTGATTAGCCTGGTCATTGTGTTTGCAGCGATTGCATTGATTGCCGCACAAAATCATGGCGACACGGCGGTGCTGATTGCGCTGGCGGCGACGCTGCCGCGACAGATTGATCTGGCGCACAGCGTGCTCGGCCTGGCTGAAGGCTGGAATGATTTGCTCGCGATCTGGACCCGCATCGGCGGCGCGGTGGAGCACTTTTCACCGGAGGCCGACGGCGCGTTTGCCCGCCGTATCAAGTTCAAATCGTTGCGACTGACTGCATCGTCGGCGGACCAGCGGCAGGCGTTGGCGGCAACTGATTTGCCAACCTTGTTGAACGTCCTGCGCGCTATGCACAGTGGTCGCATCAATGTGCGCGGCGGCAATGGTTCGGGCAAATCGTCGCTGTTGGCAGCGCTCAAAAATGCGCTCGGCGGTCAGGCGTATTTTTGGCCAACGACGGACAAATTGGCGTTCAAGTTCCCACAGGCGATGGCGCAGACAATGAGGATGCCGGAGGTGGGCGACACCGATGCGGACGAAATTGACGAGCCGCCGCCGATTGAAAAATTTGGATTTTCGGCGGGCGAATGGCAGATCAGAACGCTCGAAGAAATCGTGGCCCACACCACGGCGCGCTATTACTTTCTCGACGAGTGGGACGCCAACCTCGACGCTGGCAACAAGACGCGCGCCGAGGCGCTGATGACTGCGCTCGCCGCACGCGCAGTAGTGGTGGAGATTTCGCATCGAGATGCGCCTTCAGTTGCGCGCTAGGCAATCCCGCTTGCTGCAGTAGTTTTCGGAAAAAATCGGCAACAACTCTACGTTGAAACCCTTATTCACTAGAGGAAAAAGTCACGTTTATGCCTAATGTCGATAATCGCACAAATCCGACATTTTGCCCATATCAAATGGCGCATTCAGCGGAAAGCTGTATCTTGCTTTGTCGATCCGCTCAACCCGTTTGCGCACCGTTGAACGGCGCTACCCCCGCCCAGATCTTTGCCAGCGCGACGTTTAGCTGCTCCATTTCGCTCGCGGTCTCATCGGCGACCGCGAACAGCAGCGGACGCTGATCCTCGGCGTCGACGCGCCAGCCACCCACGGCAAACGGCGCGCGCGCTGCCAGCGTGTAGAGCGGTGCGAAGGGTCCGCTTTTGCTGTTCACGGTCATGCCAACGGAGCGCCACGCGCCGCCCCGCTTTTCTGCCGCGCGCACAAAGCCCAGCGTCCAGCGCGCCGCGTGGCCGGTCGCAGCGGGGTTGAGCGGTTCGAACAGCCCTGGCGGAAGGGTGGTGCCATTCTGGTTCGCGAGAATGATCGTGCGTGCTCGGTTGTGGAGCGCAAAAATAGCGGTGAGAAGGTCGGTGAAAAGCTTGACTTCGCGCTTGTGGCTGTTGTCGTCGGGCGGCGGCAAGCGGCACAGTGTGAGCAGCTCCGCCAACCATTCTTGGGGCGAGGTCGAACCGGGGCTTGACGCGATGCTAATGATGAAGCCATGTGCGGTGATGGCGTCGACGAACGCGTTGTCAAGTCGTTTCCAGTCCGCGGGCGTAAACGCGGGAACCGGAAGTTCACGCAGGCCCGCCGCAGGCGATTGCCGGGTGCTACCCGTTTTCGTTGACGCGGGCTTCGGCGGCTTCACCACCGGTCGCGGCAGCGTGCGCGCCCAAACCAAGGCACCGCATTGCTGCCACGCCGCACGACGATCAGCGGCGTACTCGTGCGCCTCCTCCGGGCCGCCGACCTGCATGAAACCCGACTCATTTTCTGGCACTGGTGCAAGTGCATCGGCGAGCAGAAACTCAACCACCAGGGGCGAGGTTTTGCAGGCTTGCTGCCAGGCCAACAACGCGTCATCCTGCCGATTCAGTTGAAACAAACCCAACGCACGATCAAATGCGCCGCAGCCGAAATCGTTCGGATATTTGTCCAGCAGCACCAGCGCATCCACCGCGCGACCGGCTTTGAGGTAGTCGCCCACCACCACGCTGCGATAGCCGTGGTTGTCGGCTGGATTGAGCCGCAACAGCCACTCGGCGAGTTCTACTTTTTGTTTTTGATCGCGCGAGAAATCGCAGTATGTGATGGCCCAGGCCACCACGCGCAACAGCGGTCGATGCGGCAGCGCTGCCCACGGCACCTGCACTTTTTCTTCCGCCAGCAGGCTGCGCAAAAGCTTGACGCCATAGAGCGCGAGATCGCGATTGGCGCGCAGCACTCTGGCCGAATCGGTTTCGCTCCACAACATGTCTCCCGCGCGCAGCAACACGTCAAGAATGGTGAAACTCAGCCACGCATCGGGGTTGCTGCGCAGGAACTTGAGGACATCAGGCAGCTCGGCAAGCACGACTTCGGCGTCCGCCGCCAGCTCGATGAGATGCGGCTCAACCGTTGGAAATTGGCGCGACCATTTACGCTCAAGCGCGATGAGTTGTTTGTCCGCTGTGATCCACGCATCGACGTGCGTATTGAGCGGATTGTCGGGGTCGATCTGCTCATTGCGCTCGATTTTGTAGCGCGTCGTCGGCGCGCTTGCCGCAACAGGCTTGGCAATGCTCTCAGCCAGCGTGAGCCACAAGGCAACGTCTTCACCGGCGTCATCACTGTCTTCGTCGTCGGCCATCTGGTCGGTCAAGCCGCGCATGCCGTCTCGACCCATGCGCTCAAGCACGTCGGCCAGCGGCGCGAACTCCGGGCCGCGCCGACGTAGCTGGGCCGCGAGCACTTTAGCGCGCAACGCAGCCTCGTCACTGCGTCCTTCGGATAGCAGCATCATGAGTTCCAGATGCGCTAGTTGCGCGTCACTCGGGTTGAAGCGTTGCGTGTCATGAAATAATTTCCATGCCGCCTCAAAGTCGCCGCGATCCGTCAGCATCGTGCACAGGCGGCAGCGTGCAGTGGTTGCCAGTGTTTTGTCGGGATGCTTCGCGAGCCGCTCGATCAGCTCGCGCCGTTCGCGCTCCATGTTGAGTTCGAGCATCGCGTTGAACAGCGCATCGAGCGCGGGCTCACTACGCGCGTCTAACTTCGGATGCTGTGCGAAATACGCGCCTAATACAGCAACAACGCGCTGAGGTTCACCGCGATCACGCCAAAAATCGGCGGCCTGCGCGAGCGCCAATGCCGGTACATGTGCCCAGTCGGCAACCGTCAGCGATTCGGGCATCACCGCATCAAGCGCCAGCGCAAACATCGCATGGGCGGGCATTGGAAACGGAATATTGGCGTACTCGGCGCAGCACTGTTTATATTTTTTGCCTGAACCGCAATAACAGGTGTCGTTGCGCTCGATTTTTGGCGCAGCTAGCACCCGCCAGCTCGCTGTCGGCCTCGGTACATTGCCCCAAAACTGTCGCGCCAGATGGAGTAGAAATCGGCGGCTATCCGCACCGAGCGGCGGCGCAGCTTCCGCCCTCGCGTGAAGCGTGGTGACGAACCATCCGCCAAACCCGTCAAGCGACGCGCCGTCTGCCACGCGGCGAACGGCGTCGGTCAAAAATTCGCCATCAAAAGCTTCAGCTGAAAACATGCCTGCTTGCCTCTCAATTAACGTTTCATGCGCGCGATCAACCCGTCGAGTTGATCGAGACTAGCGTAGCGAATCACCAGTTCGCCCTGCCCATTGGCCTGATGGGTGATTTCGACGTAGGTGCCGAGGGTGTCGGCAAGTTCGGTCTCTAAGCGGTCGAGATCGGCGTCGCGCGGCATCACCAGGCCGAGTTTTTCCTGCTTGCTCTGATGCGTCGGCACGCCGGGACGCTTTTTGTCGAGCGCGCCGCTTTCCTGCTTCACCAATGCCTCGGTTGCGCGCACCGACAGGCCGTTGATGGCAATGTTCTCGGCGAGCATCACCTGCTTGTCTTTCGGCAACGGCGCCAGCGCACGGGCGTGGCCCATCTCCAACGTGCCCGCGATCACGCGGTCTTGCACCGGCGCGGCGAGCTCTAACAGGCGCAACAGATTCGACACCGCGCTACGCGACTTGCCGACGGCGTCGGCCGCCTGCTCGTGCGTGAAGCTGAATTCCGCGATCAGCCGTTGCAGGCCGTGCGCCTCTTCAATCGCGTTTAGGTCCTGCCGTTGCAGGTTTTCGATCAGCGCGAGGGTGAGCGCCGTGCGGTCGTCGACGTCCCTGACGATGACCGGCACTTCGGCAAGGCCCGCCAGAAGCGCCGCGCGGAAGCGACGCTCGCCGGCGATGATTTCATGCTTGCCTGACGAGGTTTTGCGCACAACGATGGGCTGCATGATGCCTTGCGCCTTGATCGACAACGTCAGCTCGGCAAGCGAGGCATCATCAAAGCGGCGACGCGGCTGGAACTTGCCAGCCTGAAGTTCTTTGATGGCGAGTGAAGTCATGCCATTCGCGGGCGCATCGATTTGGGTCGGCTCCGGCATCAGCAAAGCGTCAAGTCCGCGGCCGAGGCCTTTTAATTTCGTTGCCATTTTCTTCTCTGTTCTAAGCGTAGGGTGGGCAGCCTCTGCCCACCGAATATTTGTTGTCAAGGCACGGCGGGCACGGGGTGCCCACCCTACTTGCGCGCCCTGCTCGAACGTCGGTTGGCGACGTCAAAGTCTGATCGCGTCAATCGGAAGAACGGAATCTCGCCGCGACCGTTGTAGTTGAGCGTGCCGTCGCCGATGTAGCGCAACACCAGCGGATCGCGATCAGTTTGATAGGTCGCCGCTAAATCCGCCTCCGTTATGTCGGCGAGTGTCAAGCGCGCCGTCGTCAGCACGTGGCCCGTGTTCAACGACATCAGGCTGTCATCGCAAGTTGCGCTTCGGTGACCTCATGCTTGGCTAGCAACTCTGCCGCCAACTGCATGTACGCCTGCGAACCCTTGCTCGCCTTGTCCAGCAGCAACACTGGCAGGCCATGTGACGGCGCCTCGGCGAGTCGCACATTGCGTGGAATGATTGTGGCAAAAAGCTTGCTGCCGAAGTGTTGCTGGAGCTGCGCTGCGACCTGAATAGAGAGCGAAATTCGCGGGTCGTACATGGTGCGCAGCAGGCCCTCGATAACGAGGCTCGGGTTCAGGTGCTGTTGCATCTTGCGCAGCGTCTGCACGAGGTCGGACAGGCCTTCGAGCGCGTAATACTCGCACTGCATCGGGATCAGCACGCTGTCAGCCGCGCAGAGCGCGTTGAGCGTGAGCAGATTGAGCGTGGGCGGGCAGTCGATCAGGATGTAATCGTACTGATTGGCGACGGCAGCAATCGCGGCTTTCAACGTGTGAATCGCGTCTTTCAATTTGGTCTCGCGATCCGGCATTGAGACCATCTCGATTTCTGCGCCCGCCAGCTCGCGATTGGCCGGGATCACGTCGAAACCGCCCGTTGCTTCGACTCGCGCATCCAGCATCGACGCTTCGCCGAGCAGCACGGTGTACACGCTGGTCTCCAGCGCGTTTTTGTTGATGCCCGCACCCATCGTCGCGTTGCCCTGCGGGTCAATATCGATCAGCAACACGCGGCGGTTGTGTGCCGCGAGAGAAGCCGCAAGGTTGACGGCGGTAGTGGTCTTGCCGACGCCGCCTTTTTGGTTGGCGATGGCGATGGTTCTGATCATTGTTGCTCTATCGAAATGTAGGAGCGGCTTGCAGCGACCCAACGTGAACCGGCAGCGTGGGCGGGTCGCGGCAAGCCGCTCCTACAAAGACTTTTCATTTCTGCAACGCAAACTTGACGCTGAACCCGAGCAACGCTACACCCGCTGCGCGCTTGAGCCACGCGCCTGCTTCCGGATAGCGTGTGAACACACGTTTCGCCATTTGCGCGGCGACGATGAGCCACATGCAATACCCAAACACGATCACCAGCACGACGGTCATGATGCGCGCATAGGTCGCTACACCATCAAACGTCGACTGATCAATGAACAGCGGAAAGAAGGCGACATAGAAGCCGATCACTTTCGGGTTCGACAGCGACACCAGCATCGCCTCGCGAAACCATTGCCACGGCCCGCGTCCAGCACTTATTGCGACCGTGGCGACCGCGCCCTCGCCCAAGGTTTGCTTTGCGTCGCGGATCAGCGTGAAGCCGATCCACGCCAGATACGCCGCACCGGCATAACGCAACAAATCGAACGCGCGCGGGTACGCGGCAGCGAGCGCTGCAACGCCCGAAAGCGCCAGCACCATCCAAACGGCGTCACCCGCCATCAGCCCGAGTGTCGCCCAGAAACCCGCCTTCGACCCGCCATTCGTCTCGGCCATCGAAGTGAAAAGCTTGATCGTGCCGGGGCCGGGAATAGCGAGGAAGATGAGCGTCGCGATGATTAGCGACGCGAGGTCGTTGATGCCGGTCATGACGACGCTCCGGATGATGGTAGGGTGGGCAGTCCTCTGCCCACCATGGCTTGGACGTTCCGCCACCGTTGTCGTGGGCACGGGGTGCCCACCCTACATAGACTATATTGACTCAACACTCACTTACGCCCTCTCCAACCAAACCAGACACCGCTCTGCCTCAAGAAACGGCACAGTGAGCGCCCGCTTACGATCTACGACCCAACCGGTACCAGCCAGATCTGAAATTTCTTCGTTGGGGGTTTTGCCTTTCATGGCGAGCATCAGACTTTCGTCGTCTTCGACCAAACAATGTTCGGCGCTCGTCACAAAATCTTTGAGTGAGGCGTAGGCTCGGGAGATCACCACGTCATAGGTGACCGGGTGGTCCTCGACGCGGGTGTGAATTGCGCTCAGGTTGCCGATGTTCAAATGGGTTGCGGCTTTGGCCAGATAGTCGGTTTTTTTGCGTACGGAATCGACGGCGACCACCTCAAGATCGGGCCGCATAACGGCAATCGGCAGCGCCGGAAAGCCGCCGCCGGAGCCGACGTCGAGCAGCGTGGTCGACTCTTTCGGGATGCAATACAGCACTGACAGCGAGTCAAGGATGTGTTGCACCAGTTGCTCGTGCGGGTCGCGGATGGCGGTTAAGTTGATGACCGCGTTCCAAACGTTTAAGAAGGCGAGTGATTCGATGAGCGTGCTCTTTTGCTTGTCGCTGGCGGTCAGGCGCATTTCGCTCAAGCCCGCATCGAGCTTGGCGCGCAACTCGGCGCGCAGCTCCGGGGTGAACTCGATTTGTTCACGTTTCAATGGTCGGTCAATCACGGGGCGCAGCCCTGCAGAAGTGGTCATGCCTTGGCCTTGTGGGTTGATTCCGGGACGCACGCTGGGGCGCTTACCCGTTGGAGCCGCGCTGGGGCGCGTGGCGGTTTTGTTTTCACTATTCATAGCGGTAGGGCGGGCAGCCTCTGCCCACCAAGCGGCGGCAAACGAATCCAACCGCTTCTGCGCGGTGTTGGTGGGCACGGGGTGCCCACCCTACGAGAAGCGTTTGTCACGCCACCATCTCCGCTAGTCGACCCTTTTTCAGGTGGACGAGGAGTAGGGAAATGGCGGCAGGTGTGACGCCAGAGATTCGACCCGCTTGCCCCAGCGTGTCGGGGCGTTGCGCGGACAACTTGATTTGCACTTCTTTGGACAGTCCGCGTACTTGGGTGTAGTCAAGATCGGGCGGGAATCGAAGGTTTTCGTTGACCCGTTGACGGTCGATTTCGTCTTGCTGGCGGTCGATGTAGCCTGCATATTTGGCAGCGATTTCTACCTGTTCGCTGACGCATTCGTGCAGAACCGTAGGCTGGGTTGAAAACCCAGCGGCCATCAGAGTCTCTGACGATGCTGGGTTTTCAACCCAGCCTACAGTCGCCGTGGCGAGGTGATCGCTCTTCGCTTTCAGGCCCAATTCATCGCGTAATGCAGAAATCGCCGAATGCGTCACGCCCGGTCGCCGCAGCAAATCAAACAAGCTGTATTCCCGCTCGATCGTCGTCCCAAGCAACGTCATCGCCCGCTCACTGGACAGTAGCGCAGGATTGACCCACGTCGATTTTAGGCGTTCGGTTTCACGTGAAACACTGTCGCGCTTTTGGTTGAATGCAGTCCACCGCGCATCATCGACGAGCCCAAGCGCCCGCCCCTGCTCCGTCAGGCGCATATCGGCGTTGTCTTCGCGCAGCTGCAGCCGATACTCGGCGCGACTGGTGAACATGCGGTACGGCTCACTGACGCCCTGCGTCGTGAGGTCGTCCACCAACACGCCAAGGTAGGCTTCGTCGCGACGCGGACACCAGCCTTCTTTGCCTTGGGATTTCAGTGCGGCGTTCACGCCCGCGAGCAAGCCTTGGGCCGCCGCCTCTTCGTAACCAGTCGTGCCGTTGATCTGCCCAGCCATGAACAGGCCTTCGAGATACTTGGTTTCGAGCGTTTGTTTGAGCTGGCGTGGATCGAAATAGTCATACTCAATGGCGTAACCGGGTCGCAAAATGTGTGCGTTCTCTAGCCCGTGCATCGACCGGATCAAGGCGAGCTGAATGTCAAACGGCAGACTTGTCGACACGCCAGCCGGGTAATACTCGTGCGTGGTCAGGCCTTCCGGTTCGAGGAAGATTTGGTGGCTCGTCTTGTCGGCAAAGCGATGAATCTTGTCTTCGATACTCGGGCAATAGCGTGGGCCGACGCCCTCGATCACGCCCGTAAACATCGGCGAACGATCCAGCCCCGAACGCACGATCTCATGCGTCCGTTCGTTAGTGTGCGTGATGTAGCACGGCATCTGGCGCGGATGCATGGCGCGGTTGCCCATGAAGCTGAACACGGGCGCGGGATCGTCGCCCGGTTGAATGCCGAGCTTCGCGAAATCAATGGTTTTGCCGTCAATGCGTGGCGGTGTTCCGGTCTTCAGGCGGCCTTGCGGCAGCTTCATTTCCTTGAGGCGCGCGCCGAGCGTGGTCGCAGCGGGATCGCCTGCGCGACCCGCCGTGTAATTTTGCAGGCCGATATGGATCAGGCCGGACAGAAAAGTGCCCGCCGTCAACACGACGGTTGCAGCCTCAAACGTCACGCCCATCTGCGTTCGGACGCCTGTGACCCTTTCGCCCGCGACGCAGACGTCATCCACGGGCTGTTGAAACAGCGTCAAATTAGGCTGGTTTTCGATGCGCGAACGGATCGCGGCGCGGTACAAAACGCGATCATTTTGCGCGCGCGTCGCTCGAACTGCCGGACCTTTTGACGAATTAAGAATGCGGAATTGAATGCCCGCTTCGTCCGTGGCAATCGCCATCGCGCCGCCGAGCGCATCCACTTCCTTGACCAAGTGCCCCTTGCCGATGCCGCCAATCGACGGATTGCAACTCATTTGACCCAGCGTTTCGATGCTGTGCGTGAGCAGCAACACTTTCACGCCAAAGCGCGCGCCAGCGCGTGCGGCGGCCAGTGCCGCCTCGCTGCCAGCGTGGCCGCCACCGACGACAATGACATCGAAGCGCTCGGGATAGATCATTTTGGGGTGCTGCGAGTAGTGTTTCACGTGAAACACTGGCCAGAAAGGGAGAGCATATTCTACCGAGCGAGTGCGCTTCGAGGAAGTGAGCGGCTGAAGCTGAGCGCATGTTTCACGTGAAACACTACCAATCCTGTGATTTGACTTTGCGTTCACCGCGCTGTACATCGTCTGTCACCTCAACAAACTGATCGCCCCGCCAATCAAAAAAACGTGCGTTTGGCAATGCAGCCAGTTCTTTGGTCGGCAACCGATAGCGGTATCGAATGCTGCTCCAGATCGAGTCGGGCTTGGCCGATCCGTCTGCGTTGAGTATCGGTCGCAGCGGTAAGTCCACGGGCGTTAATGTCGTCGGAAACGCGAATAACCACGGCGTGCTCTCGGTCATCACGTGACAACGCCACACTTTGTCGGGCATGGTCGTACGCGCCTTCACCGTAACATCCGAAAACATGCGGAAATAAGGGAGGTTGCGCTGGGTGCCGAGGAAGACAAAGACGCAAGGCTGGTTGTCGCTGGTGCCCGCTTCCACGGCCGCGGTGGCTGCGACGGAAACCGATCTGACCTCGTTGCGAGTCCAGGTTGCGAATGATTCCGACAGCGGTCGCGCCGTCATCGCGGTCGCGATTGTCACGCCGATAATAGTCAATGCCGCGAAGTCACCGAGTTGACCGCGCGACGCCGTCAATGCGACTATGACACTGGCGGCGACCCACGGCGCATAGTAGAAGCGCGCAAATGTAATGGTGCCGAACGCGCTACCGTCCAGCATCGGCGAGAAAGCTTTGGCCAGCGGCGTTTGCACGACGAACGCTGCAAGAAGCACGACGGTCGCGCCGCTCAGCAATCGATTCAAGTCGGTTGCGTCCCGCCGCGCCCAAATAAGTGCTGCGAGCACCGCGCCGAGTATTCCCCAGCCGAACCATGGCAATCGCTCTCTGCCGATTATCAGTTCTGTGAGCCGCGGCAACGACGAAATCATCGCGCTCGCGCCATTGACAATTTGCCCAATCGGGTCGACGCCAGCCAACGCATAGGCGCTGGTGACGATGACGTGACGGACGAAAAATGCGCCCCCAATGGCCGCGCCGAGTAGCGCGAATAGCACCGCTCTCCTCCGCCACGGCACGCCGCTCGCGGCCAATCCAACCAATGCCATCACGGTCGCGACGGGGTACGCCAGCTCCTTGCTCCAGCAGGCCGCGAGCGCAGCCAACATCGCCAACGGCATCGCGAACATGTTGCCCTGCAATGCGCGAACCATCGCAATGGCCTGCATCAACAAGAATCCGACCGCCAATAAATCAAAGCGATTGGACGGCCAAAGGATTGTTGCCAATGCAAACGGTCCGAGCGCAAAAAACACAACCCCAGCAATCACGGCGCTCGCGCGAAGAGCGAGCGCTCGCAATAACCACAGCAGTAGCCCCGCGTTCGCCATATGCAGGAACAAATTGATCAGGCTGTGCGAGCTGTAATCCAGTCCGAAAAGCCGCGTCAGCAGCCACCACGACAGCACGCCAATCGGGCGGAAATAGTACGGCTCGTAGAAATGGCTTTGCCAGAATGCGGCCAGCGGCGTGTCCACCATGCGTGATGTCGCCAGGAAAACGTAGTCGTCTGCCACAAAGTCGCCACGCGTCACTGGCAGATAAAACCACGCCAGAAATGCAAATAGCGGCAGCAATACGACCCACGGCAGCGGGCTGCGCGGATGCTTCAAAGGTGTCGAAAATAACGGTCGCTTAGCCAACTTACTCAATCAGCTTTACGCTGAAATCCCCATTTATATTGGGCTTACATGCCGATTCGGCTAATTGTCGACTTATCATGAATATTGAATTTAGCCCCAATGAAACAAGGCGCTCAGACAAAAGCTGATACCATTTAAACGTGCAAAATAGTGGCAGCAGCGAGAATAACGGCGACCCAGCGCCAACCAACACCAAGCAAAGCGAGGCTATCACGGCCCTGCCTGCTGTGATTCCCGCCATCGTCGCCCATCCGCCACGCGGTTTCGTCATGTGGCTGTCCCTCGCCCAGCTCATCAGCTGGGGCACGTTGTTCTACATGTTCTCGTTGCTGCTGGAGCATTTCGAGCGCGACTTGTCGTTGTCACGCGTCGATGCCGCGTTGGCGTTCAGCCTCGCGCTGTTGATGGAGGGCGTGCTTGCTATTCTGGTGGGTCGGCTGATCGACGCGGGTCGGGCGCGGGCCGTGATGTGTGTAGGTTCGCTGCTCGCGGGCACGAGCTTTATCGTCATCTCACTGGTTCAGAATCAGTGGCAGTTGTATGCGGTGTGGATCGCCATTGGCATCGCGATGTCGGGCACGTTGTACCAGCCCGCGTTTTCGGTGTTGATCCGTCGTTATCCGCAGGACTTCCGTCGCGCAATCATCACGCTCACCTTTCTCGGCGGTCTCGCCAGTACGGTGTTCATCCCGCTCGGCGCGTGGCTGATCAGCGCGTTCGGCTGGCGCAATGCTGTGATCGCATTGGGCGCGCTGCATGTACTCATCTGCCTGCCGATCCACGCGTATTGGCTACGCGGCGAGCCTCCCGCTCAGGCGCATCACGAAGGCATCGGTGCGAAGAAGCTGGTTGAATTCACGCACCATTTTCCGTTCTGGGGACTGGCCGCGTTTTTCGTGCTGTTTTCGGGAATTACCACCGCCATGGGCGGCCATTTGGTGTCGATTTTGCGCGAACGCAACCTGCCGGAGGGTTGGGTCATCGCGATCCCCGCCTCCATTGGCGCGCTACAAGTCGCGGGTCGATTGCTGTTGTTTTTCACCGAGAAAAATAGGGACGTTCACAAGGCCAACCGCTGGATTCCTACGCTGTTGCCTGCTGCGTTGTTCGTGCTCGCGCTCGGGTTGCAATCAACGTGGGTCGCGATTTTTTATGCGCTACTTTATGGCATGGCCAACGGCATGATCACTATCGTCAAAGCGACTGCGATGGCCACCTACGTGTCGCGCGAACGAGCGGCGTCGTTGAACGGCTTGCTCGGCTTTCCCACCGCAATAGCCCGCGCCGTCGCGCCGTCCATGCTCGCAGCACTCTGGGTCGCGACCGGCAACTACACCGTGGGTTTGGCGGTCCTCTGCGCGCTCGCAGTGTTGGCGGTGTCCGCGTTCTGGTTTGCGCAGCGACGGGCGCTGGCGCATGCATGAGTGCATTCTGCTTGGGCGGTCGTCATACATGTGGGGTTTACCTTAGCTTGCTAACAATTCGCATCGCAACAGCAGCAAATTCCTGTAAAACTCATAGGCCAAACAGCGGTCGCGTGGCGCTAAGTTCAGACTCAGCGACGCGATGCGCGAAACCTAATTTCCTGTCGGATTGCAACGTGCCCGCCGCCGCAATCTGAACCCCCGGAGAGCATTTTGTCCGCTGAATACATCCTTGAAACGCGCGGTCTGACCAAAGAATTCAAGGGATTCGTCGCGGTCAACAGCGTCGATCTTAAGGTTCAACGCGGCCATATTCATGCGCTGATCGGGCCCAATGGTGCCGGCAAAACGACTTTTTTCAACCTGCTGACCAAGTTTTTGCATCCGACCACCGGCAGCATCGTGTTCAACGGAGTCGACATCACCACCGAACAGCCCGCGCAAACGGCACGACGCGGCATCGTGCGCTCCTTCCAGATTTCGGCCGTGTTTCCGCACATGACGGTGCTGGAGAATGTGCGCGCCGCATTGCAGCGCAACCTCGGCACCTCGTTTCATTTCTGGAAGTCCGAAAGCACGCTGTTTCATCTGCATGATCGCGCTCGTCAGCTGCTTGCCGAAGTGGACTTGCAGGACTTCGCCGACGAGTTGACGGTCAATCTTCCGTACGGTCGCAAACGTGCGCTGGAGCTGGCTACGACGCTGGCGCTGGAGCCGGAATTGATGCTGCTTGATGAGCCAACGCAAGGCATGGGACACGAAGACGTGGACCGCGTGACGCAACTCATCAAAAAGGTGTCGACCGGTCGCACGATTCTGATGGTGGAGCACAATATGAGCGTAGTCGCCTCCATTGCGGATCGCATTACGGTGTTACAGCGCGGCGCGATCATTGCTGACGGAACGTACGCCGAAGTCTCCCAAAACCCACTGGTAATCGAAGCCTACATGGGCACGGTCGACACCGAATTGCAGGGGGCGCACTGATGACCACAGAACTCTTGCGCATCGAAGACCTGCACGCCTGGTACGGCGAATCGCATATTCTGCATGGCGTGAATTTGACGGTGCATCAGGGCGAAGTGGTGACGCTGCTCGGGCGCAACGGCGCGGGGCGCACGACGACGATGCGCGCCATCGTGGGATTGACCGGCAAACGCAAAGGCTCGATTCGCATCAACGGTACTGAAACCATCAAACTGGCCCCGCATAAAGTGGCGCATCTGGGCGTCGGTTACTGCCCCGAGGAGCGCGGCATTTTCGCGAGCCTCACGGCGGAAGAAAACCTGATGTTGCCGCCCACGCTCGCGCCTGGTGGCATGAGTGTCGATGAAATTTACGCGATGTTCCCGAATCTGAAAGAGCGCGCGTCGAGCCCCGGCACACGGCTGTCAGGCGGTGAGCAACAAATGCTCGCCGTCGCGCGCATTTTGCGTACGGGTGCGCGCTTGCTGCTGCTCGACGAAATCTCGGAAGGACTCGCGCCGGTCATCGTGCAAAAGCTCGGCGAGATGATCTTGACGCTCAAGGCGAAGGGCTACACGATCGTATTAGTCGAACAAAATTTTCGTTTCGCCGCGCCATTGGCGGATCGTTTTTACGTGATGGAGCACGGCATGATCGTGAAACAGTTTGCACAGAATGAGCTGACCCAGAACATGGGTATGCTGCAAGAGTATCTGGGCGTTTAATCAGGTTGGCGATCTGGTTGTCGCTGAACGCTCGCATTTATTAACACCGCTTTTGATACAGAAACAATAGGGAGAGAAAACATGAAACTCAACGCACTCGTGGCCGCAGTGGCCGTCACCTTCGCCGCTGCCGCGTCCGCCCAGGTCGCGAATACCGGCGCGGTCAAAATCGGCTTCATTACCGACATGTCGAGCCTGTACGCCGATATCGACGGGCCAGCTGGCGGCGAAATGATCAAGTGGGCGGTCGCCGATTTCGGTGGCAAAGTATTGGGTCGCCCGGTTGAAGTGTTGACCGCCGATCATCAAAACAAAGCCGACGTCGCCAGCTCCAAAGCGCGGGAATGGATGGACAAAGACAACCTCGCGATGCTCGTCGGCGGCACCAGCTCCGGCACCGCCATCGCCATGTCAAAAGTCGCGGCGGAGAAAAAGCGGCCATTCATCGCCATTGGCGCCGGCTCGGCCCGCCTGACCAATGAGGATTGCACGCCCTACACGGTTCACTACGCCTACGACA
>JAYVNO010000025.1:0-21335 GCA_043758415.1 Burkholderiales bacterium
GCTCGCTCAGGTGGTGACGTTGTTTTCCATGTTCTTCGCGGGAATTTCCGGTTCGTCGACGGCAGACGTTGCCGTGTTGAGCCGCACGGTCGCGCCAGAGATGGACAAGGAAGGCTACGACCGCGCGTTCACCGCCGCGCTGATTGCATCGGCCTCGACGATGGCGAATTTGATCCCGCCGAGCATCATGGCGATCGTGTACGGCGCAACCGGCAACGTGTCGATTGGTGGGCTGTTTCTGGCGGGCGTAGTGCCAGGTGTGTTGATCGGAATCGGACTCATGGTGTACAGCTATTTTTGGGGACCGGTCAGTATCAAAAATCAGCGCGCCTCGTTTGCCGAGATCGCCGGTGCGACGCGCGCGTCAGCGCTGCCACTGGTGATCCCGGTGATCATCATGGGCGGCATTTTGAGCGGCTGGTTTACGCCAACTGAGGCGGGCATGATTGCCTGCGTGTACATCCTTGCCGTGTTGATTCCAGTGTATCGACCACGTCACGTCTACGAGTTGCCACGCGATTTCATGTACGCGGGGTTGCTCTATTCGCCGCTGCCTCGACATTTGGTTGGATGGTCGCGTATTTGCGTGGGCCGGATATCGTGGCGACGTTTATCACTGGCATCGCGGGCAACGACGGCGCGATGATTATGTTCTTGCTCGTCGTGCTGTTCGTGATCGTGGGGGACTTTCTTGACGCTGTGCCTGCGATCATTATCTTCATGCCGATCATCAACAAGCTGACCGAGGTCGGCAACATTCATCCGCTGCACATGGGCGTGGTGGTCATCACCACACCTGTGTTTGGGCTCATCACGCCCCCGTACGGGTTGTCGCTGCTTGTCGCATCGAAATATGTCGGCGTGGGTTTCGGTATGGCGGTAGTGCGTTCGCTGCCGATGTATGCGGTGTTCTTTCTGACCATCGCGTTCGTCGTGCTGTTCCCCGACATCGTGTTGTGGTTGCCAAAAATGCTGCTGCCGGAATCGGTCGGCTGCTTCACGGCACCGGGTGGGACGGGCTACATCTGCCCGCAGTAAAAGAACCCGAAAATAGGCGTAGCAACTTGGGCCTGCAATGCCCATTTAATCAGGGCTAATAAGCACATTTAACTGAAAGTCGACTTGTGCCGTAACGTTCGCCCACGCCCAATGCAATATTGATTACAGAACAAAGCTGTTGCACGTTTTCATCATCTTCAACTGCGCATGGGGGCGTCGGATCAGCGCGTCATTTCGGATGCATCGTGGGTGGGCTGTCGAAGTCGGGTGCGTCCGCTTCGTTGGCCGTGAGCAGGTTGGTTTTGCCTGTGTCGTCCCAGCGAATCTGCGCCGCGACGTGCCGACCCAGATCGAAATACGCGCCGAACAGCGTGTAGCTTGAGTTCAACGTGGTAATCTCGACATTGTGTTAGCACACCAGTTTGGTGATTGCCTTATCGCCCCACACCACACGCTCGTGCGCGCCGAGCAGCGCGTTGCACACCCAATCGAGCCGACCCAGTTCAGGCACTTTCACGCGGTATGTGCCGTCGAGTTCAAGATGATTTTTTGCGCGACACAATGAGCGCATGTTGCCGCTGCCGTCCCCGGTGGAGGCCACCACGATGACGTTTGCTGCACCATGACGGATCGCGGCCAGCGCGCCCAGATTGTCGGTATTGCCACCGTCGGAGAGATGGATCGTCGGCGAGAATCTTTCGCGCTCACGACTGACGTGATACAGCGGAAATGGCGTCAGGTGTGCAGCCACAGTTACGGACGGCAGCACGTTGTAATTGGCAATGTCACTTCCCCATTCAAGATTGAGCGTACTGATGCTAGCACCGGCCAGCGCCCCCATCGCGAAGGGGGCGCTCTTGCTGCCGCCGCCTTCGAGTGTCACGGCGAGTCGCGGCGGTTTCCAATCCGCGTTGTCGTCGCCACCGTTTATTCCTGATCGGAAGTAGCGCTTCAGCATTCGCCAGTTGTCTTCGCTCACGGCGCAGGGGCTGGCACCTGACAGCTTCAATTGCGATGTTCTATCGTCGATTTTCTTGTGAGCGATGACATCGTTGCGCCACAGCTCAAGGTGATATTTCGGGAAACAGGTACCGGCCGCCGCGTGCAGCGCATCGGGAAAGAGGTGTGCAATCGTTGCCCGCACATCGTCATTTTCATTGGCCGTGGCGGCCCCAGGCACCGCAGCAAAACCGAGGATGAGCACCGCCAAGACGTTGTTGATGATTTTCGCCACGATGCAGCTCCTTACCCATTGACCGGCGCTTATTGAAGCGCGGCGAGTCATCCCCGTCAAGATGGAAACGGTGGTCGAGCGCGCACTCCCACGCGAACGGGTAGGGCACGGCGCTGACACGCGTGAAACGCAGTTCTTGCCGCAACGCAACAATTTTGCATATAATTTCTCATTCGGACACCGTGGCGCTTTGATTGGCTCATTTAAGGGTTGATCGAGGGCACACAGTTGAGTCACCCGCCACAAGCATGGGAAGACTTTATTGTGCAAAGCGTGCGCGAGGCCGTGTATACCCAGTTTTGAATTGCCCTCAGGGGCCATGCGTCAACACCAGACGACGTGCGGCATCACCAAACTCTTGAGGAAAACCATGACACAGCACCACCTGACGGGCGCAGAAATCATCATGCGTTGTCTCGCCGAAGAAAAGGTCGAATTCGTTTTCGGCTACCCCGGCGGCGCCGTACTCAATATCTACGACGAGATATTCAAACAAGACAAATTCAAGCACGTGCTGGTGCGGCACGAGCAGGCGGCGGTCCATGCGGCGGATGCGTATTCGCGCTCTTCGCAAAAAATTGGCGTCTGTCTCGTCACCTCCGGCCCCGGCGCGACCAACGCGGTCACCGGCATCGCCACGGCGTACATGGATTCGATCCCCATGGTCGTGATCAGCGGTCAGGTGCCCACGCATGCGATTGGTCAGGACGCCTTTCAGGAATGCGACACCGTGGGCATCACGCGGCCCTGCGTCAAACACAACTTTCTGGTGAAAGATGTGAAAGACCTTGCGATGGTGATGAAGAAGGCCTTCTACATCGCCTCGACCGGTCGTCCCGGCCCGGTACTGGTCGACATTCCGAAGGATGTGACCGCTAACAAATGCGCGTTTGATTACCCCAAAGAAATCTCGATGCGCAGCTACAACCCTTCCGGCAAGGGGCACAGTGGGCAGATCAAGAAAGCAGTGCAACTGCTGCTTGAGGCCAAAAAGCCGATGATTTATGCTGGCGGTGGTGTGGTGTTGAACGACGCGTCGGCGCAATTGACCAAACTCGTGCGTATGCTGGGCGCTCCATGTACCAACACGCTGATGGGGCTCGGCGGCTTCCCCGCGTCTGATCCGCAGTTCGTGGGCATGCTCGGCATGCATGGCACGTATGAAGCGAACATGGCGATGCAGGATTGCGATGTATTGCTCGCCGTCGGCGCACGATTTGATGATCGCGTGATCGGCAATCCGGGGCATTTTTTTCGCGAGGGCCGCAAGATCATTCACATCGATATTGACCCGTCGTCTATTTCCAAACGCGTGAAAGTGGACGTGCCTATCGTTGGCTATGTTCGCGATGTGCTCAATGACGTGATCAGCCTGATCGAAGCGTCTGACAAAAAGCCGGACTCGGCTGCGCTCAAAGTCTGGTGGACCACGATCAAACAATGGCAGAGCAAAAAGTGCCTCGCGTTTAAACCAACCAAGGGCGACGGCAAGATCAAGCCGCAAGCCGTTGTGCAGGCGCTGTGGAACGTCACGGGGGGTGAGGCCATCATCACCAGCGACGTGGGCCAGCATCAGATGTGGGCCGCGCAGTATTACCCATTCGACAAGCCGCGTCGCTGGATCAATTCCGGCGGCCTGGGCACGATGGGCGTGGGCATTCCGTATGCCATGGGTGCGCAACTCGCGAACCCGGACGCAACCGTTGCCTGCATCACAGGCGAGGGCAGCGTGCAGATGTGCATTCAGGAGCTCTCCACCTGCAAGCAATATTCGATCCCGATGAAAATCATTAATTTGAACAATCGTTCGCTCGGCATGGTGCGGCAGTGGCAGGAATTCTTCTACGGCAATCGCTACGCCGAGAGCTACATGGACGCGCTGCCGGACTTCGTGAAACTTGCCGAAGCGTATGGTCACGTCGGCATGAAAATCGAGAAGGCAAGCGACGTTGAAGGCGCGCTGAAAGAAGCGTTCGCGCTCAAGGATCGACTGGTATTTATGGACTTCATTACGGACGAAACCGAGAACGTGTTCCCGATGATTCCGGGCGGTAAAGGGTTGTCCGAAATGATTCTGGCAGAGGAGCTGTAGCCATGCGCCATATCCTCTCCATTCTGCTTGAAAACGAGCCGGGCGCGCTGGCTCGCGTGGTTGGCCTGTTCGCGGCGCGTGCCTACAACATTGATTCGTTATCAGTCTCGACGACTGAGGACACCACCATGAGCCGCATGACCATCGTCACCCACGGCAGCGACGACGTCATCGAGCAAATCACCAAGCAGTTGAACAAACTGATCGAAGTGGTGAAGGTTGTTGACCTCACCGACGGCAATCACATCGAGCGCGAATTGATGCTGGTGAAAGTGCGCGCGGCGGGCAAGGATCGCGACGAAATGAAGCGACTCGCAGATATTTTCCGGGGCCGCATTCTCGACGTCACCGACAAAATCTATACCATCGAGTTGACAGGTGACAGCCATAAGCTGGACGCCTTTATCGCGGCCATCGAGCCGGGAACGATTCTGGAAACGGTGCGCACCGGTGCCTCAGGCATCGGACGCGGTGAACGGATTTTGAAGATTTAACGGACTACAAAAAGGGAGATTGAAATGAAAGTTTATTACGACAAAGACTGTGATCTGAGCCTGATCAAAGGCAAAGAAGTCACCATCGTGGGCTACGGTTCGCAGGGTCATGCGCATGCGCAAAACCTGAACGACAGCGGCGTTAAAGTCACCGTTGGTGTGCGTAAAGGCGGCCCGAGCTGGGACAAGGCGTTGAAGGCGGGCTTGAAAGTTGCTGAAGTCGCGGAAGCGGTGAAAACGGCTGATGTGGTGATGATGTTGTTGCCGGATGAGCAGATCGGTGCTGTGTACGCCAACGAGATTCACGCCAACATCAAAAAAGGCGCATCACTCGCGTTTGCCCACGGCTTTAACGTGCATTACGGCGCGGTGATTCCGCGCGCTGACCTTGACGTGTGGATGGTGGCGCCAAAGGCTCCGGGTCACACCGTGCGCTCGACCTACGCACAAGGTGGTGGTGTTCCGCACCTCGTGGCTGTGCATCAGGACGCGAGCAAAAAAGCGCGTGATCTGGCACTGTCGTATGCCTCCGCCAACGGGGGTGGCAAAGCCGGTATCATCGAAACCAACTTTCGCGAAGAAACCGAGACCGATTTGTTCGGCGAACAGGCCGTATTGTGTGGCGGTACGGTTGAGCTGATCAAGGCGGGTTACGAGACGCTGGTTGAAGCGGGTTACGCGCCGGAAATGGCCTATTTCGAGTGCCTGCATGAGCTGAAACTTATTGTCGATTTGATCTACGAAGGCGGCATTGCCAACATGAATTACTCGATCTCGAACAACGCGGAATACGGCGAATACGTCACCGGGCCGAAGATCGTGACCGAGGCGACTAGAGACGCGATGCGCCAATGTCTTAAAGACATTCAGACCGGCGAATACGCCAAGAGCTTCCTGCTTGAGAACAAAGCCGGTGCACCGACGTTGTTGTCACGCCGTCGCCTGATGGGCGAGCACTCGATCGAGACAGTGGGCGCAAAACTGCGCGCGATGATGCCGTGGATCGCCAAGAACAAATTGGTGGATCAGACGCGGAACTAACACGTTACGTTGTGAAAAAAAGCAGCCTTCGGGCTGCTTTTTTTCATTGCCTTGTTCCGTTCGTCGTCGGCATGGCCAAAAAAACGGCACCCGAAGGCACCGTTCCTGTGCGGTCGCGAAAGGCTAAAAGCGATGACGCAGGCCCACTGCAAACGAGTTGCCACGATCATAGTTGGTGATCTTGTCGTTCATCAACACGACGTAGGCGTCGGTGCGCTTGGACAGGGTGTAGTCGTAACCCAACGAGAACGTGCTGCGCTTGGTGTTGTTGCGAGCGGTGGTTGGGCTAGTTGTCCACTTGGTGTTGGCGTAGGCCGCCATGAACTTGCCAGGGCCAGCGGCTACATCGGCGCTTAGGCTTGAGGTTTTGCTCTCGGCACTGCCCGCTGCGCCGATGTAGTTGTCGTTTTTCGCCTTCTCGTAGTTGGCATAAAAATTGGCTGGGCCGAAGCTCGCTTTGGCGGCCAGCATCCACGCTTTTTGCTGGTTGAAACCGACGGCTACGCTGCCGATGGTGCCTGCGTTCGGGTTGTTCGCACGAACGCTGTGCGCGAAGCCGCCGAGTGCAAATGGGCCACCGAAATAAAGGAAGTTGGCACCGATATTTCGGTTGCTGTTGTTACCAGCGATTTCACCAAACTGGTAATGAACGTTGCCGCTCAAACCGCCAAAATTCGGCGTGGTGTATCGCACCTGATTGCTCCAGCCTGTGTCGCCTGCGTTAGCAGCCGCCCAGTTAGTGCCGTTGAACAGTGGCACGTTGGCGTGCAACACGAGCGGCGAAAATGCAAACGAATCGCCAAACGAATTGAAGATGACCGTTGGCAAGAAATTCGGCGCGAGATCGCGGCCGATGTGGAACGAGCCGAAGCCGCCGGAGAGGCCAACCCAGGCGTCACGGCTGAAGAAATTTTCGTTGCCGTTGAAGCGACCGATTGCGCCGGTATCCGGTCGGAAAAAGGCGCTGATCTTGAAGTCGGCCTTCAAACCGCCGCCCAGATCCTCAGAGCCCGACACGCCCCACCATGAGGTGGTCATGCCGTTGCTGTCGAGCTTGGCGGTGCGTTTGTCACCTGAGTACTGAATCGATCCCGCGAACACGTCGACCAGACCGGCGAGCGTTACGTTTTGCGCAAATGCGACTGAAGATGCAGATGCGAGCAAGGCGGAAATCGCCGTTGCGACTAAAGTGTTTTTCATTACGAAGCCCCTAAATGATGGTTGGAAATCTTGAAGCTGCGCATTTGGGCTCTATGTCCACCAGCGCTTTCCCCCTGCCACAATTTAAGCACCGTCGGCCGCTGACCGTCGTCGTTTCGCAATGGATACGGCGTATAACTTTCAGCGATGTTGCAGCGCGGCAACAGACAAATTGAGAGGCGCTGCGCACACCCTATGCGCGCAATTTAGGCGCGCGGCTGCGATGCGTTCAAGCAGAAAACTGCTCATGCACCGCCGTACAGCTTTTCTATAAGATACCCATTTAAAGTGGGTTTATAGGAACAAACCGTCAAAAGTCGATTTATGAAAATTTATATAGCTAAGCCCATAGCGAATGAGGGTTAAGCGAAAAAGCTGTATCGTCTAAATCGTCAATACAATCTTGCCGAAATGCGTTCCCGCTTCCATCATTTGGTGCGCTTTTGTGGCATCAACCAACGGGAACGTCGCGTGAATGTGCGGTCTTAGTGCATCGGGCGTGGTTTCGAATTTAGGCCAAACCTGCGATTCCAGTGCGGCAGCAATCGCGGCCTTCGCTGATTTCGGTCGCGCTCGCAACGTCGAGCCCGTCCATGTCAATCGCTTCATCATCAGCGGTTGCATATTGAGCTCCGTCTTCACGCCGTGCTGAAACGCGATCTGCGCGATGCGGCCTTCGAGCGCCGCCGCAGCCATGTTTTTCTGAAAATACGGCGCACCGACCATGTCCAGAATCACGTCTGCGCCCAGCCCGTTGGTCGCAGCCATCGTAGCCTCAACGAAGTCCTGTGTTTTGTAATTGATACCGGTGTCGGCACCTAGTTTCAAGGCGTAATCAATCTTTGCCTGATCGCCGCAGGTCACGATGATTCGCGCTGCGCCGAACACGCGCGCCAGTTGAATCGCGGTCGAGCCAATGCCGCTGGAACCGCCGTGGATTAACAACGTTTCGCCCGCTTGCAAGCGCGCGCGCTCGAATACGTTGGCCCACACGGTGAAAAAAGTTTCACACAACGCAGCGGCCTCAAGCATCGACAATCCCGCCGGAATTGGCAGGCAATGCGCGGCGGGCGTCTTGCAATATTCGGCGTAACCACCGCCCGGTGTCAGCGCGCAAACCTTGTCGCCGACTTTCCAGCGCGACACAGCGGAGCCCACCGCCGCAATCGTGCCTGCAACCTCCAGCCCCATGACTTGTGAAGCATCTTTTGGCGGAGGATACGAGCCCGAGCGTTGTGACACATCGGGCCGATTGACGCCCGCAGCTTCGACGTGAATCAGCATCTCGTCGTCGGCAAGCATCGGCAATGCGCCGGTCGCGATCTGCATGCAGGTGGCCGGGCCGCCCGCGCCGTGGTCGATAAATTTCATGGTGCTGGGCAGGGTTGTGGTGGATGTCATAGGATTTTTTGCCTTTGGGTAGAGATGGTGGCCTTGTAGGAGCGCCCTTCGTCAAGCTCAGGACTAAAGGCCTTGCCGCGACCGAGCCCACGCAACGCGACGCGGGTCGCGGCAAGCCGCTCCTACAAGGGCAGTGCTGTGCTGGAATTGTCGCGCAAGTTGCTCAGTTGATGGCGTCGGTAATGTATGGTTGTCGCCATGGGCTCTTTTTTACTGAAACGAATTCTCGCCACCATTCCGGTCATGCTGATCGTTGCCATCATCGTCTTCACGCTGATTCGCCTGGTGCCCGGTGACCCGGCAGCGGTCATCGCGGGCAACATGGCGACCCTTGAGGACATCAGCCGTATTCGCACCGAGCTTGGGCTGGATCGAGGCTTTTTCGTGCAACTTGGCTTGTGGTCGCAAGGGTTATTTCAAGGCGATTTGGGCCAATCTTTTTTCTTCAAAAAGAACGTGGTTGAATTGATTGGCGACCGCTTGGAGCCCACGCTTTCGCTCGCGCTATTGACCATCGTTATCACCGTGCTCATCGCCGTGCCACTGGGCACGCTCGCGGCCTGGAAGCACGGCGGCTGGCTGGATCGCGCGCTGATGGGTTTCTCAGTGCTGGGGTTTTCAATACCGGTGTTTGTGCTCGGCTATTTGTTCGTGTACTTTTTCGCGCTCAAGCTCGACTGGTTTCCGGTGCAGGGCTACAAGCCGTTAAAAGACGGCATTGGGCCGTGGTTGCATCACTTGCTGCTGCCCGCATTCACGCTGTCCATCGTGTACGTAGCGCTCATCGCGCGCGTTACGCGAGCGAGCGTGGCAGAGGCGTTGACCGAGGACTACGTGCGCACCGCACGCGCGAAGGGCTTGCCGGAGTCGCGCGTGTTGATCAAGCATGCGCTCGCCAACGCGGCGGTGCCCATCGTCACCGTGATCGGTATCGGGGTGGCGTTGCTGATCGGTGGTGTCGTCGTGACCGAAAGCGTGTATTCGATTCCAGGGCTCGGCACGCTCACCGTGGACGCGGTGCTGGCGCGTGACTTTCCGGTGATTCAGGGTGTGATTTTGTTCTTTGCGTTTTTGTATGTGATGGTCAATTTGCTGGTGGATGTGTCGTACCTTTTTCTTGATCCGAGGATTCGTTATTAACGCGAAAATAATTTTCTGTAGGAGCGGCTCTGCTGCGACCGGCACGCGATCACAACATCGGGTCGCGGCCGAGCCGCTCCTACAGGATTCAACGCAATGAATTCGACGTTGAAACAAGTCCTGAAAAACGGTGCAGTCCGCTTCGGCCTCATCGTGCTCAGCTTGCTGGTACTGCTCGGCGTCCTCGCCCCCGTGCTCGGAACCGTCGATCCGTCGTGGCTTGATGCGATCAACATGAATCAAAAACCCATGACCACCGCTGAGTGGACGGGGCCTGACAATCAAACCGCGCAGCGCACCTTCTACATGGGCACCGACAGCTTCGGGCGCGACATTTATAGCCGCGTCCTGTACGGCATTCGTGTGTCGCTCATCGTGGGCATCACGGTGGCGATTGTGTCGCTCATCATCGGCACATTCCTTGGCCTGGTGGCTGGGTACTTTCGCGGTGTCGATGCGATCCTCATGCGCGTGATGGACGGCATGATGGCGATCCCCGGCATCCTGCTCGCCATCGCGCTGGTGGCTGCATGGGGCGCGCAATTGTCAACGGTCATCATCGCTATTGCCGTGCCGGAAATTCCCCGCGTGACACGTCTCGTGCGAGCGCTCGTGTTGTCAATTCGCGAAGAGCCTTACATCGAGGCGGCAGTATCGGTCGGCACGCCAACGTGGAAGATTTTGCTCAAGCACGTGCTGCCGAATTCCATCGCGCCGATGGTGGTGCAGGGCACGTATGTGTGCGCATCGGCGATTTTGATTGAGGCGATTTTGAGCTTCCTCGGACTCGGTTTACCCAGCGAAATTCCCACGTGGGGCAACATCATGGCCGAGGCGCGCGTTGTGTTCTCCAGCGCCCCACACAACATGTGGTTCCCCGGTATTTTTCTTGGACTCACGGTGCTGGCGGTGAATGTGTTGGGCGACGGATTGCGCGACACGCTCGATCCGAAGTTCAATAAGCGGGGGGAGAAGCGGTGAGCGCCGTCCTCTCGGTTCGCGACATCTCCATAGCACTGCCATCTGGCGCGGATCGCCCGTTCGCGGCCGAACACATCAGCTTTGAGGTCAACGCGGGCGAGATTGTCTGCCTGCTCGGCGAGTCGGGCTCCGGCAAATCGGTCATCTCGTTCTCAATCATGGGTTTGCTGCCAGACAACGTGCAAGTCGCGAGCGGCGAAATCCTTCTCGACGGCGTCAACTTGCTGAGGCTGTCACGAGAGCAATTGCGCGCGATTCGCGGTGACGACGTTGCCATGATTTTTCAGGAGCCGATGACCGCGCTAAATCCTGTGATGACCTGCGGTGACCAGCTTGACGAATTGCTCGCTGAACACACCAAACTCTCGGCAAGTGCGCGCAAAGTAAAAACGTTGGCCATGTTCGAGGCCGTGAAGCTGCCTGAACCGGATCGTATTTATGCGAGCTATCCACACCAACTCTCCGGTGGCCAGCGCCAGCGCATCATGATCGCAATGGCGTTGATTCTTGAACCGAAATTGCTGATTGCGGACGAGCCGACCACCGCGCTCGACGTCACCACGCAGGCCGAAGTGCTTGCGCTGATCAAGACGTTGCAACGCGAACGTGGCACGGCCGTGTTGTTCATTACGCACGACATGGGCGTGGTTGCCGAGATTGCAGATCGCGTGATCGTGCTGCAACACGGCAAACAGGTGGAAGCGGGCGAGAAAGAGCAGGTGCTGCGGCACCCGCGTGAGGCCTATACGAAAATGCTGATCGCCTCCGTGCCCGGTATTGAGCCACCTGCGGAGCGGCAAACGCATACGGGTAAAGCGCTGCTCACGGTCAGCGAATTGGGCAAAACGTACACCAGCGGCGGCTGGTTTCAGAAGAAGCGTTCGACTGAGGCGGCGAAGGCAGTCACGCTCGATCTGCATCCCGGTGAAACGGTCGGCATCGTTGGCGAATCAGGCTCAGGCAAGAGCACTGTGGCGCGCTGCATCACACGGTTGATCGACCCGACAACGGGAGTGATGCGACTTGGAGAAATACAGCTTGACGGCGTGACCCGCGACAGCTTGAAACTCGCGCGCAAACGCATCCAGATTATTTTTCAGGATCCGTATCGTTCGCTCGATCCACGACAGCGCGTGGGGGATGCGATCATCGAGGGGCCGCTGAATTTCGGCCTGTCACGCGAGAGCGCAATGGCGCGAGCGCGCGAGTTGATGGGGTTGGTGCGCCTGAGCCCGGACGTGCTGTCGCGTTACCCGAATGAATTCTCCGGCGGACAACGGCAGCGCATCAGCATCGCGCGCGCACTCGCGCTAGATCCTGAGGTGTTGATCTGCGACGAAGCGGTCTCCGCGCTCGACGTTTCAGTGCAGGCGCAGGTGCTGAAACTGCTGGAAGAGATTCAGGCGAAACTCAATTTGGCCATTCTGTTCATCACGCATGACCTGCGGGTAGCAGCGCAAATCTGCGACCGCGTGCTGGTCATGCAAAAGGGTATTGTCGTGGAGCAGGGCGCAACGCGCGACGTCTTCATGTCGCCGCAACATGCGTACACAAAGCGCTTGCTGGCGAGTGCGCCGGGGCGGGATTTTCAATTCGCGACTGGACTTGCAGCAGGCGTTGTGTGATTCACATCTGTAGGAGCGGCTCCGCCGCGACCCTGATGTGCGTGTATCGTCGGAGTTGCATCCCGACCGACACCCTCAAATCAGACCAGCGCGTGCTGTCTTGCTGTGCTTGATTCGCTAACGCGTCGTGGCGACGTGCGCGGGCTATCCGCCTCTCCGTTTTTGCTGGCCCTCGCCTTGTCGCTGGGTGCTGCCGTCTCGCTCGGAATCACGCGTTTTGCTTACGGTTTGCTGTTGCCACCGATGCGCGCCGACCTCGGCTGGACGTACACGCTGGCGGGCAGCATGAACACTAGCAACGCGCTCGGCTATTTCGTTGGCGCGTTGATGACGCCGTGGTTAATGCGCAAGTTCAACGCGGCCAGCGTGATGGTGATCGGTGCGTTGCTCGCCAGTTTGTTCATGGGTTTGAGCGGGTTCTTTACCGACAGCACGATGTTACTGGTGCAACGCTGGCTGGCCGGTGTGGCGAGCGCCTGGGTGTTCATCACCGGCGGCATATTGGCGGCGCGATTGGGCGCGCTTGATCCGTCGCGTAGCGGTTTGCTGATCGGCTTGTACTACGGCGGTTCCGGCATTGGCATCACGTTGTCGGCGCTACTTGTGCCAACCCTTTTAAATCAGATCGGAACGGCACAAAAGTGGCATGGTTACGCCAATTGGGCGTGGGCCTGGTGGGCGTTGGCGCTGGTGTGTGTAATCGCGAGTTTGGTACTGATTGTGCCTGCGCGTCTGATGCAACCGTTGATGACGACCAGCACTTTACGAGAGTCGCATCATCGCCAGTTTCGCGTTGCCGATTTTGGCTTTGCGCTCGCCGGTTACACGATGTTTGGCGTCGGCTACATTGGCTACATGACGTTCGTGATTGCGTGGCTGCGCGAGCAGGGCGCAAGCGCGAATCAAATCATGGTTTTCTATGCGTTGCTCGGCGTGGCTTGCATGGCGTCCTTCCGCGTGTGGGCGGGCTTGCTGGATCGGTTCAAAAGCGGTCGCGCGCTGGCCACGTTGAATGCGCTCCTCGGCGCAGCCACGATTCTGCCCGCGTTGACCAACGTGTGGCCGGTTGTGTTGTTGTCGGGCATCGTTTTCGGTGGCGTATTTTTGTCGGTCGTCGCGTCGACCACCGCTCTAGTTCGCCACAATTTGTCAGCGCACGATTGGGCTGCGGGCATCAGCGCGTTCACGGTCGTCTTCGCTGCAGGCCAGATCATCGGGCCGGTGGTCGTGGGCTGGATTGCCGACAGCACCGCGTCTAGCATAAGTGCAAGTGATGCCGACGGGCTGGCGCGCGGGCTGATCTTCTCCGCAATGGCGTTGTGGCTCGGCGCGCTGCTCGCGAGCCGTCAGAAGACGTTGCAGCGCGGGCTTTAGCGGGCTCGCTTTTTTGTGGCACCGCCGCTAGCAGTTTTCACAGCAGCGGCGTAAACTGATTCGCGTTGGTTGATGTTTCACAAACGTTGCAACAAGAAGGTGCTGCGCGCTATGCCTATCGTCTCATTTGCCCCGCAATTGCAGCGGCACGTGCCGTGTCCTACGCAGCGTGTGGATGCGGCAACGCTCGGCGACGCATTGCGTCAGGCGTTCGTCAGCGCCCCAGCGCTTGAGCGCTACGTGCTTGACGAACAGGGCCATGTGCGCAAACACGTCGCCGTGTTTCTCAATAACGAAATGATTGTCAGCCGTCGCAACATGGCGTTGCCTGTTGCGGTGGAAGACAACATCATGGTGATTCAAGCTTTGAGCGGAGGATAGGTTGTGTCGACACTTTTAATTGCGTCACGCAAGGGACTCTTCACGGCGGATCGCGTAACACCAACCGGCGTGTGGCAGGTCAGCTCACATCACTTTCACGGCGAACCGGTGACGCAGGTGCTAGCCGATCCGCGCGATGGTGCGTGGTACGCAGCATTGCGCCTCGGACACTTCGGCGTCAAGCTGCAAAAGAGCATGGATCGCGGCGCAACGTGGACCGAGATTCCCGCCCCCGCCTTTCCGCCGAAACCGACGGAAGGGCCTTGGGCCGATGATGTGACGCCGTGGAGTGTTGACCTCGTGTGGTCGCTTGCGACTGGCGGTGCGCACGAATCTGGCACGATCTGGGCGGGCTGCATGCCCGCGGGATTATTCCGCTCGCAAGATGGCGGTGCGAGCTGGAATTTGATGGATGCGCTGTGGCTCGACGAGCGGCGCAAAGGCTGGTTTGGCGGCGGCAACGATCATCCCGGTTTGCATGCGATTTGCGTTGATCCGCGTGACAGCAAGCGCGTCACGATTGCGATCTCGTGCGGCGGTGTGTGGGGCACGGGCGATGCAGGGACGAACTGGCAATTGCTGGGTAAAGGATTTCACGCGCCGTATATGCCTCCGGACGTTGAAGACGATGCCAACGTGCAAGACGTGCATGCGATGGCGGCCTGTGCCGTCCAGCCTGACGTGATGTGGGCGCAGCATCATGCGGGCACCTATCGCAGCGTCGACGGCGGCGCGCACTGGTCGCGCACGGTCGCCCCCATGCCGACCGATTTCGGTTTCACCATCGTCGCTGATCCAGTCAATCCGCTGCGCGCCTGGACGGTGCCCGCGCAGGCCGACACGCACCGCTACGCGATTGCCGGCGCGATGTGCGTGTGTCGCACCGACGATGGCGGTAAAAGCTGGAGGGCGTTTCGCGACGGCCTGCCGCAGCAGTTTGCCTATCACCTCGTGTACCGCCACGGCCTCGCGCTGGCCCCGGATGGCCGCACCATGGCGATGGCATCGACCACAGGCGGTGCGTGGCTCAGTGAAGACGCGGGCGAGTCGTGGAGGGCGTTAGCGGCGCAATTGCCGCCAGTGGCTGCGGTGGCTTGGGTTTAGTGGGCGCTTAGGTGCGCTCTAGGAGTCTGTCGGATTTGCAGCCGATGCTTTTCAAACCCGACAGACTCCTAGGCGTGAGTGTTGGTTGAAATTGGATGGTACCTTTTAACGTGAAGCGCCGTTCCAATTGGGCTTGGATGCGTATTTAGCAAAAAGTCGATAATTGAACAAAAAGGCGTCTTTGCCCAAGTTAAATGGGCGTTTCAGCTAAAAGCTATATCGCATTTGTGGTCGATTTGGACTCCGCAGCAATGCCTGCTTCACGCTGCGCCAACTGCTGCGCAATGAACCCGTCAAACGCGTTCATCAACGGCTGAAACCGCTCGGCGTTTCCTTCAAGTTGCGTCAGCGCAAGACAGGTCGCTTCGAGCGTGGAAAGTTGATCCGCGCGATGCGCTTTGCGGATCAAGTAGCGCGATAACGGAATGTCGTGCAGCGACAAACGCGGCAACCGTTGCAGCAACGGGTTGAGGTGGAGCATCTTGCGGCTCTTGCGCCAGGTGCCATCGAGCACGACCAGTCGCAGTTGCGACGGATCGCGCAACATTTCAGGCGTCAAAATCGGGGGCGCTGACGTAGCTTCCGTGGTTTGCGGATACAGCAGGATCGTGCGTTTCTCATCTTTCGTCGTCTCAGCGTTGATTTCAAACGGATCGTGCAACAACGCCTGCAACGCCCGTTCAGCAAACACTTCGCCCGTCACCATCCGGCTACGCGACAAACTCAAATGCAGCAACCGGGCACTTCCCTTCGCGCTGTGCTCCTCCATTGGATGCTGCAAAACCACCACTTCCACCGCGTGTGCCGTCGGTGTGATCCAGCGGCAAATGCAGGCACTTTGCGGGCGTAAACATCGGTCACAGGTGATGCGCTTGGCGGTGCTCGTCAACGTCATCCCGACGCTGCCTCTGCAACCTCAGTACGTTTGAAAACCAGCAGCAAATTATTCGCAGGCATCTGGATGCGCGCACTCAGTCGCAACCCTTCGAGCGCCGCCTGCCGCTCCACATCATCCAGCCAACGAATGCCCCATTCCGCGTTGGTTTCACGCAGACTGACATCAAAGTCCAGATTGCCCTGCGAGGTCGGCACATCCCGCTCCAGATAGGGCCCGTATGTGATGAGCACACCGTCCGCAGTCAGATATCGCGCCGCACCCTGCATCAGCGCCGCGCAAGTCGCCCACGGCGAAATGTGCAACATATTTGCGCAATAAATTGCGTCGAAACGCATACTGAATTCCGCACCAGCAGACGGCCAACGCAAAGCCATCACATCAAGCACGACAGGCGGCTCTACGTTGGTGACGCCAGCCTTATCGCACCACCAGATAATCGACGCAAAACCATCAGCCTGCGCGTCGCTAGGCTGCCAAGTCCAACCCGGCAATCCAGCCGCAAACCATGCGACATGTTGCCCGGTGCCGCTCGCAATTTCAAGCGCTGCACCGTTAGCAGGAAACACTTGTCGCAACGTCTCAAGAATCGGCTGACGATTGCGCTCGGCGGCGGGACTGTGTTGAGGATCGGGCACGCGTTGCTCCATAGAGTTTAGGTGGTGAGGTTACCTTGATGCGTCGGTATGCTGTCGTTCCCGCTTTCGCGGGGACGACAGATCTGCCATGCCCAGCATTACACTGCGCGGCGCCGCACGCGCAACATAACCTAGACAATGCAATACATGACCCTAACGCCCACCCGCCACGACTTCAGCGCCGTCCATGCTGCTATGCGTCGTTATGTCGATCACAATATCTTGTCGGGTGTCTCCTCTGCGGTGCTGGTAGGACGCGATCTGGTTGATGTGAACTGCGTGGGGTGGGCCGATAAGGAGCGGGGCGAGGCGCTACGCGTTGACCATTTGTTCCGCGTGTTCTCCAACACCAAACTCATCACGTCCTGCGCAGTCCTTTTGCTGTTTGAGGAAGGAAAATTTCAACTCGATGATCCGGTTGAGACGTTCATTCCGCAACTCGGTAATCGTCGCGTGCTCAAACCCAACGCGACGGTGATCACCGATACCGAACCGGCGCGTAGCCCCATCACCATTCGTCAATTGATGAGCCACTGCTCGGGGTTAAGTTACGGACTGCTTGATCCGGGCACGCTGATGTTTGCCGCGTATAACGAGCGCAAAGTGCGCAACCCGAACGTGTCGCTGGCGGACATGATGAATGCGCTGGTTGATTTGCCGCTGGTGTTTCATCCGGGAACGGGTTGGGAATATTCGGTGGCGACGGATGTGTTGTCGCGACTGGTGGAAGTGGTCAGCGGGATGAGCTTTGGCGACTTTATTCGGTCGCGAATTTTGCGGCCGCTGGGCATGGTCGATACCGGGCTCGTGATCCCGGTTGAGCAGCAGCGTCGCCTCGCTGCGTACTACGTCGGTGCTGACCCCGTCGATCCGCTGCAGCCGGGGCTTACGCGTCGAGAAGATTTTCCGTTTCCGAACGCGAATCTGCAACCGGTTGCGTGGCAGTCCGGCGGCGGCGGATTGGTGTCGAGTCTGCCGGATATGGTGACGCTGGTGCGCAGCCTGTTGCCCAACGGCCCGACGTTGTTGAAACCGGAAACGATTGCACTGATGATGACCAATCAGTTGCCAGATGGCGTGTGCATCCGTTTCCCTGAACAGGGCGAGATCGCAGGCAAGGGGTTTGGCTTGGCGGGTGCGGTCACACTGACCCCATCGTCGATTGATCCCGCAGGTTCAATCGGCGAATTTCAGTGGGGCGGTATCGCGGGTACGCACTGGTGGATTTCGCCGAAGACGAATCTAGCAGGCGTGCTCATGACGCAGCGGCAAATGGCGTTCTGGCACCCGTACTCGTTTGAGTTCAAACAGTTGGTTTATGCCGCCGTCGCGCGGAATGCGTAGGAGCGGCGAAAGCCGCGAAAAACTGTGCGTTACGAGGGGCGCGGCTTTCGCCGCTCCTACGCATCAGGTGTTGCGCGAATCGCGTTCTTCGGCCGAAACGCCTTGCACACTTCGTCATTGGTTTCGATGTAAGCGCCGCCGATCAAATCGACGCAGTACGGCACCGCCGCGAAGATGCCCTGAGCTTTTGCCACTGCCTTACCGTCAGCATCGCGCAGTCCTTCCAGTGTCTCCTTAATGCTTTTTGGCTGTCCCGGCAGATTGATCACCAGCGTCTTGCCGCGAATCACGGCAACTTGACGCGACAGGATTGCGGTCGCGACAAAATGCAAACTGATCTGCCGCATCTGCTCGCCAAAACCGGGCATGACTTTGTGTGCAATCGCGAGCGTAGCCTCCGGCGTCACGTCGCGACGCGAAGGGCCTGTGCCGCCGGTGGTCAGCACCAGATCGCACCGCTCAATGTCGCAGAGTTCGATCAGCGCGGATTCGATGACGGGCTGCTCGTCGGCAATGAGTCGCGTGACGTAAGTGATCGGGTTTTTCACCGCAGCGGCGAGCCATTCCTGCAAGGCGGGAATGCCTTTGTCTTCATACACGCCAGTCGAGGCGCGGTCAGAGATGGAGACTAGGCCAATTTTTACGGGATCGAAAAGTGCCATCGCTAAACCTGCAACAACGCCCGATAAATCACTCGAAATACCTGTCGCGATGCCGCGGGCGCTTCACCTTTCGCTGCCTGCAACCGCGCACGCACCAGCAATTCGTTTAGCTTTTCGCGGTTCACCGTGGGTTGCTCTGCCATGAACAATGTCAGCGCTTCCGGCTCGGCGATCAAACGATCCCGCCAGCGCTCGGACGCCTTGAACGCGGCCTTGTTGGCGCGCGTGCCCATCTCCCAGCGGTCAAGCTGGGCGCGGATCGGTACTGGGTCGATGTCGCGCATCAGTTTGCCGATGTACTGCATGTGGCGGCGCGTGGCTTCGTGCTTGCCGACGCGACTTAACTCGTCGAGCGCATCGCGCATCAGCTCTGGCAGATCGAGTTGATCGAGTTGATCGTTCGACAGCGTGGTGAGCGTTTCACCGAGCAATTGCAGCTCTGCGGATTCTTGTTTCAGTACCGTCTTTGACGGTCGATCTTCAATAATGCGGGGAATTTTTGAGGGGCGTGCCATGCCTCAATTTTGCCGCAAGCGCCCAATCAGGCTGGATTTGCGGGCCTCCGCTATGCTTGCGGCTCGTTTTTGTCCGGTATTTCCATGTCCCTAGCCCTGTCTTCCGATGCTCTTCGCGACGTTGCGCTCGCAGCCCTTGACCGCGCCAAACGGGGTGGTGCCGATCAGGCCGAAGCCGAGTCCACACAGGGCCTCGGCCTCAACGTGACGGTGCGCCTCGGCGAGCTGGAAACGCTGGAACACAACGTCGATAAGTCGCTGGGTGTGACCGTATACGTCAACGGAAGCAAAGGCAACGCGAGCACCGGCGACTTTTCAGCGGCAGCGGTTAACGCTGCGGTCGACAAAGCGCTGAGCATCGCCAAATTCACGAGTGCCGACCCGCATGCGGGGCTGGCGGACGCCTCAGCAATGGCCAAAGACATTCCTGAGCTTGATCTTTACCATCCGTGGGCGCTGGAAGCAGACGCCGCCATAGCTATCGCCAAGCGCTGTGAGGATGCCGGCTTCGCGGTGGATGAGCGTATCGACAACAGCGAGGGCGCATCGGTCAGCGTCAGCGAATCTGAATTCATGTACGCTAACTCGCATGGCTTTTCCGGCGGCTACAAAGGCAGCGCGCACTATATCGGTTGTGCCATGGTCGCATCCGACGGCGACGCGATGGAGCGCGACGATTGGTACACATCGCATCGCGTGCCGGGTGAGCTGGAAGCTGCTGAATCTGTCGGCAAAAAAGCCGGTGAACGTGCGGTCGCACGTCTCAATCCAAAGAAGCTCGCTACGCAATCAGCTCCGGTGATTTTCATACCGTCGCTCGCGGGCGGATTTATGGGCCACGCGATCAGCGCACTGTTCGGCGGATCGCTGTATCGCAAGACCTCATTTTTGCTCGACAGCATGGGGCAACACAAATTCGCCTCGCTCCTGAATATCGTCGACGATCCGTTCATTCCGCGCTCATACGCGAGTTCGCCGTTTGATGGCGACGGCGTGGCCTGTCAGCGTCGTGCGATCATTGAAAACGGTGTCGTCCGAGGCTACTTTTTGGCGACCTATTCGGCGCGCAAACTCGGCATGCAATCCACCGGCAACGCGGGTGGCAATCACAACCTCCTGATCGCGCCCACCATCAAAGGCGATACGGCGACGCTCGCCAGACAGATGAGGCGCGGGCTCATCGTGACAGAGTTGATGGGGCAGGGCGTCAATCCGGTGACGGGTGACTATTCGCGCGGTGCAGCGGGGTTCTGGGTTGAAGGCGGCGAGATCGCGTATCCGGTCGCCGAGATCACCATCGCAGGAAACCTCCTTGAACTGTATCAACACATCGTAGCAATCGGCGACGACATTGATCGTCGTGGCTCAAAGCATGTGGGCTCGATGTTGATCGAGTCGATGCACATTGCGGGCACCTGACCAGAGCCTGACGATGCGACGCGTTTTCGCTATTTTTTATAGCAACAGCAGGTGTCTCCTGCCGCGACAACGCGGGTAAACGCCGTAGGTAAGCCAGCTGATTGCTGCAAGAATTTGCGCAGCACAATATAAGAGAGCAAAAGTCTATGCAAGTATTGCTGTCATACGTAAAACTGATCGATTGGATTAGCGAAAAACTGGGAAAGCTTGCTGCGTATCTCATCATGTTGTCATGCCTGATTTCGGCAGGCAACGCTGTGATTCGTTACGTGTTTGACATGAGCTCAAACGGCTGGCTTGAAATACAGTGGTATTTGTTCGGCAGCGCCGTGATGCTCGCTGCGGCTCACGTGCTCAGAATGAACGAACACGTTCGGGTCGACGTGTTGTATGGGCAGTTAAAGAATCGTGGACAGGTGCTGATTGACATCTTCGGGCTCGTCTTTTTTCTGCTGTTGATGAGCATTATGAGCACGTATCTCGCATGGCCGTTTTTCTACGAAAAATTTCAGTCGATGGAGATGAGTTCAAACTCGGGAGGACTGATTCGCTGGCCCATTGCACTGATGCTGCCAGTCGGGTTTGGACTCCTCACATTGCAGGGAATCGCTGAAATCATCAAACGCGTTGGGTGGCTAAACGGCACCTACAACATGGACGTTCATTACGAGAAACCGCTGCAATAAGCGTATACGGGGGAAGAAAAAAATGGTGATGCAAGAGTTTGCACCGATGATGTTCGGGGGCTTGATCGTGATTATGCTCATCGGATTTCCGGTGGCTTTTTCGCTGTCGG
>JAYVNO010000026.1:0-21264 GCA_043758415.1 Burkholderiales bacterium
AGAAGAGCCTGCCCCGGCGAAGGCCGGGGGCGGGGGGTGAGGGTGATTGCATCGCGAGCCGGAAACGTGCGCCAAGTCCCTCACCCCAACCCTCTCCCCCAAGGAGAGGGAGCCAGCCGAACCGGTCTTATTTAGAGGTGCCCTTGAGCTTGTCGAAACGCTGAGCGGGGCGGCCTCAGGAGCGCTTTTCGTCGTTCAAGTGGTGCCACCGTCGCTGCCTCCGCTTCACTGATACAATCTAAGGCTTTGTTTCATAAACGTTTTTCGGGATTTTGGTGCTTGGTTCTTTGTTGCGGAAAAATTATTCTGCTACTGAAGCCGCCGCAGTTCCCGACTTGTCGCTTGCCTAACCTTTCGGAGAATCACAATGGCCATCGAACGTACCTTTTCCATCATCAAGCCTGACGCCGTCGCCAAGAACGCAATAGGTGCCATCGTTGGCCGTTTTGAAGGCGCAGGCCTCAAGGTTATCGCTTCGCGCATGGCTCACCTGTCGCAGGCGGAGGCCGAAGGCTTCTACGCGGTGCACAAGGCTCGCCCGTTCTTCAAGGATCTGGTTTCGTTCATGATCTCCGGCCCGGTCGTGCTGCAAGTGCTTGAAGGTGAAGGCGCAATACTCAAAAACCGCGATCTGATGGGTGCGACTGACCCGAAGAAAGCAGCGCCGGGCACCATCCGCGCTGACTTCGCTGATTCGATTGATGCCAACGCCGTGCATGGCTCTGACGCCGCAGAAACGGCCGCCCAGGAAATCGCTTACTTCTTCCCGCAAAGCCAAGTTTTCGGCGCTAAGTAGGCAAACACACCGCGCTCATGAATTTCAACTTGAAGTGTCAACAAATCTTCAAAATCTTTTAGAGCTGAACCAGCCTGCGCTGGCGGCTTTTTTCGCGCAGGTCGGCGAGAAACCGTCCAGCGTGAAGATGCGCGCGAAACAAACCCTCAAGTGGCTGCACCAATCGCAAGTCAGTGACTTTTCGGCCATGACCGACATCGCGAAAGGCACGCGCGAAACCCTCGCTGCGCACGCCGAAATTCGCGATTTAACGGTCATCCGTGATTCCACAGCCTCCGACGGCACTCGCAAATGGCTTTTCGATATAGGCAGCAGTGCGGTAGATGCCGTTTTCATTCCGGAGGAAGGTCGCGGTACGCTGTGCATCTCGTCGCAGGCGGGTTGCGCGCTCGATTGTGCGTTTTGCTCGACCGGCAAACAGGGCTTTAACCGCAATCTGTCCACTGCCGAAATCATCGGCCAGTTGCGCTATGCCGACCTCACGCTGAAAGCCGATTTAGGCATCGCGGGTCGCACGCTCGACGGCGTGCAGCCTGTCACCAACGTGGTGATGATGGGCATGGGTGAGCCTCTCGCAAACTTCGAGGCGGTCGTGCCTGCGCTTGAGCTGATGCTCGATGACAACGCGTACGGTCTGTCGCGCCGTCGCGTCACGGTTTCGACATCGGGGCTTGTGCCGCAGATTGATGAGCTGGCGAAGCGCTGCCCAGTGGCGCTGGCGGTGAGCCTGCATGCGCCGACGGATGCGCTGCGCGACGTGCTGGTGCCGATCAACAAGCGCTACCCTATTGCCGAGTTGCTTGCCGCGTGCAACCGTTATCTCGAATTTGCGCCACGCGACTTCATCACCTTTGAATACGTGATGCTTGACGGGGTGAACGATCAGATGGACCACGCTGAAGCGCTAATCAAGATCGCGCGGCAAGTGCCGTGCAAGCTGAATCTGATTCCGTTCAATCCGTTCCCGAACTCTGAATTCAAGAAGTCGCCGCGCGAGCAAATTCTCGCCTTTCAGCGCCGCTTGTCCGACGCCGGGATTGTCACTACGATTCGCAAAACGCGTGGCGATGACATCGACGCAGCGTGTGGACAGTTGGCAGGTCAAATAAAAGATAGAACGCGCCGGACAATAGCTATTCAATCAGCGAGAATGGCGAACATTGTGGGAGAAAACGCGTGACATTTTCGATGAATTTCCGGCCTTTCAGCGCGTATTGTGCGATCGCGCTAGCGGTCACGTTGGGACTCTCCGGCTGCTCCATCCTGACCAATCGCGACCAGCCTGACGAGAACTCACAGTCGGCCACCGAAGATCGTGCAGACGACCCTCTGCGCTATCGCGCTAAAATTCACACCGAATTGGCGTCCAATTATTTTCAGCGCGGCCAGATGAGCGTGGCGCTTGAAGAGTTGCGCGAAGCGATCCGCCTTGATGCCCGCTACGGTGTGGCGCACAGTATTTTGGGCCTCGTTTACGCGGACCTGGGCGAGTTTGCCAAGGCCGATGTATCGTTTAAACAGGCCATCACGGTCGCGCCTGCCGAGGGTGATATTCGTAACAATTACGGCTCGTATTTATGCCGTCAGAATCGCGTGAAAGAAGGCCTGGAACAGTTCGACGCGGCACTCAAATTACCGCTGTACACCACGCCACAAATCGCGCTCGAAAATGCGGGCAGTTGCGCGCTGGAGGCCGCGATGATTCGGCCCGCAGAGGCCTATTTCACGCGGCTTCAGCAGAGCCAACCGTTCAGCTCACGCGGCTATCAGGGCCTGGCTGCCATCGCGTTGAAAACGTCGCGGCTGGAGGACGTTCGCAAGCAGGTGCGCCTGGGCCTCGGCGCGCAGCCACAGAGCGCAGAATTGTTTTTCTACGGTGCCTGTGCAGAGAGGCGTTTGGGTGATCGCGCGGCGGAAGATTCGTACATGCAGCAGCTCAAATCGCGCTATGCGAATTCCCCGCTCAACACACAACTGGCCAAGGGGGGTTGCGAGTGAGCATGATTGCGGATGAAGGCACAGCAGGCGCGAACAGTATCTTGGGCCGGGGTCCGAGCAACATGAGCGGCGCAGCAACGCCTGGCGAAACGCTGCGCGTGGCGCGGCAATTGGCGGGCTTGTCGCAGGAAGACATCGCGGGCAAATTAAAGCTCTCGCCGCGACAAATCGCGGCCATCGAAACCGGCGACTGGAGCGCCCTGCCCGAGCGTACGTTCACCCGTGGCTTCATGCGAAATTACGCGCGGCTCGTTGGTGTTGATCCAGACAGCCTCGGACTGGATCAGGCGCCATCGCAACCGAACGCGGCGACCCAGCTCAAGCCGACGCCCGCAGCCATCGGCGAGATCGTGCATGAGGCAGATCGCAACGGCTTGGGCGCGGCGCGCTGGATCGTCCCGGCGCTTTTGATTGCGGCCCTCGCCGTCGGTGTTTTGTATTTTCAGGGGCAACACTGGTTCGGCTGGGATCCGTCCAGAATGTTCTCGAAGAGCGCGACGCCATCGCTCAAAAACGCGGTTGCTGCGAAGTCCGAATCAGCTGAAAAAACAGATGCGCCAGCGGTTGCGCCAACTATCTCTGCCGCGTCTGCGACGTCCTCAGGTGCCGTGATTGCGCCTGCTGCACCAGACGCTGCCGCGTTGCCTGTAGCGGACGTTGCCGCACCCACTTTACTTCCCGCAACGACTTCACGCGCGCTCGTCCCGACCGCTGGCGAGAAGCGTATTTCGCTCAACTTCAAGGGCAAATCGTGGACGGAAGTTCGCAGCAAAGGTGAGGTGATTTTTGCTGAGACGGCAACGCCGGGGACTCGCGAGTTCAACGGCGCGCTGCCGCTGTCGTTCACGGTCGGCAACGCCAGTAACGTGGTGGTCACCATTGACGGCAAACCGTTTGACATGACCGAGTTGACGCGCAACGACGTAGCGCGATTTCGCGTTGAATAGCGTCGAGTAGCGCTGAATAGTTTTGAGTAACACCATGCTTGTGCCGCAACCTCGCCGAGTCACGCAGCAAGTTCACATCGGTCACGTCCGCGTCGGTGGCGCAGTTGGCAACATCGCCCCGATCATGGTGCAGTCGATGACCAATACCGACACCGCCGACATTCAGGGCACCATTGATCAGGTGTTTGCGCTGGCCAATGCAGGCTCCGAGGTCGTTCGCATCACCGTGAATACGCCGCAAGCCGCAGCGGCAGTCGCCGCCATTCGCGACGGCCTTGACACGCTGCATTGCAATGTGCCGCTGGTCGGCGATTTTCATTACAACGGCCACAAGCTGCTTCGCGATTATCCCGAGTGCGCCAAAGCGCTCGCGAAATACCGCATCAATCCGGGCAACGTCGGTCGCGGCGACAAGCACGACACCCAATTTGCGCAGATGATCGAGATCGCTTGTCGCGAAAATAAACCAGTGCGCATCGGCGTCAACTGGGGCAGCCTCGATCAAGATTTGATGGGTCGCCTGATGGACGAAAACGCCGCGCTGCCGCGGCCCAAATCGGCACAACAAGTGATGCGCGATGCGCTGGTGCTTTCGGCGCTCGAATCAGCAAAATTGGCCGAAGACGTCGGCCTCGCCAGCGACAAAATTATTCTGTCCTGCAAGGTCAGCGACGTACAGGATCTGATCGCGGTTTACAGCGATCTGGCGGCGCGCTGCAATTACCCGCTGCACCTCGGTTTGACCGAAGCCGGCATGGGCAGCAAAGGCATCGTCGCCTCCACCGCTGCGATGGCGATTTTGTTGCAGCAGGGCATCGGCGACACCATCCGCGTTTCACTCACGCCGGAGCCCGGTGGCGACCGCACCAAAGAGGTGATCGTCGCGCAGGAAATGCTGCAAACCATGGGCTTGCGCAGCTTCACGCCGCTGGTTACCGCCTGCCCCGGCTGCGGGCGCACCACGAGCACGTTTTTTCAGGAACTCGCGGCAAAAACGCAGAGCTATCTGCGCGCGCAGATGCCAGTCTGGCGCGAGCGTTATGCAGGAGTTGAAGGCATGAGCGTGGCCGTGATGGGCTGTGTGGTGAACGGCCCCGGTGAATCGAAAATGGCCAACATCGGCATCAGTCTGCCGGGTACGGGTGAGTTGCCCGTAGCGCCGGTCTACGAAGACGGCAAGAAAACTGTCACGCTCAAGGGCGACCGCATCGCCGAAGAGTTTCAGGCGATGCTGGATGCGTACGTGGCACGGACATACGGTGCGAATGGTGTGCAACGAACCGCCGGGCCGATAGATTCAAAAAAAATCATTCCGATCAGTTTGGTTGTTTGACTATGTAGCGCCTCAGAAAATTTATTTTGACGATGTCGAATAGGCCGTGCGGTTTAGAGTAACGTTAATTGCGGCCTTGGAGCATTTGGAGCGCGAGCGCCCGCAAGAGTCGATTAGTCGCGCTTGACGATTTTGATGGTACACACGCCAGCTTTCACTTCCGTCTTCTATTTTTGACCCTATTTTCTAACTTACACCTTATTTTTGCCTGGCAACCTGACACACGCTTAAGCACCGCTATGCCGATGAAATTAGACCTCGATCAGTTGCTCTCTTGTCACCCTTCACTTCGCGGCCAGCCGGTTGACTACGCTAAGTGCGGAGCGCTGGCGTTCGCGCGTGGAGGGCACACCTCACCAACGTCCGCGAAAGTCGAACACGATGCAGCTCAGGCAACGGCAACTATTGAATGGACTCAGTCCGACGCAGCGAGGTTGAATCTACTCGACACTAATCGCATCACCGAGGATGGCGCTGAGGCCGTGGCTTTGACTTATGTCAACACTCACGCATCCTGGGTTGTCAAACGGCGGCTCCAACGGGGTGAAAGCGCGGATTGGTTATTGCGAAATGAGTCGGGCTGGCTAGCGCTTGAAGTTAGTGGATTGGAGAAAGGTAACCCGCGCACTCGGTTGCTCGAAAAGAAACAGCAGATCGCCAAGTGCACCTTGCCCGCTGATCGGCTTGCAGTTGTAGTCGCATTCGACTCCCCGACTATTTTGGTCGAAACCGTATGAAGCATGATCACCTAATCGCGCCTAGCGAAGACGAGCTTGACACACTGGTGTCAATAGCAATACGCCGCGCTGAATTGCTTGACGAACAGACGCCGAGTGCTGCACGCGCCGCGTGGAGTGAAGTAATGGCGTTTGAAGAGCGTCTCGCAGCTATCACTGACGCGGGCGACATATCAGGCGGCATCGCACGGGTAGGAGCGATTCAGGCGGCACTTGCAGCCGGTCTGCGGAAAGATGCAAAACAGTTACAGGCTAAATACCTGCTGGACAAAAACCTTTCGACGGAAAGAAAGGCTGCCATTGAACGAGCCTTTGCATCTGATCAGGCTCGCCAAGCGCTGCGCTACCCGAGTCTTGCCAATACCGGCACGCTCGCTCGCCTGGTAGAACTAGACGCATGGCGAATGAGCATAGCAAGCAGGCCACACGTATTTCCAATCGCAGCGTAGCCATGGAAACGGTCGCCTTTTATTCATACAAAGGTGGCGTTGGGCGAACGTTGCTTGTCGCCAACACCGCGCAATTTCTCGCGTTATCCGGGCGCCGCGTCGTCGTACTTGATCTGGATTTTGAGGCCCCCGGCTTGCATGAGAAGCTTGGCGACGAAAAGGTTTTGCGCCGTGCATCGCATGGCATGTTAAGAGGTGCCGTTGATGAGTTGCTCCGCACGCTTGAAAATAGCGAAGGGAAAAGCTCGTTAAAGGAGGCATCAATTTCCGTCAATCTTCCGGTCGGCTCCACCGGATCGCTTGTCCTCATACCGGCAGGGTCTGCTCCGTCACAGACCTACTGGGCTTCGCTTGAACGGTTGCATGCAGCGCTTCGATCCGCCCCTGCCAACGGCGGCTTAGCTGAAGCTGTTCTCGAACTTCAAGCGCGAATCGCGATTGAATTCGCTCCGGAATTTCTATTGATCGATTCAAGAACCGGAATCACCGAGCTTGGTGGCCTCGCAACATCGCTGCTATCTGATCGAGTCGTGTGCCTGACGACGAATACGCGCGAGTCGATCAAGGGAACGAAGGTAGTTGCGCATGCCCTTCGCGACGCCCCAAGACTTTCTTCACAGCAACCATTGCGAATTGATTTTGTCCTTACTCGTGCGCCACAAGGCTCCGGGACGAACGTCAAAGACCTTGAGGAAGAATTGGGCGGGTCAGTCGCCGTACTGCCGCATGATTCCGGGATTACGATCAAGGAGCGTGTGCTTTCGGGATCGGAGGGACGATCCGAGGCACGCGACGACGATGACGCTGGCAAGAAGCTATTTACCGCAACCCTTGAATGGATCGCCAAGACGTTTCCTGGGCATGAACACAAGGCCCAAAAAGCGCGCTTGCGAATGGAGGCTGTGCATCAGGCTTGGCAGCATTTAACGAACACGACGGAACGCTTCGGTGGATGGAGTACCAATCGAGACGCTTGGCCCGTAACTCGATTGCGCGAAAGGGTGCGATTCGAGAAAGACAAAAGAACGCGCGAAGCAGATATCGTTGCCTACGACCGACCTTCAGATACCAAAGGTGCGGTGCCACAAATGATCGTGGAATACGTGGACGACGAAGATCGAGACGCCGCCGCGCAGTGGTGGTTCAACGCGACGCCCGTATCGGTCGTTGCGGTGCTCTCGAAGAATGCGGATAAAAGGCTTTATTCTAAAAAAACCGCTTGGAACTCCCGATCTCACCACTCTGGTCGATGGGACATTCCGCTGCCGTCTGATTTTGATGCGCTAGCTGACCCAACTGATGTATCGGTAGATGCTTTGTTAGAGGCTGTGCGGCGTGGTCATGACAATTATCTGGATCGCATCGTTCACGAATGGGTTCGCAGTAGCGCCGCGACGCTGCACGGAGGCATGCCGTGGAAGCCGCAGATAGCAAAGAAAATTGTCGACGCACTTGCGCGAGTTGAAGACACAAAATTGGCACGGCGCGTACTTTGGGCGGCATCCGGGAGTTCGCGCCGTAGGCATCGCTGGATGGGCGATTTTGAAGACGGCTCTGAAGACGAAGTGCTCGCCGACCTCTTCGCGCCGCTGCTTTGGCGATTACCAGTCGATGCGTCCATTGAGATTTTGCAAGAAAGTTCGCGTCACCAAGGCATGAAGGGTATGGGCACGGGCTCCTCGCCTAGCTTGGTTGCGCTGGGCCTGATGGCCAGAGATACGCTCGGGCTCAAGTACGATCCTGATGCCTTTTTTCGTACTGAAGGGCAACGGATATTGGATCGTTCACCACGGAATTCCGACGTTGATGAGGATCGAGGCTTGTACCAACTCAGTGAGCGATTCCGTAGTACCGAAATCTCCTTTGAGCTATCGGATGACTTGCCCTCGTTACTAGAGCCGTTTACTGATGACGGCGTTCATCACGTAAGCTTTTTAAGCTTGTCGAGTGCCCTGGCCGAGCGAATTGCAAACAGCAACCTCGTAACTACCGGTTTGCTGGGCGAGTACCAAGCTCAAACTGGCAAGGTGATGATCTACCAGCGTGCAATCGCAGAATGCGCTGGAAAGCTCGCTCTGCAAGAACGGTATGTCGGTAGCGTGACGCTGATTCATGAAACGATTCATGCGCTTGCCCATCTTGGGCGTGACCTCGACGGGCGAATGTGGACTGAATTTTCACTCTCGCCCAAACACAATTCGGTTTTTGAACCAAGTTCCGTTCACGTCGCGCTGACCCAATATTTCACCTATCACCATATCGTTAAGCTTGATGATCCCGCATTGCTACATGCCTTTGAAGTCATGTCTAGCAAACAAGCTCCAGCCTATCGTGCGTGGCAGCTTATTAAGGGAATGCCGATGGAAGATGCGCGAAATTGGTTTATGAGCGTTCGGCGCGGAGTAGGCGGATCATCCCCTTGGGCACATCTGCTGTTTGATACGAGTTTTCGGACTTGATCTAGCTTAGTCGCGCACCATTGCAGCGTTCACATCCGTCCGCGAAAAATCATTGCCCTTAAACAAAAGTGGCACCTTTTTGATTTTGGCCAGCGCATAGCTGAAGGTGTCGGCGTAGTTGAGTTGGGCTGCGTGGCCTGAGCCTTTGCCGTAGATTTCGAAGGCGTCGTAGGCGAGTTGGGCCAAATGTTCGTCAGCGGGCACCACGTGAAACGTTGCGATGTCCATCACGTGGCGCACAAGCGCTCTTGCCCGGTTGCCTCTTCGGCCGTAGGCGACCATCAAAGTCTCGACTAGTGTTGGCGCGCTGATGTACACGGTGGTGGCCGCAGTGAGGACGCCAATGAAGCTCATCCGCTCCGGCTCGTTCAGGATGACCGCCATGAGTGCCGATGTGTCTGCCGCGATCATCATTTCGGCAGGCCCCATTCGTCCCACTCCAGTTCAAAATTAGGGTCAGCGGTCGGGTCAGTGGGCAGGGCATCAATTTGCGCCAAGAGGGCCATCAACTGCCGCTCAAAATCATCATTCTTGGGCTTGGCTTTGGTGGCGAGCATTTCGTCGACGGCGCGCTCGACCGCAGCGGTTTTGGACAGTCCGGTCAATGCCGCTAGCTCGGCGACTTTGGCGACAACCGCCGGATTTGCAATTTGTAGGGCCATAACTAGCTCCAAAATGTACAATTAAACATGATCAATATACATTCATAATTGCGTATCGGCAAGTGTTGGATAATGTAAAAATTGGTGGCTTAAGGCACATCAGCTTTTGGCTAAAAGCGCGGTGCCATTGGGGTTTATTGGCGTTTTATGCAAAAACCGACTACTGTCATAAATTGCCTCTAGCCCCTATTCATAGGTCGTTTTACACAAAAGCTGAAAGCTGATTTGCTCGGGCAACGCGTCGGTTAAGTCTCAAAAATTCCGAGCCGTTTGCTTTGATTGCGAATCGCTCTCTAGTCAGAAAAATTATGGAAAAGATACAAGCCACGAAATCACCGGTCGCGCTTCAAGCGGTGAAGGGCATGAACGATGTCCTTCCCGCCGAGTCGGCTAAGTGGGAATATTTCGAGCAAACCGCTACGCGCGTCGCCCGTCAGTACGGCTATCGCAACATGCGTGCGCCCATCGTCGAACACACGCCGCTTTTCGTGCGCTCCATCGGCGAAGTCACGGATATCGTCGAAAAGGAGATGTATTCCTTTGAGGACAAATTAAACGGCGAAAAACTCACGCTGCGACCGGAGTTGACGGCGGGCCTGGTGCGCGCGGCTATTGAATCCAATCTCGTTTACAACGGCCCGGTACGCGTTTATTGCATGGGACAGATGTTCCGTCACGAGCGCCCGCAGAAGGGCCGCTACCGTCAGTTCAGCCAGTTCGATGTCGAATGTTTTGGCTTCGAAGGGCCTGATGTTGATGCTGAAATCATGATCATGACGGCGCGGCTGTGGCGCGAGCTGGGCATCCCGGACGTGCGGCTCGAAATCAATACATTGGGTGGCGTAAAGGAACGAATCGTCTACCGGAACGAACTCATTCACCACTACGAAGCCAACCTCGGCGCGCTGGACGATGAGGCGAAGCGCCGTCTGCACACAAATCCGATGCGAATTCTCGACAGCAAGGTCGCCAGCGTGATCGAGGTCAACAAAACTGCGCCGAATTTGCTCGATTCGCTTGAGCGTGATTCGCGCGCGCACTTTGACGGATTGCAACAATTGCTGACCGACGCCCGCGTGCCGTTCGTCGTCAATTCGCGCATCGTGCGCGGTATGGATTACTACAACCGCACCGCGTTTGAATTCGTCACCGAGCGTTTCGGCGCGCCGTTGACCGTCTGTGGTGGCGGCAGATACGACGGCCTGTTCGAACAATTGGGCGGCAAACCCACGCCCGCCATCGGCTTCGGCATGGGCATTGAGCGCGTGCTCATGATGCTTTCCGATGATCAGAAGTCAAGCGGGCTCGACGCATACATCGTCCACGCTGGCGAAGGCGCGCAAAAAGTCGCCACCGAACTCGCGGAATCGTTGCGGGACTCAGGTTTGGCCGTTGCCCAGCACGGCGGGGGTTTGGGTGGATCCGGCAGCTTCAAAAGCCAGATGAAAAAGGCCGATGCCAGCGGGGCGCGCTACGCGCTCATCATCGGCGACAACGAGGTAGCCGCAGGCACAGTCGCCGTAAAACCGTTGCGCGACAGCAACGGTGCGCCGATTCAGGGCGAACAGGCGATAATTACAAGTTCGGCTGTTGCGGCGCACTTGCGTTTGAGCTGAATTTGCCGAATTTTTCAGATCACCGAACACAAAAAAGTCCAACATGGCTGCATACGATCTAGACGAACAAGAAAAGCTGGGCGACCTTAAAGCCTGGTGGGCGCGCTTTGGCAATTACGTCACGGCGGGCGTCACCGTGGTGGCGCTCCTTATTGCGGCCAATCAGGGCTGGAAGTATTACACCGGGAAACAGGCGACCGAGGCCGCGAGCCTCTATTTCGCGCTATCCGACGCGGCCACCAAGAACGAAGCCGCCAAGGCGAAAGACGCGGTTGCTCAGTTGGTAGAAAAGTTCCCAAGCACCGGCTATGCGTCGCGCGGCGCGTTGCTGGCAGCAAAGGTCGCTTTTGACGCTGGCGATTTGCCGGGAGCGAAAACGCAGCTCGATTGGGTGGTTGCCAACAGCAAAGAGCTGGAAATCACAAGCATCGCCCGCCTGCGACTGGCTGCCGTGCTGCTGGATCAAAAGCAGTATGACGCTGCGATTGCCGCACTCGACGCCAAACACAGCGGGTCATTCGACGGCCTGTTTCTCGACATGAAGGGCGATGTTTTCAACCTGCAGGGAAAGCCGGCGGACGCGAAGACGGCGTACGAAGCGGCGCTGGTAAAACTCGATGCGAAGGGATCAACGAAGCAGTACACCCAGGTCAAGCTTGATGCGGTGACTGCCGCTGCCGGAGTTGCCAAATGAGTTGCCAAGTGAGTCGCGAAATGATCGCCGCTAAACGCTCAGTGCTGCAGGCAGGCTTGCTGGCCATGGCGATGACAGTGACCGGTTGCAGTTCGCTGCCATCGTGGTTCGGCGGCAGTGACAAAAAAGTATTGCCGCTGCCCGCCGTTACTGGCAGCGCAAGCGTGATCACGGGCTGGCAGAACGCGCTCGGCGGCAAGCAGACGAGCAGCCTGATTCCTGCGGTCGCCAATGGCCGCGTTTACGCGGCGCATCCGAGTGGTGCTGTCATCGTTGCCGACGAAAAATCCGGCGCAGTCGTTGCGCGTTTTCAGGTCCCGAGCGGCAAAGGCACGGTCTCGGGCGGCGTTGCAGCCTCCGCGGACATGATTGTCGTCGGCACCACAAAAGCGGAAGTGCTCGCACTGGACATGAATGGCGCGCTTTTGTGGAGCGCCAGGGTGTCAAGCGAGGTCATCGCGCCTGCTGCGATTACCGAGGCGGCCGTTGTAGTAATCGGTGGCGACGGTGCGATTACCGCGCTGGACCCTAAAACTGGCACTCGCAAATGGTTGCTGCAGCGGACGCTGCCCGCGTTGACCGTTCGCTCAAGCGCGATCCCGGCGTCCGGTCGAGGTGCGGTGTTTGTTGGCACCCCACAGGGCAAATTGCTGGCGTTGGATGCCAGTAACGGGTCTATCGGCTGGGAAGCGACTGTTGCCACGCCGAAAGGCGCGTCTGAACTGGAGCGTCTGGTCGACGTGGTGGGTCGTCCCGCGATTGACGCCGAGCGCATCTGCGCAGCGGCCTATCAAGGCCGCGTGGCCTGCTTTGATCTGGTGCGTGGCACGTTGCTGTGGTCGCGCGATTTAAGCTCGCTGACAGGCCCGTTGATGGACGCCAAATACGTCTACATCAGCGACGAAAAGGGCGTGGCACAGGCCTTCGACAAAAGCACCGGCGGCACCGTGTGGAAACAGGATGTTCTCGCAGGACGTCGCGCCACCGGCACCGCGTTAATCGGCGACTTTCTAGCCATTCAGGATGCTGAAGGCACACTGCATCTCGTGGACCGGAACAGCGGCAGGATCGCCGGTCGCGGGCTTGGCGACGCATTCGTCGCTGACGTTGGCATGGTCGCAGGTGGTGACGGCGCGCTGCTACAGACCCGAAGCGGGCAACTGGCCTCAGTTTCGGCGCGCTAACAAGTAGCACGTAGGCTGGGTTACAACCCAGCACTCCAAGGCAACAAAGCGCTGGGTTTCAACCCAGCCTACGTCGCCCCGCTTTAGTCTTTAACCAATCTGCGCCAACCGCCCCATGCTCCCCACCATTGCCTTAGTCGGTCGCCCGAATGTGGGAAAGAGCACCCTCTTCAACCGCCTGACCAAATCGCGCAACGCGCTGGTCGCGGACTTTCCCGGTCTCACGCGTGATCGGCAATACGGTCAGGGCCGCGTGGGCGAGCGGCGCTTCGTGGTGATCGACACCGGCGGTTTTGAGCCGGTTGCCAAAGAAGGCATCCTCAAGGAAATGGCGCGGCAAACACTGCAAGCGCTGGACGAAGCCGACATCGTGATCTTCCTCGTCGATGGCCGCGCAGGCGTGACGCCGCAAGACGCGCGCATTGCCGATTTGCTGCGTAAACGGGGGCGCACCGTTTATCTCGCGGTGAACAAGACCGAAGGCATGAACGACGCGCGAGTTACGGCTGAGTTTTATGAACTCGGCATCGGCGAGCCATACGCGATTTCTGCGACCCAGGGTGATCGCGTGAATTCGCTGCTCGAATTGGCCCTGCAGGAAAAAGCGCCTGTTCCCGGCGCGCCGGAGGTGCCCGAGGAGGATGAACCCGTCAAGCTCGACGCACGTGGCAAGATGATCTCTTCCGGCGAGCCGGGGGAAGACGGTGAAGGCGTAGCCTTTGCGCCCGAGCCGCCCGCACGCACGAAGATTGCCATCGTTGGCCATCCGAACGTGGGCAAGAGCACGCTGGTGAATTCGCTGATCGGCGAAGAGCGCGTGATCGCGTTTGACCAGCCAGGCACCACACGCGATTCGATTTACCTGGACTTTGTCTACAAGGGCAAGGACTACACGCTGATCGACACGGCGGGCGTGAGGAAGCGCGGCAAAACCACTGATGTAATCGAGAAATTCTCGGTCATCAAGACCTTGCAGGCGATTGAAGACGCCAACGTCGTGGTGTTCATGATTGATGCGACGCAAAGTGTGAGCGACCATGACGTGCAGCTCGCCTCCTTCATTCAGGATGCTGGCCGCGCGCTGGTGGTCTGCCTAAACAAATGGGACGCCGCGAACTCGGAACAGCGCAAAACGCTGAACGAGGATTGTGAACGGAAGCTGTATTTCGTCGATTACGCCGAAACGCTGGTCATTTCCGCCAAGACCAAACAGGGTCTGGATAAAGTGATGGCGGCCGCCGCCAAAGCCCATGCCGCCGCGTTCAAAAAGCTGCCGACACCCAAGCTCACCCGCGTGTTGCAGGACGCTATCGTTAAGCAGCAGCCGCCGCGCGCAGGCGTGTTGCGACCCAAGATGCGCTATGCCCATCAGGGAGGTAGCAACCCGCCGGTGGTGGTGATTCACGGCACCTCGCTGAACAAGCTGTCGGCCACGTATTTGCGCTTTCTCGAGCGTTTCTTTCATGACGCTTTTCAGCTTCAGGGCACGCCGCTGCGACTTGAACTGCGTACGGGGCATAATCCGTACGTGGACGACGAGAAGTCGGGTCGGCGCAAACGCTAGTCGGCGTTGCTGACCATCGATAATTTTGCGAATGTCGTATTTACTGCCGTGAATGCTTGAACTCTCGGAAGCCAGCACCATCTGAAGACGTGAAGCTTTAGGTTTTGGTGACAGGCGTGACTAACAACAAAGCATCATTCAACAAGAATTTCGGAGAATAAGAAGTGAGCAATAAAGGGCAATCCCTCCAAGACCCGTTCCTGAACACGCTGCGTAAAGAGCACGTTCAAGTCTCCATCTACCTCGTCAACGGCATCAAGCTGCAAGGCCAGGTTGAGTCGTTCGACCAGTACGTCGTTCTCCTCAAAAATACCGTCACTCAGATGGTCTACAAACACGCAATCTCCACCATTGTTCCGGCACGAGCTGTGACGATTCCGCACGGAGACGAAGCGCCTGAATAGCGGCTCACCCCATCTGGCGCGCCGACATCATGTTTGAACGACACGCCGGAGGCGACCGCGCAGTGCTGGTGCAGCTTGCTTTTGGCAAGGCTGCGCTGACCGACGATTTGGAAGAATTGCAGGCGCTTGCCGCGTCGGCGGGTGTGGACACGGCAGCCGTCGTCACCGGCAAGCGCGAGCGTCCCGATCCTGCGTTGTATGCAGGCAAAGGCAAGGTTGAAGAAGTCGGCACCGCCTGCGCCGAGCATGCTGCAGAACTCGTCATCTTCAACCATTCGCTGTCCGGCGCGCAGGAACGCAATCTTGAAAAGGCGCTGTCCTGCCGCGTCATTGATCGGCGTTCGCTGATCCTCGACATCTTCGCCCAGCGTGCTCGCAGCGCCGAGGGCAAGCTCGCCGTAGAACTCGCGCAGCTCGAACATATGTCCACACGCCTTGTGCGCGGCTGGACGCACCTCGAGCGGCAGCGCGGTGGCGTCGGCATGCGTGGCCCAGGCGAGAAACAGCTTGAGATTGACAAGAGCCTCATTACGCTGCGCATTCGTGCGCTGAAAGAGCGCTTGTCCAAAGTAGATCGTCAGCGGCAAACACAGCGCCGTCAACGTGACCGCTCGCAAACCCGCTCCATCGCTATTGTTGGCTATACCAACGCGGGCAAAAGCACGCTGTTCAATCGACTCACCTCAGCTGGCATTTTTGCCGCGAACCAACTGTTCGCCACGCTCGACACAACTGTTCGTAAGCTGTACGTGGCCGAGGCCATGCCGCTGGTTGTTTCCGACACGGTGGGCTTTGTTCGCGATTTACCGCATGAACTAGTGGACGCCTTCAAGGCGACGCTGCTCGAAGCCGTCGAGGCTGACGTGCTGCTGCATGTGGTGGACGGTGCCAGCGACCAGCGCGATCAGCAGATCGAGGCGGTGAATCGGGTGCTCGAAGAAATTGGCGCGTCCGACATTCCGCAACTCATCGTGGTCAACAAGTGCGATTTGCTGGGACTCGGGATGGATGCCGGACGGGTCGAAATGGGCGACAACGGTCTGGCCGTTCGCGTGTTCATTTCCGCCAAAACCGGCGCGGGTATTCCTGAACTTAGAGCCGCCTTGCAAGCGCGCTTTCCAAGCCCAACTATCGATTACGCCGCTACTCAAGACCAGATAAACGCCGTTTGAGCGAAAACATCCGCAGACAGCACTCACGCATCATGGCACGAATGAAAACTCAAACCAGCAATTCGATTTCCTCGTTGTGGCATCGGCTCGTATCGAATGTCAAGCTGTCGCTGAATGATCCGCAATGGGGTCGCAAACCGGGCTCCGACGCAGACAAGCCCGCGAGCGGTGCGACCCCAGCTCCTCCGCCCAGCCCAACCCCGCCGCCACCGCCTCCTCCGCCGCCATCGGGCAACAAGCCAGGCGGCCCGCCCGACCTTGATGAACTCATGAAAAAAGTGAATGATCGCGTCGGCGAAATTTTTGGCGGCAAGAAAGGCCCGAAGAAATTGGGCAGTGGCGGTGGGGGACCTAAATTCCCCACGATCAGCCCCAGATTCGCAGCGGGTGGTTTAATTATCGCGGTCGTTATCGGCGTGCTGCTGTGGCTCGCGACAGGCTTCTATATCGTCGACGAAGGCAAGCGAGGCATCGTGCAGCGTTTCGGCAAATACGTCGAAACGACCGACGCCGGTCCACGCTGGCACTTTCCGTGGCCGATTGAATCCGCCACGATTATCAATTTGAATCAGGTGCGCTCGGTCGAGATTGGGGCTAAAGGGTCGGGTCGCACTCGCGACGCCAAGCAGGCGCAGATGTTGACCGAAGACTTGAATATCATCGACATCGCGTTCGCCGTGCAATACACATTGTCGGATGCCAGAGCGTTTCTGTTTAACAACCGCAAGCCGGAAGACTCCGTTGTGCAGGCTGCCGAAACAGCGATGCGCGAAGTGGTCGGCAAACGCAAGATGGACTTCCTGCTTAATCAGGGTCGCGAAGAATTCGCTGGCGCGACGCAAAAGCTGATGCAACAACTGCTTGATCGTTACGGCACCGGCATCACGATCAGCAAGCTGAACTTGCAAGCAGTCGCCGCACCCGAAGCGGTGATCGAGTCATTCCAAGACGTGGTGAAAGCCCAGCAGGATCGTGATCGTCAGGTCAACGAAGGGCAGGCCTACGCTAACCGCGTGATCCCAGAAGCCCGTGGCCGTGCGTCGCGTTTGCTGGAAGAAGCGTCGGGCTACGAGCAAAGCGTGTTGACCCGCGCACAGGGTGATGCCGCACGTTTCACCTCGATCGTTGGCGAGTACAACAAGGCACCGGGCGTGACCCGCGAGCGGTTGTACATCGACATGATGCAGTCAGTGCTCGGTAACACCAGCAAAGTATTTGTGGATCAAAAGCAGGGCCAAAGCCTGCTTTATTTGCCGCTCGACAAACTGATGGACAGCACGCGTGCTGCGGCTGCGGGCCCGGTGGCGCTGCCAGAGGCAACGCGTCCTGCGCTGCCTGATCCTGCCGCAGCAGTCGATCCCGCCAGCGGCCGTACACCTGCACGCGATGCCGCACGTGGTGGCCGCGAGACACGTAATTAACAGGAGCTAATCATGAACAAAATCGCTCCCGTCCTCACCGCATTTCTTGTTGCCATCTTCGCGTTTTCACAGACGCTGTTTATTGTCGACGAGCGTGAATTCGCGATGGTTCGCCAGCTCGGTGAAGTGGTCGCCATCAAAGACCAGCCGGGTCTGAACTTCAAATTGCCGTTCATTCAAAACGTCAGCAAATACAGCAAACAAATTCTCACGCTGGACAGCCCGGAGTCTGAGCGCTTCAACACTAAAGAGAACCAGCCGGTGCAAGTGGACTCGTTTGTGAAGTGGCAAATCGTCGACGCCAAAGAGTTTTATCGCGCGGTGGGCGGTGACGAGAAGCAGGCCGAACGCCGCATCGGGCAGACCATCACGTCGCTGTTGCGCGAAGAATTCGGTCGGCGCACGCTGCTTGAAGTGATCTCCGGTGATCGCGAGAAGATCATGGCGGCAGTGCGTGAGTCTGCCGAAGCCGACGCGAAAAAAGTGGGCGCCAAGATCATCGACGTGCGCTTGAAGCGCGTTGACTTTGATGACTCGGTGTCTACGCGTGTGTTTGATCGTATGCGCTCCGAACGCCAGCGTGTGGCGGCGGAGGCGCGATCCACGGGTGCCGCCGAGGGCGAGCGGATCAAGGCTGATGCCGATAAGCAGGCGCAGGTTATTTTGGCTGACGCCTACAAAAAAGCGCAGGAAATGCAGGGCTCGGGCGACGCTAAGGCGGCGGCGGTTTACAGCAGCGCGTACGGTCAGAATGCTGAGTTCTACTCGTTCTACCGCAGCCTTGATGCCTATAAAGCGACGTTCAAAAGCAAGGGCGACGTCATGGTGCTAGACCCCAGCAGCGACTTTTTCAAGTTCTTGAAGCAAAGCGGCGCGAAGGGTAAATAGCGTGCCACCTCCCTGCTGGCGTCACACCTGAACCGCTACTAAGTGGAGTTTTTCGCCGCGCTATGCCTCGTGCTAGTCATCGAGGGGCTGTTGCCATTCATCGCGCCCAAAGTGTGGCGCGACACCATGACCAAAGTTGCGCAATTGAACGACGGTCAACTCCGAATGGTGGGACTGCTCTCCATTGTCATCGGGCTGGCTTCGTACTGGATCACCATCGCTTTGACTGGCTAGATTTTCGAATCAGCTTTTGTCTGAAATGGCGTATTGATTGGGGCTGGATCACTAAAGCGATCATAGTCGACTTTAGCTTTTTTGACAGTCTGTACCCCTATTTCATGGGCGGTTCAGCGTAAAGCTGTTGATAGAAACTCGGCGATTCGTCACCGCGACAGCGACGAAATATGCGCTTCACTCATGTATTCCGCGCTCTGCATTTCGGTCAAGCGAGATGTGGTTCGGCTGAATTCGTTGAGCACGCGCTGCGTGTCGCTGTCAGTCAGCGCTTCATCCACTTTTGAGATGTCTGCAAGCGACGCCGCAGCGCTCATGATGAGCTTCACGCGATGGTCGTACAGCACGTCCACCAACAGCGTAAAGCGACGAATCACGTTGGCGTCTTTCGTCCCCAGCATCGGCACATTCGACAAAATCAACGTGTGATTGGCCTGCGCTAATTCCAGATAATCATTCTGCGAACGCGGCGTTTCGCACAGCGCCGCAAAGTCAAACCAGATCACGCCGCCAGCCCGTTTGCGCAGCGCAATATCGCGACCGTAAAGCGTGATTTTTTTATCTGGCGTCACTTTGGTCGTCACGATACGCGCGAACATCGTCGCAAGCCGCGCATCGGTTTCTTCACCCAGCGGCCAGTGATACACATTGTCCTGCTCAAGCGTGCGGCGGCGATAGTCCACGCCACTGTCCACCTCGACCACATCCATGTTTTCTTTAATGAGCGCAATTGTCGGCAAGAAATTTTGTCGCTGCAAACCTTCAGGATAGAGCTTGTCCGGCGCGTAATTCGACGTCATCACAAACACGATGCCATACTCGAAACAGTGCGACAACAACCGTCCCAAAATCATAGCGTCGGCAATGTCGCTAACGTGAAACTCATCAAAGCAAATCAACCGATAGCGCTCCGCCAACCGCTCGGCGACAGCCACCAACGGATCAGCCTCATGCTTGAGCGTTCGCAGCTCCTCGTGAACGTTGCGCATGAACGCGTGAAAGTGAATACGCGACTTGCGACGAATTTTCGTCACCGCATAAAACGTATCCATCAAGAAGCTCTTGCCGCGCCCGACGCCACCATAAAAGTACACGCCACGCGGTGCAGTCGGACGCGTGAATACACGGCCCATCAGCGACGCACGCTTGTTGCGAAACGCGGTCAATTCGTCGTTGAGCTGCGACAACCGCGTTGCCGCATGAAGCTGCGCGCTATCCAGCGTGATGCCGCGTTCGGCGCAGAGTTTTTCCAGAGTGGGGAGCACCTGACCTACGCCCTCTTCCGTAACAGGGCCGAGCGAGCCATCACATATTCAACGTACGCTTGTCCACCGCCAACGCGGCCTCTTTGGTGGCCTCAGACAAGGTCGGATGGGCGTGACAAATCCGCGCGATATCTTCCGACGACGCGCCGAATTCCATCGCCATCACGCCTTCGGCAATGAGCTCGGAGACCGCTGGCCCGATGGCATGCATACCGAGCACCTTGTCGGTCTTGGCGTCAGCGATTATTTTCACGAAACCATCGGTATTGCCCAATGCACGCGCGCGACCATTAGCCATGAACGGAAAACTACCCGCTTTGTAGGCGACACCCGCAGCCTTCAATTGCTGCTCGGTTTGACCGACCCACGCGATTTCGGGCGAGGTGTAAATCACCCACGGAATGCAGTTGAAATCGATATGTGGATGCTGGCCTGCAAGGCGTTCAGCCACTGCCACGCCCTCTTCCTCCGCCTTGTGCGCGAGCATCGGGCCACGTACCACATCACCGACCGCCCACACGTTGGCGGCACTGGTTTTGCAATCGCCATCAACCGTAACGAAGCCGCGCTCGTCGAGCTTCACGCCCGCCGCGTCAGCGTTCAATCCGTTCGTGTTGGGTACACGACCAATGGAGACGATCAGGCGGTCAAACGTGACGTTTTCAGTCTTGCCATCGGATGTGGTGTATTCCACCGAGACGTTGTTTTTGCCCGGTTTGATTGCGCCGACTTTAACGCCGAGGCTTATCTTCAAGCCCTGTTTGGTGAAGAGCTTCAACGCTTCCTTCGCGACCTGTTCGTCCACTGCGCCGAGGAACGTCGGCAAGCCTTCAAGCACGGTTACGTCCGCACCCAGGCGACGCCACACCGAGCCCATCTCAAGTCCAATCACGCCTGCGCCGATCACGCCCAGCTTTGCGGGCACGTCTTCGATGCGCAGCGCTCCGTCGTTCGACAGAATCAGTTTTTCGTCAAACACTGCACCCGGTAAGGCACGTGCATTCGAGCCCGTCGCGATGATGATGTGCTTGCCCTGAATCGAAGCTTTCGCCGGTTCAGTCACATCAATCTGATATACGCCGTCTTTCGCCGCACCCACAAACGAGCCGCGCCCGTGAAGGAACGTGACCTTGTTCTTCTTGAACAAATACAGGATACCGTCGTTGTTCTGTTTGACGACCGTGTCCTTGCGCGCCAGCATTTTTGCAACGTCCATCTTCACGCCTGTCGCAGTGATTCCATGCTCTGCAAAGTGATGCTGCGCGTGATCGAAATGCTCGGACGATTGCAGCAACGCCTTCGACGGAATGCAGCCGACGTTGGTACATGTACCTCCCGGCGCAGGCTTTCCCTCCGCGTTCTTCCAGTCGTCGATGCACGCCGTCTTGAAGCCCAGCTGCGCAGCGCGAATCGCCGCTACGTAACCGCCGGGGCCACCACC
>JAYVNO010000027.1:0-7296 GCA_043758415.1 Burkholderiales bacterium
TCAATCACGGTTTGCAATACGATTTGCAGTTGACTAATCGCCGATCACGTCCTGAGATTTCTGTCATTCGTGTCGGCATGTTGATGATCCAGTCCGCGCTCGATTCGTTCAATGCCGAGGCATTCCGACGAACCATGAAATCTTGGGCAGCACCCCATCACGCCCTACAAATCTGATCCGTGATGCGCAGAAATTCGTGGGGAAACCTCAGGGTCAGACACGATAACTTCCCAATGACGAACCAATCGTGCGCGCGTTGATACACACCCTACGAAAATCGTCTCTTATTTTCATGAATCAGCTTTAATGTGAAACGTCCATTGCACTGAGGCTGGCGCTGATTTGACGCGTTAGTCGACTATCGCCGTTTTGCGCAATATGCCCCTGTGTAGTGGCGGGTTCACTAAAAAGCTATCGCCTCCCGTGTTTGCAAAACACGTCGTTCCAACGGCATTTCTGCGCTTGATTATTTAACGCCGATTCCACCACATGACGGTACGCCCGATCTTACAAAGCGAAGCCGCCGAATGCGGCTTGACGTGCCTGGCAATGCTCGCGAATTCAGGTGGTTTGCGCATTGACCTCGCGCGGACGATGCGTGACGCGCAGACGCTCAACTTCGACGTGTTCCCATCAAGCCGCCTCAATATCCGTTTGCGAAAAATCATGACCAACGAACAACAGCGGCGCGTTGAGCGCCGCGGCCACGCCGTAGCTCATGCAATCACCGAAATTGAGGGAAGCCGGGTGGCGGCCTTTGCCATAGCGAAGCCACGCTCGCCACGCATGCGCCTCCATCTCCGCCGAGAACTGCAAAGGTTGCAGGTTGAACGCTGCTACCAACTGGTCAATCGGATCGCGATGGGTCTTTGCTTTGCGGGCCGCGAACACCATGCCTGCTTCGAGAAGGCTGGGCACGCCAATAAAGCGCTCCGCATAGCTCGCAATGGCGCTCGTCAGCTCGTCGGCGTTGGCCTCGGCAAACGCAATGGCGATCAAGACAGACGTGTCAATGACACAGAGGCTCACGTTGGAAGACCGTGTTCGTCGTATCCCAGAATTTCGTCATCGGTGAGGGTGAAATCCGGCTTAGGAAGCGCGGCAACCGAGCGTTGCACCTCGCGGACTTTGGCGAGCAGTGTCGCAAGCTTGACGGGATCTACAGTGCGCGCCTGCGCGGTCGCCGTCGCGTTGGGAGCCCGCCGCACACTCTCGAGCAGCGCAATCGCGTGCCGGTTGGCGGAGCGGTGATTGGCCTCTGCGTCTTGGCGCAACCAACGGTGCAAATCATCGGGAAGATCGCGGATGAGTAGGTTAGCCATAGGTGCTCATATTGATTGCAAAACGATATCGTATTGTAATCAATGCGACCGGAGTCAACAAGTCGGTGATCGACGATGACGCTCCGCCCGATCCTGCAATCTGAGGCCGCCGAATGCGGCCTCACCTGCCTTGCAATGCTCGCCAGTTCGCACGGTTTGCGCATTGATCTCGCCGAGTTGCGCCAACGCTTCTCCATCTCGCTTAAGGGCGCAGACCTCGCGCAACTGATGCGTCACGCGCAGGCGCTTAACTTCGCGACGCGTCCGCTGCGGCTTGAGTTTGATGAGATGAGCCAGCTACAGCTGCCCTGCATGCTGCACTGGAACTTGAATCACTTCGTGGTGCTGGTGAAGGTTGGGCGCGACAAGTTAACGATTCTTAATCCGGCGTTGGGTAAGCGGAAATTAGCGTTTGCTGAGGTAAGCAAGCATTTCACGGGGGTCGCGCTAGAGGTAACGCCGACCCGCGAATTCAAACCTGCTGATCTGCGGCGCAAGGTGCGGCTGCGCGATCTCGTGGGCAAGATTTTTGGGTTGAAGCGGGCGCTCATCAACATCCTGCTGCTGGCGGTGGGGCTGGAAGCGGTAGCGTTGGTGACGCCGCTGGTCACGCAGTGGGTGGTCGATGGCGCGCGGCTGGATTGGGCTGCGCATGAATCAGCAACTCTCGATCCAATTCACGGCAAATTTGTTCAGCCATTTGCTGAAACTGCCGCTCGGCTTTTTTGAGAAGCGGCATGTGGGTGACATCACCTCGCGCTTTGGCTGATTTCGGGCGATTCGCGGCGTGCTCACGCAGGGGACGGTGTCGACCGCGCTCGACGGCGCGATGGCCGTCATTACGCTTGCGATGATGGTGCTCTACAGCGGCAAGCTCGCCATTGTGGTGGTTGTGGCGCTGTCGGTTTATCTCGTTTTGCGCTGGGCAAGTTTTGCTGCGTTTCGCGCGGCGAATGAAGAGAAGATTGTGCTCTCGGCGAAAGAGAATAGCTACTTTCTGGAGACCATTCGCGCGGTGCAGCCGCTGAAGCTCTTTGGGCGCACACCGGAGCGTCTGGCGCAATGGCAAAACCTGATGGTCGACGTGCAAAACCGCGACCTGACGACTCAGAAGATGGAATTATGGTTTGGCTCGGCGAACACGCTGATTTTTGGTGTGGAAGGCATGCTCATTTTGTATCTGGGCGGCACCGCAGTGCTGGCCCAGCAGATGACGCTTGGAATGCTGCTGGCGTTCATGGCGTACAAGGGGCAATTCGCGGGGCGAGCGACCTCGCTGATCAATCTGATCATGCAGGTGAAGATGCTCGGGCTGCATGCGGAGCGGCTGGCGGATATTGCGCTGGAGCCGCCGGAACGTGAGTCCGTGATGGAAACGGACATTTCACGCATTGCCCCAAAGATTGAACTACGAAACGTGAGCTTTCGTTACGGCGAGGGCGAGCCGTGGGTGTTGAAAGACTGTTCGCTGGCGATTGAGGCGGGCGACCATATCGCGATTTGTGGACCGAGTGGTTGCGGCAAAAGTACGCTACTGAAACTGGTACTTGGGCTGCTGGAACCGAATGAAGGCGAGATTCGCATTGGCGGCGTGAGCTTGAAGCAGCTCGGCCCGACGCAATACCGCGCACTGATCGGCACGGTGATGCAGAACGATGTGCTGATGGCCGGCTCGCTCTCCGAGAACATCGCCTGCTTCGACCCGCAGCTCGATCATGCGCGGGTGGAGGCCGTCGCGAGGCTCGCGCAAATTCACGAAGAAATCGCGGTAATGCCGATGGGCTATCAAACGCTCGTGGGCGATATGGGCAGTACCCTGTCGGGCGGGCAGAAGCAACGCGTGCTGTTGGCCCGGGCGCTATACAAGCAGCCGAAAATACTGGCGCTGGATGAGGCAACGAGCAGCCTTGATGCCGAGAACGAGAGACAGGTGAACATCGCGGTGAAAGCGTTGCCGTTGACGCGCATCACCATTGCGCATCGGCGCGAAACGATCAACGCGGCGCAGCGGGTGGTGGTGCTCAGCGCGGGCGCGGTGATTCGAGATGTGCGGGCGGCGTAGCATGGGGTGAACAGGCGCGGGCAGGCGCGCACCGCATAATGTGTGCTTCGCATTGGGCAATGCGGCTTTCCCGCCGCGTGATCGTTTGAAACTACCTGTTGTCCTTTTGGTGGGCCCCACCGCCTCCGGCAAAAGCGCCGCAGCGATGACGCTGGCAGAGCGGTTCAACGCGGAAATCGTCAGTATCGATTCTGCGCTTGTCTACCGCGACATGAACATCGGCACCGCCAAGCCGAGCCTCGAAGAGCAGGCGCAAATTCCGCATCACTTGATCGATTTGATTGACCCGACACAGACCTACTCGGTTGCGCGTTTCGTCACTGATTGTCAGTCGGCGATTGCTGATATTCAGTCGCGTGGCCGCATGCCGCTGCTTGTCGGCGGCACCATGATGTACGCGAATATGCTGGTCAATGGCATGAGTGAGGTGCCGCCTGCCGACGCCGCGATTCGCGCTGAATTGAGTGCGCGACGCGAGCGTGATGGGCTTGAAGCGCTGCATGCGGAATTGATGAAAGTCGATCCCGCCACAGCCAACCGTTTGCCACCGACCGACACCCAGCGTATTGAGCGGGCGCTGGAGGTGTGGATGAGTGCAGGGACGCCGCTGTCAGCGTTGCAAGGCCAGCGCAAGCCCGCGTTGGCTGGGCTTCACACCCTTGTGTTGCGATGGCTACCTGTTGATCGTGCGTGGCTGCATGCGCGCTGCGCAGAGCGGCTCGGTGCCATGTTTTCTCAAGATTTTTTGGCCGAAGTTGAATCGTTACGCAGCAAATACACATTGACTGCCGACATGCCCTCGATGCGCTGCGTCGGTTATCGACAGGTGCTCGATGTACTCGAAGGGCGCGCGCCTAAAACCGAGATGTTCGACCGCGCGCTGTTCGCCACACGACAACTCGCCAAACGGCAAATCACGTGGCTGCGCAGCTTTGACGGTGAGGTTGTTGATTGCGATTCGGCGGACGCGCTTGAGCGGGCGGCGTCTCTCATCGTGCCGGCACAATCCGCCGTATGAACGGCTCCGATTTTCTGGAAGCACCGCAACGCTGGCTGCGGTCGCTAGTGCGTCGCGTCCTGACGCTATGGGTGCGGGTGCAGGTGTTTCCGCAACCGCTGGTCATTGAGCCCACGGCAACGGTCTGCTACGTGTTGCCGCGTCCGTCGTTGACCGACAGCGCGCTGCTCGACGATATGACGGGGAAGCTTGACATTCCGAAATCACACGCGCTACTCAATGCGCCGCAGATCACAGGCGCGCGCCCTGAGCGTCACGCGTTTTTCGCGCTGCATGAGGATCGCAGCGGCGTTTCTGCACAGCGGCTGACACGGTTGGTGGACGCTGTTGCCGAAGGTCGCATGACCGATGTACGACTGATTCCGGTGAGCATTTTCTGGGGTCGCGCGCCTGAACGCGAAGAGCGCGAGGGTTCACCGCTGCGGGGCTTGCGCTGGTTGCGATTGTGGGCGGCGGAAGGTTGGGGCGGTCGTTCGCGTTTGAAAAAACTGTTTGCGATGATCTTCTTTCGTCGCTCGGTGGTCGCCAAGTTTGGTGAGGCGATGTCGCTGGCTGAGCTGATCAATATCGCGCAAGTTGAAGGACTGGATCGCGAGCGCATTGTTCGTCGGGCAGCGCGGTTGCTGCGCACGGAATTTCGCAGCGAACGCGAGGCGGCGATTGGGCCTGACCTGTCGCACCGGCGCACCCTGATCGACAGCATGATGCGTGAACCCCGCGTGCGTGACGCGATCCTGCGTGAAGTGGACGATAAAAAAACCACGCTCGCCAAAGTTGAGGCGCGCGCGGATGGGATTGGCCGCGAGATTGCAGCGGACTATTCGTATGTGCTGGTGCGCTTTATGGAGCGGCTCTTGGGTCGCTTGTGGAACCGCATTTACGACGGCGTTGACCTGCACGGCGTTGAGCGCTTGCAGGCGTTGGCGAAGGACAACACGCTGGTCTATGTGCCGTGTCACCGCAGCCATATCGACTATCTTTTGCTGTCGTATGTCGTTCACAAAATCGGCCTGACGGTGCCGCACATCGCAGCGGGGGCAAACCTCAATCTGCCGATTGTCGGCGGCATTTTGCGACGCGGCGGCGCGTTCTTTTTGCGACGTTCTTTCAAAAACGATGAGCTGTACGGTGAGGTATTCGCCGCGTACGTACACGCGGTGTTGAAGCGCGGTTTTCCAATGGAATATTTCGTTGAAGGCGGTCGTTCGCGCACAGGGCGACTGCTGCCGCCAAAAGCCGGGCTCATCTCGATGACGGTGCAGAGTTATTTGCGTGAGCACTCGCGACCGCTGTTGTTTATTCCGGTTTATATCGGTTACGAAAAACTCTTCGAGGGCGGCAGTTACACTGAAGAATTGGCCGGCGCGGCGAAGCGCAAAGAATCGATTATCGGGTTGATCACCGCGATCCGCGATTTGCGTCGCGAGCGCTACGGTGCGGTCGGCGTGAGCTTTGCCCGACCCATCGCACTCGGCGAATTGCTCGATGCCGAAGGCGCGAAAGACATGGACGACTGGCTGGCCGACAAGTCGTTGCGGCGGCGCGCGTTGACCGAAGTGTCGCGACAGATCGCCGAGCGCATCAATGGCGCGGTGCATTTGAATCCGGTGGCCGTGGTCGCCACCGCATTGCTGGCGACGCCCAAGCACGCGGCAGACGCCGCACAGCTGGCAAGCATCGTCGAGCGATTGCTGCATCTGGTTTCGCAATCGCACACTGCGCCCGAAGCCGTACCCACCAGACTCTCGGGCACGGAGGCCATCGCGTACACCGCGCGCATGGGCTACCTCACACGCAAGTCGCATCCGCTCGGCGATGTGGTGCTGGCCGAACCAACGGCAGCGGTAGCGCTCACCTACTTTCGCAACAACGTGCTGCATTGCTTCGCGCTGCCGGGGCTGCTCGCTTGTCTGATCCTGCAGCACGGCGTGATCGGAAAAACCAAGCTCGCGCGGTTGGCGCGCGAGCTGTACGTGCTGCTCGAATCCGAGTTGTATCTGCCGCCGTGGCGCGAGACCGACGCGGGGCCGCAGTTTGACTTTGCCGTAGATGAACCGCTGGCCGACCTGGGGCCAGTGACGCCAAAGTTTCTGGCGTTTGAACGGACACTGGACACGCTGGGCGCCGATAAGTGGGTGACCATCGAGGCGGAGGCCAACGTTGTCAGCGCGTCACCTCCGGGAACCGATAGCGCGATGCACCTAGAAGTGCTCGCCGCAACCATCCGCCCAACCCTCACGCGGCACGCGCTGATGCTCGCGCTGGTGGTCCGCGGTGAAAGTGGCGAGAAGAGCCGCGAATCGCTGGAGACGTTGTGTCAGCAAGCCGCGCAGCACCTGGCCATGACCCATGTGTTCAACGCGCCCGAGTTCTCAGATCGCACGCAATTTCGCTCTGCGTTTGACGCGCTGCTCCGCGCAGGTCTGGTGCAGCTGGATTCAGCCGATTCGGTGCATTTTGAGCTCGCGCTGTTGACTCGCGCCGAGGACGCGGCGTTCCTGTTGCCACCAGATACACGCGCCGCTGTACTGCGCGCCGCTGGTCATGGCGCAAACGCATCGCAGCGGCGTGTCGCACGTGCAGCTGCGTAGCGCTGCACAGCCATCAGCTTTTCTATGAAAGTGCCACTGTATTAGGGCTAGCGGCAATAAATCTACATTGTCGATATTTGGCAATTTGCGGTCTCAGGCCCAATTCAAAGGCGCTTCGCAACAAAAGCTGACCGCTGTCGCTCAAAGAAGCATGGCATCCAGTCGAGCCAGCATCGCATCGTCACGATGCCGCACAGGCGCGTTGAACCGAGATTTTCCATTAGAGATTTTCAAGGTGAGTAAAGCGGCTTGAATTCGGCGGGTAGGTCGAAGGTTTTTGCATCGTCCCACAGGCCCTGAATC
>JAYVNO010000028.1:0-50116 GCA_043758415.1 Burkholderiales bacterium
CTCAGATTATGAAAGTCATGTGAAAAACAAGCAGCGCTGCCAATTCAAAAAAATTGTGTAGATGCACTTTGTGAAAATGAGGCTTTGTTCAGCGTTTCCTTAATGGAAAATTTCATGTTAACTTGCGCGAGATAGGCACACTGTTTCCACATCAATTTGCCGACGTCCAAGCAGGCAACGGAATTCGCGTACAGACGCAGGTCAGAGAAGTTGGTCGGGGTGAGAGGATTCGAACCTCCGGCCTCTACGTCCCGAACGTAGCGCTCTACCAGGCTAAGCTACACCCCGACAGGTACCGCGAACCACTTAATTTTACGACTGTTGCGGCGCGCGTCAAGCATCGCGCCTGACGGCGTAAGCACACAACTCCAACATCCATTGTTTTGCATTGCTCTCGGGCAAAAACGCAATTTCTGCGGCGGCAGCGTTCGCTTCGCAGTCAGCACGCGCAAGGCTCTCATCCAGTGCGCCGCATTCCTCAAGCGCTGCCATCACGTCGCGAAATTGACCGGGTAGTACAGCGTGTGGTTTGGCGAGCACCGTACGCAGCAGCGCCTTGCCGTGTTCGCTGCCGCGTTGCAGCGTGATGATGATTGGCAGTGTAAGTTTGCCCTCGGCGAGGTCGTCGCCCAAGCTCTTGCCAAGCGTGCCTACATCACCGCGGTAATCGAGCACATCGTCTGCGATTTGAAACGCCACACCGAGCCGACGCGCGTATTCCGCGAGCGCGCGTTCGGCCGCTGCCGGAGCGCCGGCGGCGATGGCTCCAAGGGCACCGGCGGCCTCAAAAAGCTTCGCCGTTTTTGCCTCGATTACGCGCATGTAATCGGCCTCGGTGAGCCCGAGATTGCCCAGCGCCATCAGTTGCATGACCTCGCCCTCAGCGATGCGATTGGTCGCCTCAGACAACAGCGCCAAGACGCGCATCTTGCCAGTGCCGACCATGACCTGGAACGCGCGGCTGTACAAAAAATCGCCGACCAAAACGCTTGCTGCGTTGCCGAATTCCGAATTCGCCGTGGCGCGTCCGCGACGTAGCGCAGATTCGTCGACTACGTCATCGTGAAGTAGCGTCGCCGTATGAATCAATTCCACGGTGGCCGCCAGATCTACCACCAGCGACGACTTCGGGTCCGCGCCCATCGCCTGTGCTGAAATAAATACCAGCAAGGGCCGCAGTCGCTTGCCACCGCCGGAAACGATGTATTCCGAGATCGAGCGCACGAGCGCGACGTCGGATTCGAGCGACATGCGCAATCGGCGGTCAAGCAGGTCAAACTCGGTCACCAGACTCATGCGCAAGCGTTCAGCCAGAGGGACGACGGCAACCGTACCCGTCGCCGCGACGGTCGCGAGATCGGGGCTTACAGGTGGCGCGGCTAGGGGGCTACGGCTGGCGTCTTGCTCAACATACATGAAATAATTGTACTGGCGCTAAGCGCGGCGCCCCAACCTGAGCAACACCGGGCTGCATTCGCAATGAAACCTTGCCACAGAAGCAGGGTGAGCACACGCCAGTGAGGGGCACCGTTTCGGCAACGAACTATGCCGATGCCGCAGACTGCGTAACCGCGCCGCCGCGATTACCCGGCCTCCTGGCATTCTTTGGTGGCCGTGCGGCGTTTGCCAAAGGTAGAAACGACTTGGCGTTAATGATGCTTCGATTTGCGGTGGCGCGAATGGAGCGCGGATGAAGTGTGGAGGTATAGCTTTTTGGTTAATCGCTTGCTGGATCGGGGCTGATCCCCCCTATTCAGTAAAAAGTCGATAATTGCTTATTGTCGTTCCTAGCCCCGGTTCAGCCAGTGATCGCCTGAAAAAGCTGCTAACAATTCCGCGAAGCCTGAACCGGGTGCGGGTGCAGAGCTTGCTGGGTCGTAATACCCCAGCTATAATCCTAGGCTCTTCACGTCATCCACACTTTGGTGTCAGCATGTCGAGGAAGTCATTTAAATCAAAGGTTTGTCAACAATGTATGCGGTCATAAAAACCGGCGGAAAGCAGTATCGCGTTTCCGCTGGCCAGAAATTAAAAATAGAACAGATACCAGCAGACTTAGGCGCGACCATCACCTTCAACGAAGTTCTGGCTGTAGGGTCGGGCGCGGATGTGGTGTTTGGAGCACCCCTGGTTTCAGGGGCGAAAGTCGATGCAACGGTTGTCTCGCATGGTCGTGGCGACAAGGTCACTATCTTCAAGATGCGTCGCCGTAAGCATTACCAACGGCATGGCGGTCACCGCCAAAATTACACCGAAGTTTTCTTCTCGGCGATTTTCGGTGCCGATGGTGCTGAATTGGCCAAGGCTGATGCATCGGTGATTAACGCTCCGGTTGCACTCGGAACGGCGGGCGCGTCGGCAACATCAGCGCCAGCTAAAAAATCGGCCAGAATTCGCGGCAAAACACGCGACGGCAGCGATGATCTTGAACTGATCGAAGGAATCGGTCCGAAGATTGCGGAGCTGCTCAAAGCTGCTGGCATCGACACGTTTGATGCGCTGGCCAAAGCCCCAGTGGAAAAAGTACAAGAAGTGCTCGAAGCTGGCGGTAACAAATTCAACCTCGCCAAGCCAGAAACCTGGGCCGAGCAGGCAGCGCTTGCTGCTGCGGGCGATTGGGCCGCATTCGACAAGCTCACCGAAGAGCTGGTCGGCGGCGTACGTAAATAGTAGGAGTCAAACACCATGGCACATAAAAAAGGCGGTGGATCAACCCGCAACGGTCGCGATTCCGAATCAAAGCGTCTGGGCGTCAAGTCCTACGGCGGTGAGCTGATTAACGCGGGCACCATCATCGTGCGTCAGCGCGGTACCGAGTTTCATCCCGGCTTGAACGTCGGCATGGGCAAGGATCACACGCTGTTCGCCAAGGTCACTGGCACAGTGTTGTTCGGCGTCAAAGGTGAGAAAAATCGTCGTTACGCGAACATCGTTCCTGCGATTCAAGCCGCACCGGCAACGGCAGTTGCAGCCGCAGAGTAATCGTCTGCGCTCGAAAAAATGGCACCTTTGGGTGCCATTTTTTATTGCAGATTGGTAACCTCTGATCGCGTGTAGAAGCGGCGCACGGCGACGTCAGCGCCGCTCCAACCGATACAGCATTACCGCGCCTGCCGTCAAAAAAATGATCCCCGGCAGTATTGCACCGAGGAACGGTGGCCATTCGTGCAGCAGCGCCAGATATGAAAACAGCCGGTTGCATACGATAAACACGAGGCCAAGCAAAATGCCGACGAAGATGCGCGTGCCGATGCCAGCCGAGCGCTGCTGAATCTGCGCGAACGGCAGCGCCAGCAACATCAGCACGCAAGTCGCCAGAGGATAGAAAAACTTGCCCCACAAGGCAACTTCAAAGCGCCGCGAATCCTGCTGATTATTTTGCAGATGCGTAATGTATTCCCACAGCCCGGCGATCGAAAGCCGCTCGGGTGCTATTTGCAGCACTGAGAGCATGTTTGGCGTCAATACCGTGTTCCACACCCGCTGCGTCTGCTGCCGAATGGTGACACCGGGCGCAAAGCTCGCGCCCACGCCTGCGCCACTACCCTCTGCAAACGTCGTCTCCGTCACCCTGTCCAGATTCCAGACCTGGCCGCCCTGAAAAGTAGCGCCTTCGGCGAAAAGGGTGCGGGCAAGGTTGGTGCCGTCGGCATACTCGAACACGCGTACCGTTTTCAGCGCGCCGTCGGGCAACACGCTGCCGATGTTGATGAATGTGTTGCCATCCTTAAACCAAAAACCGGAGTCAAACGCACGCGCGACCAACGGTCGTGCGCCGGAAAACGCGCGCACCCGGACGATCAGTTTCTCCGCCTGCGGCACCACATATTCACCAATCACAAAGACAAATCCTGCCGCGACCAGACTCACCGAGAGCAACACGCCTGCCACCTGCACGGTCGACACGCCGGACGTGCGCATCACGGCGTATTCGCTGTTGCTCGCCAATTGCGCCAGCGCGAATAGCGTGCCGATCAGCGCCGCGACCGGAATCAGTTCATACAGATGATTGGGAATGGTCGCTGCCACCAGTATTAAAAACTGCGCGGTGTTCAGCGCTTTCAGCGAACCCAATTCCGCCAGCAAATCGTAAAACACCCGCAGCATCAGCAGTGCGGCGAGCACCAGCAGTGCCGAAAGTACGACCTCTTTTGCAAGATAACGTCCGAGGGTTTTCATGCGGACGCCGTGGGCGCGTTATCAGCCGTCGCACGTGAGCCGAACACCGCGCCGCGATAGCGATGGTAGAAAACGCCGAGCACGACCAACGCAAGGATTGAATGAAATATGATCAATGCGAGGGGCAAGCTGATTGACTGTTTGTCGATCTGTGCCTGCATGATATTCATCATGTTGAGCGTGATCATCAACAACAAGATCGCGATGATCAGGTTAATGGATCGTCCGAGTCTCGGGTTTACATAAGCAAGCGGAATCGCCAGCAGCGCAAGCGACAGCCCCGCCAGCGGAATCGACAACCGATAAAACACCTGCCCCAGCCCCGATGGCGTCGCTTCGTTTAGCAGCAGCATCGTGTCCTTGGCGCGTTCTTCCAGCGGATCGTCCTTGATCTCGTTGCCGGTCATGCGCACGCCGTAACGCTCAAACGCGGCCAGCTCGTATTCATTCGGGCCCGATTTCGCGCTGATGTGTTTCACGCGGTGGCCGTTTTCAAGAATGACGTAGCGATCACCGCGCTTGTCGGTGTATAAAAAACCTTGCTCGGCGCGCGTCATCCACTGCCCGTTTGGATCGTCGGCGAACACAAAAATATTCTTGATGCGCCCGTCAATCAGGTTCACGCCTTCGACGAAATACACCTGCCGCGTTTTGCGCAGTTCCTGAAAAATGCCCGGCGCAACGATCGACAATTCATCGCGTGCCTCCAACACCCGCCGATACTCCACCGACCGGCGCTCGGCCCACGGCGAGAGCATGGTCGACAGCAAAAGCGCAATCAATATCATCGGCACCGCGAACATCAGTACCGGACGGATCCACGACATCAGGCTCTGCCCGCTGCTCATCCAGATGGCCATTTCGCTGTCGCGCCACGACCGCGAAAGTGTCAGCAAAATTGCGACAAACGCCGAGATCACGATAAGCGGTGCCAGCAGCGTGATGACGCGAAAACCCACCAGCGGCATGAGCGCCTCGGTGGGCAAAGAGCCGGCCGAGGCCGCACCAATCAATTTGACCAGAATTTGTGCAACGAAGATCGCCACCAGCACCACGAAAACAAAAATCGCGTTGGTGGTGAGTTCGCGCAGCAAGGCGCGTCGAAAAATCATGGGCTGGAGACCTACTGGGCGCGCCCCGGTGTGGGCTTTGGCGATAATTGAAGAGTTTACCTATTCAACGAATGCAAAAAGAATCATGATCGATTTCTCACTCCGCGCCGATCACCCGTCCACGACCAGGACCGACGTGGTTGCCGTCGCCGTTCACGACAGTCAAAAACTGTCATGGGCCGCAGAAGATCTGGACAAAGCCAGCAAGGGCGCGCTGAAAGCGGCGCTCAAAGCGGCAGCGTTCTCAGGCGGTTGCGGCAAGTTGCTGCCATTGTTTAATTTGCCGGGCATTAGCGCTACCCGCGTGCTCGTGTACGGCGCTGGCGAAGGCAAGGCGCTTGCCGCCAAAGACGCGCGCGCCACGGGCCGCGCACTCGCTGCCGCAGCTGTCGAGCTGGAGCTGGCTGAGCTGACCATCTTCCCATTGGGTGAAGACGCAGTGAGCGCCATGCAGCAAATGGTCATGGGCGTGTCCGACGCCACCTACCGCTATGACGAAACCAAAGGCATCAGCGCCAAGCCGAAACCAAGCCTGAAGCGGGTGCGCTTCGGCATGCCGGAAGCCGCAGCCAAAGCCGCACCTGCCGCGTTGAAAGTGTCGGTGGCGACGATTCACGGCATGGAATTTACGAAGTATCTGGGCAATTTGCCAGCCAACTTCTGCACGCCAACGCGCTTGGGTGATGAGGCGAAAAAGCTCGTCAAGTCACACGGCCTTAAGGTCACGGTGATGGATCGCAAGGCGATTGAAAAACTCGGCATGGGCTCGTTCCTGTCGGTGACCAACGGCAGCGACGAGCCGCCGCGTTTTATTGTTTTTGAATACGCAGGTGGCAAAAAAGGCGAAGCACCGACCGTGTTTGTCGGTAAGGGCGTGACCTTTGACACCGGCGGCATCTCGATCAAGCCGGCTCCCGACATGGACCACATGAAGTGGGACATGTCCGGCGCGGGCACGGTGTTTGGCGTGATGAAAGCAGTGGCTGAATTGAAACCCAAGCAAAATATCGTGGGCCTGGTTGTTGCCTGCGAAAACCACATCAACGGCAAAGCGACCAAGCCGGGGGACGTGTTCACCAGCATGAGCGGGCAGACCATTGAAGTGCTCAACACCGACGCCGAAGGCCGCCTGATTTTGTGTGATGCGCTGACCTACGCCGAGCGCTTCAAGCCGCGTGCTGTGATCGACATCGCCACGCTGACCGGCGCATGCGTCGTCGCGCTCGGCAGCCACAACGCCGGCATTTTCTCCAACAACGACGCGCTGGCCGAAAGCCTGATCGCCTCAGGCAAAAAGATGAATGATCGCTTCTGGCGCATGCCGCTGGAGGAGGATTATCAGGAGGCGCTGAACTCGAACTTTGCCGATATGGCCAACGTTGCCGGTCGCGAAGGCGGCGCGATCACAGCAGCGTGTTTCCTGTGGCGTTTCGCAAAAAAATACGACTGGGCACATCTTGACATCGCAGGCGTTGCCTACAAGGGTTCCGGCAAGGAGAAGGGCGCGTCCGGCCGTCCAGTGGCAGCGTTGGTTGATTACGTGATGGCGCGCGAATAGTGACGCACGACGAGCGACCAGTCACATTGCAGTCACGGCGCTTCCTCGTCACTCCTTACGGGTCACTCGTGACTAAAAAGCAGTGACGGAAATCAACTTCTACACCGCAGTGACCAACCCGCTTGTGGCCACTGCACGCCTTGTTGGCAAGGCTTATGCGCAAGGTCGCCGGGTGCGGGTGGTGACGCCTGATGCGGCAACAACGGTGGCGCTGGACAAGCTGCTGTGGCAGCAACCGGTGGAGGGATTTGTGCCGCATGTGACGATGACCTCTCCGCAGGCCGCGTTGACGCCGGTGATTGTGGATCATTCGTTGCTGCATGAGGGCGCCGCTGATGTGCTGATCAATTTGAGTTCGGAGCCGCCGGCGTTTTTTTCGCGCTTTGAGCGCATGTTTGAGATCGTCGGCAGTGACCTGACTCTGGCGGCAGCGGGACGTGAACGCTGGGCGTTTTATAAGGCGCGCGGCTATCCGCTTTCACACACGGTTATGAAGTAATCGCGTCGCGCTTTTTTGCGAGCATAATCAGGTCATGAGCACGCCCACCGCCAAAGATCTTCTCGCGCAGGCTGATCGCCTGATGCGACAGCGCGCGCCGGAAGAATTGCCCGTGCTGACCGACTTGGTGATTGAAGAGATCGAGATCATGAGTCTGTCGGATCGCATGGACGACGTGATCCCTACACACGCGCGGCCCGCGTGGGCGCCCCAGCCGCAAAGGCCCCGGAGAGCGCCGCTGCCAGCGTCGGGCTTGGTGCCCGTGCCTGTATCCTCCCCGGTGGCGTCGGCGCCGATGACGCGCCCAAGCGTGCCGTCTGCGGGTACGCGCGATGCGGTTGCGGCGGATGGGTTCGCTGTTACGCCGTTGATAAAGCACGACGAGCCGCATGCGTCGGCGCTTGATTCGACCACTGTGACCGCCTTGGCTAACGTTCGCGATCAATTCAACGCGCAGTTGTTGACCCGGCTCGAAGAGCTGCAACACGGCGTGTATAGCCAGGTGATGCAGCAGCTTGAAGTCTACGCGGCCGGCTCGCTCAAGGAGCATGTGCGCGACATGCTGTTGCCCGCGCTTACCGACATCGTTCGCGACCTCGCGACGCAGGTCGCAGAAGACACTTCGACGCAAGTGCGCGAAGTGGTGTCCAAAGCCGTGGACTCGGAGATTGCGCGATTGCGCGAACAACTGTCGAAGCGGCGAATGACCGACGGACGCACCTGAGCGCTACGTTTCGCATAATTGCGACATCAGCTTTCGGCGTAAAGCGCCTGTATATAAGGTGTAGATCAATATTTCGCTTAATATCGACTTAAGGCATATTTGCGCGCTTAGCCCAATCCAAATGGTCGTCTTGGCCAAAAGCCACTATATCCATCGTTACAATAGTGCATTAATTTTCTGAATCAAACGCCGTTTACACGGCTGCTCCATCATGTCCGCCGATTGCACCGCACCGCCCCCGTCCGCCCTGGACTCGCTGTCCAAATCTTTCGAGCCGAAAGCCATCGAAGCGAAGTGGTATCCGGTCTGGGAAAAGGCCGGAAATTTTGTCCCGAACGGCGACACTTCGAAGCCCGCTTACACGATCCAGTTACCCCCGCCAAACGTAACTGGCACGCTGCACATGGGCCACGCGTTTCAGCAGACGCTGATGGACTCGCTGATTCGTTATCACCGCATGAAGGGCGACAACACCAACTGGGTGGTCGGCACCGATCATGCAGGGATCGCCACGCAAATTGTGGTTGAGCGGCAGCTGCAGGCCGAGGGTAAATCGCGGCACGATTTAGGGCGCGAGGACTTCAGCAAACGCGTGTGGAAATGGAAGGAGCAGTCGGGTTCCACCATCACCGAGCAAATGCGTCGTCTCGGTGCGTCGGCCAACTGGAACTACGCTGACGCAACCGGAGCAGGCCAGGGCTATTTCACGATGGATGACCACATGTCGAAAGGCGTGGTGGAAACGTTCGTGACGTTGTTCGAGCACGGCCTGATTTATCGGGGCAAGCGCCTCGTGAACTGGGATCCGGTGCTGCAATCGGCGGTGTCCGAGCTTGAGGTGGAATCGGTCGAGCGCGACGGTTTCATGTGGCACATTCTGTATCCGTTTTCCAATGGGCCGCAACCTGATCACAAAGGCAATTTGATCGCCGGGATGCACATCGCCACCACGCGTCCAGAGACGATGCTCGCCGACGGTGCGCTCGCTGTGCATCCGGAGGACGAGCGCTACAAACATCTGGTCGGCAAGCTCGTGGATCTGCCGCTATGTGATCGCAAAATCCCGATCATCGCGGACGATTTTGTGGATCGCGCGTTCGGTTCTGGTTGCGTGAAGATCACCGGCGCTCACGACTTCAACGACTACGCCTGCGCGCTACGGCACAACCTGCCGCTGATCACCATCTTCACGCTTGACGCGAAGATCAACGAGAACGGTCCGAAGCAGTATCAGAGCCTTGATCGGTTTGAGGCGCGCAAAGCGGTGCTGCGCGATCTTGAAGAACAAAATTTTTTGCAAAAGGCGGTGCCGCACAAGAGCATGGTGCCGATGTGTGAACGCACCGGGCAGATCGTGGAGCCGATGCTCACCGATCAATGGTTTGTCGCGATGAGCAAGCCTACGGACAAGCACGCGGGCGGCCTCGCCGGACGTGCGCTCGATGCCGTGAAAAACGGCGACGTGAAGTTCTATCCCGAGCATTGGACTGCCACCTATAACCACTGGCTCGGCAACATCCGCGATTGGTGCATTTCGCGGCAGTTGTGGTGGGGCCACCAGATACCCGCATGGTACGACGCCGACGGAAAAATCTACGTTGCGCGCAGCGAAGCAGAGGCGCTCCGGCAAAGTGGCGGCAAACCGCTCACGCGCGATCAAGACGTACTCGATACGTGGTTCTCCTCCGCGCTGGTGTGTCATACGACGCTCGGCTGGCCCGATCAGGCGCGCTTCGAAAAAGACAGCGTTTATCTGCCGAGCAACGTGCTCGTGACCGGCAACGACATCATCTTTTTCTGGGTTGCGCGCATGGTGATGATGACGCTGCACTTCACCGACAGGGTGCCGTTCAGGGATGTCTACATCAATGCGATGGTGCGCGACGCCGAAGGCACCAAGATGAGCAAGTCCAAGGGTAATGTGCTCGACCCGATTGACCTGCTCGATGGCATCGAACTCGAACCGCTGGTTGAAAAATCTTTGAAGGGACTGATGCTCGCATCGCACCAGGAAAAAGCCGAGAAGTACATTCGCAAAAACTTCGCGAACGGAATCCCGGCGTATGGTGCCGACGCGGTGCGTTTCACCTACGCATCGCTGTGTACGATGTCAATGACGCTCAACTTCGATTTGAGTCGCTGCGAAGGGTATCGAAATTTCTGCAACAAACTGTGGAACGCGACACGCTATGTGCTGATGAATGTGGAGGGCAAGGATTGTGGGATCGATGCCGGTGCTGAGATGGAGCTGTCGTTCGTCGACAAGTGGTTGCTTGGGCGTCTGCAGGTCGCGAAGCGTGACATTGCCGAAGGTTTCGACACCTATCGCTTCGACTTCGCGGCGAAAGCGCTCTACGAATTCGTCTGGGATGAATACTGCGACTGGTACGTTGAGTGCGCGAAAGTGCAACTCGCGGAGGCGGAAAAAGCGGGCCACGATCCGCGCGCAAAAGCGGCAGCCCGCGGCACCCGCAGCGTACTCGTGCGCGAGCTTGAAGCGACGTTGCGCCTGGCGCATCCGATCATGCCGTTCATCAGCGAAGAGCTGTGGCAAAAAGTCGCGCCGATTGCCGGTAAATCGGGCGCGACAATTGGTACGCAGCCGTTCCCGAAATACGGTGCTGATCGCGTGAATGCCGAGTCCAACGACAAGATGGCCCTGCTCAAGCAGATCGTGACGTCATGCCGCATCTTGCGCTCTGAAATGAAGCTCTCACCCGCCGAGCGTGTGCCACTCGTCATGACTGGCGATCTGGAAACGCTGAAAGCATTTACGCCGTACATCGCGGCGCTCGGCAAGCTGTCCGACGTGCGCATTGTGGACACCCTGCCTGCGAATGATGCGCCAGTGCAGATGGTGGGAGACTTCAAATTGATGCTCGAAGTCAAGGTTGATCCGGTGCAGGAACGCGCGCGACTCGACAAAGAAATCGCCCGTCTCACTGGCGAGGTCACCAAGGCCGAAGCCAAGCTCAGCAACTCCGCATTCGCCGATAAAGCGCCGCCTGCGGTGGTCGCACAAGAGCGTGCGCGACTCGCGGGTTTTGCCGCGACGCTTGCGAAAGTGACGACGCAGCGCACGAGCCTCAGGTAAATCCAATCGTGAAATTCACGTTGCCCCAATCGCCTGCCTGGCCGGGTAAAGTCGCCATCGTGTCGTTATCCGGCGCTGTGCAACCAGAGCGCTTGCAGACAGGCGTTGCGCGCTTGCGGGCGCTTGGCTGCACGGTAGATGCAGGCGCTCATGTCGCCCGCCAATGGCGCTATTTTGCCGGCACCGATGACGAGCGTTTGGCGGCGTTTAATGAGGTGCTTGCTGGCGATTCAGACATCGTATTTTTTTCTCGAGGTGGCTACGGCGTGTCCCGTCTATTGCACCGCATCGACTGGGCGCGCGTTGCTGCAAGCGGCAAGGTATTCTGCGGCTTTAGTGACATCACGGCCTTCTCACTCGCAGCGCTGGCGCGAGCACATTACGTAACGTTCGCTGGGCCGCTTGCCGCAGCAGAGTTTGCGCAAACGGACGACCTAGTCGCCCGAGATTTCAGCGAGACGCAGTTGACGGGTTTGTTGACTTCCGCCAAAAGTGGCTATTCGTATCCAGATTGTGTCAGCGATGTCGCCCACGAAGCGGCCACCATTAACGGCACGCTGTGGGGTACCAATCTCGCCCTGGTGGCGCATCTGGTCGGCACGCCGTACATGCCAGGAATCGATGGTGGCATTCTCGTGCTCGAAGATATCGGCGAAGAGCCCTACGCCATCGAGCGCATGTTCTGGCAGCTCAAGCACGCGGGCATTCTGGACAGGCAAAGCGCGATTATTCTGGGCGCGTTCACCGAATGCAAAGCCGCCGCGAACTCGCGTTACCCGTACAACATGACGGAGGTGATCGAGACATTGCGCGAGATCGCGCCATGCCCTGTTTTGACGGGGTTTCCTTTCGGCCACGTTCCCGCAAAAGTGACGTTGCCGATGGGGGCGCCAGCGACGATCAAAATTGACGGTCCGCGTTACTCGTTATTGGTACAAGATTTTTTGGACGGAACAGGCGCGTAGGCAGCGCGCTTGAGAGACGCTCATCGCATCCTGCGTTCTCGTTGCATCGACCGATGCGTGTGCAAGTTACCGCGCACCCCGTGGCGGACAAACAATCGACCTGATGCAATCGATCCGAAGCGGACGGCAAAAAACCAACTTTGTGTAAGTATGCGTATGAACCGAAGCCTCTGGAAATTTTTAATTTCCGGCTGTATTTGTCCCCAAAAATTTGCAGGAGTTCTTATGCACACGAAAATTAAACTAGCCGCCGTTGCGATGTCACTTGTCATCTCGGCAATGGCCGCTCCAACCTTGGCTCAGGTGACCGTTGGTGGAGCGCCGATGTATGCCACCAAAGATATCATCGATAACGCGGTGAACTCAAAAGATCACACCACACTGGTGGCTGCTGTGAAGGCCGCCGACCTGGTCGCAACCCTTAAAGGTCCGGGCCCGTTTACCGTTTTCGCACCGACCAACGCAGCCTTTGCTGCCTTGCCTGCAGGGACAGTTGACACGTTGCTGAAACCCGAAAATAAAGGCACGCTCACCAACATCCTGACGTTCCACGTCGTTGCCGGAAAGATGGACGGATCGTCGCTGATGAAAGCCATCGCGGACGGTAAAGGCAAAGCGATGCTGAAGACGGTTTCAGGCGGCGTGCTCACAGCCACCGCCTCCAGCGCTGGCATCGCGATTACTGATGAAAAAGGCGGCTCAGCCAAAGTCAGCATCGCTGACGTATTCCAGTCTAACGGCGTTATTCACGTGGTCGACAAAGTGTTGCTGCCGAAATAAACCGAGGTCAATGAACGCTGTTTAGCGCTTCGAAACGTAAACGCTCGCCCAGAAATTCGTTCTCGGCGGGCGTTGTTATTTGCGCTCCGTAAATCACGAGTCCATTGCCGCCATCGCCGTCAGTGCGTCGCCCGCCGCACGCACAATATTCCACTCGGGCATCACAGTCGCCCCCATTGCTTTGTAGAAATCGATGGAAGGTGTGTTCCAGTCGAGTACGCTCCATTCAAATCTTCCGCATTGACGTTCGACCGCAATCTGCGCGAGCCGAATGAGCAGCGCTTTGCCATAGCCGTTGCCACGACATTCGGGCCTGACGAACAGGTCTTCCAGGTACAGCCCCTTTCGTCCGAGAAAGGTCGAAAAATTGTGGAAGAAGAGGGCGAAGCCCACTGCCACTTCATTCTCGATGGCCATGATGCATTCGATGCGCGCGTTGACGCCGAACAGTTCGCGATTGAAATCTTCGGGCGTGCTCACCATCAGATGCTCAAGCCTTTCGTAGATTGCGAGATCGTGAACCAGCGCGTGAATGGCGACGACGTCCGCTGCGGTGGCGGGGCGAATGACGAAAGATTCTGGTGTACTCATGACCGCAATTATCGCTTTTGGCGGGTCGCCATGAGAAACCGAAGGCGACATAGTCGCGTATAAGGAAGGCGATAGACGCTGTGGCGCGTCGATCATTTTCAACTCTCTCCCACTAGACGGCTGTTCTTCCCAGCCGTCTTTTATTATGGGCATCGGTCGCACTTTTGAAAATGGTGCTTGTAGCGATTTGCGCAACGTCGCAGTTCAGCGTCGCGGTCGCCGCCGTTCGCCCCGGGCTTTTGTACTCGGTAATCGTGGCGTCAATGCCGTGTGTCAGCAACCACTGTCGCACTTTGTGCCGACGCTGACTGCCCCGACACTAGGCTAACAAGCCAGCGGTTTCTGCCTGTTCGGCACTTGCGACTGCGGTCGGGAACGAGGGCGATTTGAGCAATACGCAAATTTCACGCGTCGCACGCCGTCCGCCTGCGGAATTGCGACCAACGCTTGCGGCGCGCGCATTAAGCGACACGGGCTGATCGGGATTCAGGTCGAAATGCGACTTGTCGCGGCCGCCCTGATAGTGGCTCGTCCTCGGCTCCGTCATGGGTGGACGAACGCTGCCGTAGCCTTCGCCACTGCGAGCACGTGGCGCGCGAGGACGCTCGTGCGACGCTGCGCCCCGGGCGCTGCCGCTACCTGTGGCGGACTCTGCGGAAATGCGCGGCGCATAGCGGTCGCCATAACCCGATAGGTCAGGCGTCGGCTGTTCGTCCAGTTTGCGCTTGATCAGCTTCTCGATTTCGGCAAGCAGCTTGCCGTCGTCGGGCGAGACGAACGATACCGCCGTGCCGCTTGCTCCAGCGCGGCCGGTGCGGCCAATGCGGTGGATGTAGTCCTCGGCCACGAACGGCAGCTCGTAGTTGACAACCATTGGCAACTGATCAATATCGAGGCCGCGCGCGGCGACATCAGTGGCAACCAGGATCCGAATTTCGCCGTTCTTGAAGCCTTCGAGCGCCTTTATTCGTTCATCCTGCGTCTTGTCGCCGTGAATGGCGTTGGCGGAAAAACCATCGCGTTGAAGGGCTGTGGCCAGTCGCGCCGTGTTCATCTTGGAGCGACAGAACACCAGCACTTGCGTCAGTTGTTGCGAATTGACAATGTGACCGAGCAGGCGGCGTTTGTCATCGCCCTGCACGCGATAAAGTTGCTGCGCAACGTTGGCGGCGGATTCGTTGCGTCGCGCGACCTCGATGAGCACCGGTGCTTTCAACATACGGTCGGCGAGGGCCTTGATCTCGTTTGAGAACGTCGCTGAAAAGAGCAGGCTTTGCCGTTGTTTTGGCAGCATGCCGATAATGCGCACAATGTCAGGAATAAAACCCATATCGAGCATGCGGTCGGCTTCGTCCAGCACCAACACTTCGACGTGGTTGAGGGTCAAGTTTTTCTGCTCGATGTGGTCAAGCAGGCGACCCGGCGTAGCAACCAGAATTTCCACCCCGGCGCGCACCGCCGCCTTCTGCTCTTTCATATCAACGCCACCGAACACCACTGTTGAGCGCAGCCCCGTGTGTTTGGCGTATGTCTCAACGCTTTCTTCGATCTGGATCGCGAGCTCGCGCGTCGGCGCCAGCATCAACGCACGAATGGGGTGGCGTGCCGGCGACGGCGAGCTGTTGGCATGCTTCAACATGCGATTCAGGATCGGCAGCGTAAACGCTGCGGTTTTACCAGTACCGGTTTGTGCGCCACCCATGACGTCAAGCCCGGCCAGCACGACCGGAATCGCCTGCGCTTGTATAGGCGTTGGCGTCGTGTAACCTGAGTCCGTGACCGCACGCAAAATGGGCTCGGCAAGATTTAGCGTGGCGAAGGTGATGGCAGCGGGCGCAGGGGCAGCTGCATGCTCGGGTGCGCGCACAGCCGCGTGTGCTGTGTCGATGCGATTCACATCGGAGCCGACGGTCGTAGCTGTCGTAGCAATGGGGGAGGCCGGGGAGGTATCGATGGCGTTACTAAATTCATTCATATTGCTTAAATTTTACGCGAATACGTTGCTAAATGACGCTGGTACGCGGCTTTTCGCGTGATTGCCTGGGATAGCGGAGCCATGCGCCAAGCAGGAGCGCCCCTGGGTGCGAAAGAGGCGTCGGCAGCAATGTCGGGATCGCGGTCGGAGCCGCGCTTGCAGTCCGACAGGCCCGTTTCAGTGGAAAAACCATTTAACCCGATCGTTTTCTTTCAACCCGTCGGATTGTGGATGCGCAGATACCTCGTCTGCTGAGTGTGCGGCGGAGACTACTGGGTTTCCGCCCCGCTGTCCGGCAAATCCACAATCAGGAGTGCTCCCATGAACCTTAAAGGTATCAAAACTCACGACAACCTGAAAGCCGCTTTCGCTGGCGAAAGTCAGGCTAATCGTCGTTACTTATATTTTGCAAACAAGGCTGATGTCGAAGGCCAGAACGATGTTGCGACGCTGTTTCGCTCGACCGCAGAAGGCGAAACCGGCCACGCGCACGGTCACCTCGACTATCTCGCACTGGTCGGCGATCCCGCCACCGATTTGCCGATCGGCTCCAGCCGTGACAACTTGAAGTCTGCCGTCGCTGGCGAGACGTACGAGTGCACCGACATGTACCCAGGCATGGCGAAAGCCGCTCGCGAAGAAGGCTTCGACGAAATCGCTGACTGGTTCGAGACGCTGGCGAAGGCGGAGCGCTCCCACGCCAACCGTTACGCCAAGGCGCTTGAAGCACTGGTCGACTAGCTGTCGCTCAGAACCATAGGGTGTGCTCTGCGCACCCATCGCGGCGGGCTCGGTGCTCGCTGTGATTTAAGTTTTGGTGCGCGGAGCGCACCTTATAAATTTCGAGAGCTAAGGTGAAACGACCGTCCGTCTTTTCACCTTAGCTTTAAAAATCTGGAGTGCACACATGTCCCGCGAAGGCAATCTCGAGGCACCCACGCGTCACGCCATCGACTGGAAGAACCCGGAGTTCTGGAACGAACATGCGTTGAACGTTGAACTTGAGCGCGTCTTTGACATCTGCCACGGTTGCCGTCGCTGCGTGAGCCTGTGCAACAGCTTTCCGACGCTGTTTGACCTGATTGATGAATCGAGCACGCTGGAGGTCGATGGTGTGGCTAAAAGCGACTTCATGAAGGTGGTTGATCATTGCTACCTGTGCGACGTCTGCTACATGACGAAATGTCCGTAGATTGAGTTCCCGGACGTCAACGAGCGCAAGCGTGAATTGGCGCGACTCATTGACGTGGAAGATCGTATGTTTGTAGCGGTTGAAGGCAAGGCGCGCGTCTACGCGATTGCGGACGAAGTTCTGGAGCGTGAGTCAGCTGAGAAGACCTCAGCGGTGCATTTTTTGCGCTTCGAATTCACCGCTGATATGCGTGCTGCGTTGCTCGGCGGCGCGGCGGTGAAGCTCGGGTGCGACCATCGCAACTATCCACAGCACTGCGAGATTATGCCGGAGACGCTGGCGTGCCTCGTCAAGGCTATTCGTGCGTAGTCAGACGTGATACGTTCAGTGCGAATTGCGGCGGCTGCGGTAAGCGCGCCACAACAGCGGACGTCGTGCCAGATCGTTTTCACAGTCGCTGGCGCGCCCGGAACATTGTCGCTACTACGCTGTTCGGGAAGGCATCAACTTTTTAGAAAAAACCTCACTCAATAAGGGCTTAGACCCAATTTCAATCAATAGTCGACTTTTGGTGATTTCACGATTACGCCCTCATTGAATAAGGTTTTGACGAAAAAGTTGATGCTGAAAAAACATGCTCAAATGAGCGAGAACTCCGGCGGGCGATGCGCTAATAGCTAGCTCGTTCGCCGCTCTGCCCGCCACGACAACACGAGCGCGCCCGCCAGCACCACTGCGCCGCAGGCGGGGAGCCAGCCATAGCCTGCGCCAGCGATCACTGCGCCGCCGACGGTGGTGCCGATGGCTTGGCCGAGATAAATCATGCTGGTGTTGAGCGCGATGCTGGCGCCGGACAGCTCCGGCGAGGCCATCAACAGCCGTGCTTGCTGCGACGAATTGTTGGCGAAGATGCCTGCGCCCCACGCCGCAATTCCTACTAGACACGCGATGGGCCATGAGCCGAATGTCGCAAGAATTATCATGCCGATCAGCATCGAAATCAGCGAGATCGCGACGTTGGACGATGCCCCCGCACGGCTGATGCGACGCGTCGCCCACACATTGCCCGAAATGCCTGCCGCCCCGAACAACACCAGCGCCAGCGACAACGTGTTCGGCGATGGATCGATTAGCGTGGCGACGAACGGCGCGATGTAGGCAAAGGTGGTGAACTGCCCGGACGCAGACGCTGCCGTCACCAAAAGTATCGCGGTCAATGCCGGATGTTTGAGCACCCGCATCCACGCCTCGGTCGATAACGCCACGCCGTGCAAACCGCGAGGCACGACGCGATAAACCCACGCCACGCCGATCATGCAAACCAGCGCAAATACGCCAAACGTCCAGCGCCACCCAATATGCGCTCCCAGCCATGCCGCCGCCGGACTTCCAAATACCGACGCGACCGACCAACCGAGAAATATTCCGGTGATGGCTGCGCCGCGCCGTTCGGGTGCGATCACCAGACTCAATGTCGCTGCTGCTTGCGGCGTGAACACGGCCGCGCCCATCATGGTCACGCTGCGCACAATGATCAGCGCCGTCAGGTTCGGCGCCAACGCGCACAACGCATGTCCGACCGCGTACAACGCGAGCGAACCGGTGAGTAAGGTGCGCCGGTCAATGCGCGAGGTGAGCGTGGCCAACACCGGCGAGCCGATGCACATGCCGATGGCGGCAATCGTGATCAGGAGTGCAGTCTGCGGCACGCTTGCGCCCAGATCGTTGGCCAAAACGACCAGCAATCCGGGCACCAGCATCACACCGGTACCGATCACAAAATTGCCGAATAGAAAAGCGAGAACGAAGGCGCGTGCTTGGTGCCGAGCAGTGGGCGGATTGCTCAAAGTATCAAACGGCTTTTTGTGCCTGGCTGCGACTGACCGCGCGTCCGACGCCCAATCCGATCAACATCGCAACGATCATCGCGAGGGCCGCGCCGATGAAAATAGTGCGCGGCAAATCGTGATCCATCAGCCAGCCAAAGATCGGTGCCGACACCGCGAGCCCCGCATCCAGCCCCGAATACACCGTGCCATAAACACGACCAGTCGCGCCCGCTGGTGTGGCGCGTTTGATCAGCAAATCACGCGACGGCCCAGCGACCCCCGTTCCCAAACCTGCCAGCATCACCAGTAACAGCGTGCCGATTCCGCCCGCCCACGCAGAGGCGGCGAGGATCAACAAGGTCGCCGATGCGGTGAGCGACGCCGCAATGATTGTTTCCGGATCAGCCCATTGGCGGCTGATCGCGAAACCGCCCGTGAGCTGGCCCATCGCGCTGCATATGAGGTAGCCGGTTAGCGCCGTTGCCGCGACCGTCAGCTTCAGTCCGGCGATGGCCTGCAGCGCGGGCGTCGCAAAATTCTGGATCGCGGAATTGCTGAAGGTGATCACAAAGAAAAACGCAAAGCACAGCCACACCACAGGCTGTCGCATGAAGGCAAGGCTTGATTCCGGCGCTGCGTTTGCCAACGGTAATGCCGCGTTGCTCGTCGTTGATCGCGTATCGATCGCATCACGAAAAACTACCGCAACCGCGAGCACGCACAGTGCAAATACCGACGCTACGCCTAGCGCGTTGCGCCAGCCAAATTGCTGCGCCAATATCACCATGACCAGAGTCGCTGACGCATAGCCGAGTGTGCCGCTCAAGCCATGTGCGCTGTACGCATGACCAATTCTTGCGGCTGAAATTCGCTGATTGATGATGCTGTAGTCCACCGGATGGAAAGGCGAATTGGCAATGCCAGAAATCACCGCTGTGGTCACCAACATGCCGTATCCATTAGCTTGCGAGCCGATAAAAGCGGCCACCGCAAACAGCAGCAGTCCGCCAAACATCACGATACGCGCACCCAGACGATCCACCAAAAATCCGGCCGCCGCCTGCCCGAATGCCGAGACCAGATAGAACAGGCTGGCCAACGTGCCGAGCTCGGCAAACGACAACGAAAACTCGGTCGCAAGCCACGGAAACAGCGGCGGCAGCAGGAGCTGAAAAAAGTGGGAGGTGGCGTGGGCGAGGCCAACGACGCTGATGGTCGTGGCATCCGCCCGCAAAGCTGAATCGGGCGCGGTGATGGTGCTGCTCATTTAGATAAGCTTACACGCATGATGACATTGACCCCCCCCTCCCGTTCCGGTGGCCACCTGGTCGCTGATGCATTGATTACCCACGGTGTCGACACCGCGTTCGGGGTGCCCGGCGAGAGCTATCTCGACGTGCTCGATGGCCTGTACCGCCATAGCAATGATTTTCGATTCGTGATTTGCAGGCAGGAAGGTGGCGCCGCCTTCATGGCCGAGAGCTACGCCAAGCTCACCGGAAAACCGGGCGTGTGTCTCGTCACGCGCGGCCCCGGCGCGACCAATGCGGCCATCGGTGTGCATACCGCGCATCAAGATTCGTCACCGATGATTTTGCTGGTGGGGCAGGTGGGCAACGACTTTGTGGAGCGCGAGGCGTTTCAGGAGATCGACTATCGCCGCATGTTCGGCCCGATGGCGAAATGGGTCGCGCAAATTGACGACGCGGCGCGCGTGCCGGAATACATGGCGCATGCGTTTCAGGTCGCAACGAGCGGGCGTCCGGGGCCGGTGGTTCTGGCGCTGCCTGAAGACATGTTGTCCGCAATGGCGAGCGTTGCCGACGCCAGGCCGTACCGCCCGGTGCAATCGCATCCGGGTGCAGCGGACATGGCGCGCATGAGTGAGTTGTTGGCAGGTGCTGAGCGACCGTTTGTGATCGCGGGTGGCTTTGGCTGGACGCGCGATGCCGCGCGGCAACTCCGCGAGTTTGCCGAGGCGAACCATCTGCCTGTGGGCTGCGCGTTTCGCTTTCAGGATTGCCTGGACAACCGCCATCCGAACTACGCGGGCGATGTGGGTATCGGTATCAATCCGAAGCTGGCGGCGCGCATAAAGAGCGCGGACGTCGTGCTGTGTATTGGCGCTCGGCTCGGAGAGATGACGACGTCGGGCTACACGTTGTTTGAGGTGCCGATGCCGAAGCAAACGCTCATTCACGTGCATGGCGATCCAGCGGAGTTGGGACGAGTGTATCAAGCGGAGGTGATGATTGCGTCGGGGGTGGCGGAGTTTTGCGCGGGCCTAAGCGCCCTCTCCCGTAGCGCGGGAGAGGGCAGCGGTGACGGCGCTCGCCTGGAGACACTGGCGACCCTACACAGCGAACTGATGACATGGCAAAGCGAACCCCCGCTCTACGCCAAGCGCCCCGAACCCGCCAAACTAAACCTCTGGCAAGTCGTGCAATCGCTGAAGCGCCTCGCCCCCGCCGATGCCATCTTCACCAACGGTGCGGGCAACTTCGCCACATGGGCGCATCGCTTCTGGCCCTACGCAGGCATCGAGACCGCAGGAAAATCTCAACTCGCCCCCACCAGCGGCGCAATGGGTTACGGCGTTCCCGCAGCCGTTATGGCGGCAATCGTTTGCCCTGAGCGTACGGTAATTAATTTCGCGGGCGACGGTGATTTTTTAATGACATCACAGGAGTTGGCGACCGCCGTTCAATACGGCGGAGCACCGATCTGCATCGTGTTCAACAACGGCATGTACGGCACCATCCGCATGCATCAAGAAAAAAATCATCCATCGCGCGTTTACGGCACGCAATTGATGAATCCGGACTTTGCAAAATACGCGGAAAGCTTTGGAGGCAAGGGCTTTACCGCGACGACCAATGCAGAGTTTGACGCGGCGTTCGCGGCCGCGCTCGCTCACACCCGCGCCGCGAAAAAGCCTGTGGTGATTGAGCTTAAAGTCGACCCTCAGGATTTAACGCCGGGGGCAACGCTGGATGCAATTACTGCGGCAGCGGTTCAGGCGGGTGCCAGACTCTGATGCCTCAAGTGACAACGGCACGCAGGCAAGTATCGCGAGCGATGTGAAGCGCAACTTCTCTGGTCGCCGCAATCAGCTCATGATTGACTGACGGGTCATTAGGCGAGTGAGTCGAGGACGCAGGTTGCGCGCTGCACAGGATCCGCCGTTGCGTTCCTGGATGGCAATTGGCGCACGCCGCATCGCCCGCATAGGCGCTAGCAAAAATTTTTACGGCGCAAAACCGGTCAGCGGCGTGGCGCGTATAACTACGTGGGATGTCGATGTGCGCCCGCAGGGCTCTGCCGCATAACGGCAGCCGTTTTGTGTGGGTCAAATGTGGAGTGGTGCGCGTTAGCAGTCTGGGAATGTTGTTCCAGTCTGTCCGATGATCTAAGTTGATGGCTCGAATCTGTTCTCTTTCCAGCGCACTGTTTTGCGCGTTCGTTTGCGCCGCTCGTCTTAGTGCGCAGACCACAGATCAAGACATTGATCGCTGGGTTTCAACGGCCAAGTCGGGCCGTGCGACGGAAGCGCTTGCGGCGCTACGCGCCATGGTTGTGGCCAACCCGAACTCGGTGCGCGCTGCGCAGGACCGGGTGGCCGTTGCAACTTGGGCCGACGCGCACGAGGAGGCGCTGGTTGGCTATGCGCAGCTACGCGGCGCAATTCCGGCTTATGTTTCTGCCGCAGCTGCCCTTTCTGCGCGCAGGCTGGGGCATTATGAGCAGGCAGAGCAGCTCTACAGGGCAGTATTAGCCGCTGAGCCCAATCGACGCGAAGCACAAGCGGGCGTGGTGCTAAGTCGGCTGGGTGCTGAGGCCAGCGGCAGCGACACCCAGGTTGCGCGTGCCGAACAGGCCGCTTCCCTCGCGCTAGGGTGGCTTCCGGTAGAGCGTTCCGCACGTGCCACGCGCGAATGGGTACCATTGCTCGAGGCGCTGGCAATTGTCCGCGAACGGCAGCAGCGATTTACCGAAGCGCTGACGGCGTGGCAGATTTTGCTGCAGGCCGCACCCGACTCGACGGTGGCGCGACGGGCGATGTTATTTGTTGCCAGCCGCCTCGGGGCGGCGAGCGTGGCCGAGTCGATGGTGCGCAGCATTGGCAGTGGCCTTGACGACACAGCCCGCCTGCGCATTCGTCAAGATGGCACCGCCACGGCAATTCGCTGGGGCGAAGCACAGCTTGATATTGATTCCGCTGTTGCCCGGTTTGGCTGGACTGATCGTGGCCTCATGAGCAATGCGACCGACCGCGCGCTGGCACCTGCGGCATCGGCGCTGGAGCGCAACGCTGCCTTTGACCGCATCATCGCGCTGCGCGACCGCGTGCGGATGCAAGACGTAATCAAGCTTTATCGAACGCTGGTCGACGGGCAAATCGTACTGCCCGCCTATGTCATTGCCGCCGCCGCTGACGCCTATCTGTATGAGCGGCAACCTGCCGTCGCGCGTGACCTCTACCTCCAGGCTATTACGCTTGACGAGCGCGTCACGGGCAACACCAGCCAAGAGTGGCAGTTTTCCTTGATGTGGGCCTTGCTCGAAGGTGAGCAGTGGCAGGAGACGCACGCGTTAGTGACGCAGTTGTGGTCTAAAGCGCGCACCAATATCAAGCTTGCCAGTCCCGAATCAACTGATTTCGCGCAGTTCACGCGAGCAAGCGTGGTGCAAGCGCTAGCGCGGCTGTATGCCGATGAGTTGCGCCCCGCGCATACGTTGCTGCGCGATCTGCGTGATCTCGCGCCACATAATCTCTCCATTCGCGCGGCGTATGCGGCGTGGTTGCAAGCCAACGGCATGCGCTTTGAGGCCAACGAATTGTTGCGTCAGGCGCTAGCCGAAGATCCTGCCTATTTGACTGCTCGCGTTGCGCTGGCTGACTCGGAATTCAGTCTTTCGCGCTTTGCTTCAACGCGCGAACGGGTCGCCACACTGACGCAAGAGTATCCCGACAATCGAGCCGTGCAGCGATCACAAGACACGCTCGCAATGCACGACGCGCCTGAGTTGAAGCTCAGCGCAGCACTGGGCACACCGCGCGGGGATCGTGCCTCCAGTCGCGAGTGGCGGCTCGATGCGACGGCTTACAGTGCGCCGATCTATGAGAACTACCGCGTCTTCGCGCACCTGTTTGATGCCAGCGCCAGTCTCTCCGCAGGCGGCACCATTCAGCGCAGTCGTGTGGGCCTTGGCGCGGAGATGCGGCGCGAAGGGCTGGACACGAGCCTCGAGTTGCACGGCGACATGCGACCCCATACCGAGCGCGCTGGCGTGGCGCTGCAGTTGAGTCTGTGGCCGTCGGACCTGTGGTCGGTGCGCGCTGGGGTTGACACGAACACCATCGACATTCCCCTTCGGGCGACGCAGGCGGGTATCTTCGCGCGCAAACTCTCGCTGGAACTTGCTACCCGACGTGCCTATTTGAGCGCTGCCTCGGTCGGCTTCAGTGCGTATCGCTTCAGCGACGGTAATGATCGAATTAATCTTGCGGCTACGTGGCGGCAACGCTTGGTTGAGGGGCCTGTCTATCGGCTTGACGGCGACATCGGTGCCTACGCATCGCGTAACAGCCGCACCGATACACCTTATTTCAGCCCGCGTCGCGATGCTTTGATTGAGGCGACCCTCTCGAACGAGTGGCGGACGTGGCGTTTCTACGAATCAAGCTTTATGCAGCGTCTGGCGATCTCTGCCGGGGAGTATTGGCAACAAGGCTACGGCGGTCTGCCAACGCTTGCCGTGCGCTACGAACATGAGTGGGAGCGCCAACGTAATTATGTGTTGCGCTACGGCCTCAGTTGGGCGCGTCGCCCCTACGACGGCAAACAGGAATCGCGCACGCAAGGCTACATTGATATTGACTGGAGACTCCGATGAATCCGCCGCTGTGTCGACTGGCAGCGCTGACGCTTGCGTTCACGATGCTCATTGCCAGCCCCGGTGGCGCCCAGCCCACCGCAACCATCCCGCCGAGCGGGCTTGCAACACACCCTTCGCCGCTTGCACGCGCCGAGCCGCAAGCGGGTGATTTGCACATCATTTGCTATCACGATGTGGCCGCCGATGCGGTGGCACGACGACTGTCAGGAGATCGGCAGTCGGTGACGCTAGCAACGCTGGTTCGCCATTTTTCCTGGCTACGCGACAACGGCTACACCGTAGTCTCCATGTCGCAGCTCATCAGCGCCCGCTCGGGTGGCGAGAAGTTGCCGCCACGTGCGGTGCTGCTTAGTTTTGATGACGCCTACAAAAGCTTCCACAGCCAGGTGTTGCCGTTGCTAGAGCTGTTTGAATACAGTGCCACGCTGGCGGTGGTCGGTTTGTGGATTGAAACCAGTGACAACGAGAGGATTCCGTTTGGTGATGAACAGCTGTCACGGGCGCGTTTCATGACGTGGCCGGAGCTGCGCGATGTTGTCGCAAGTGGTCGGGTGGAGATCGCCTCGCATAGCTTTGACTTGCATCGTGGCCACATCAGCAATCCGCAGCGAAATGTCGAGCCCATGGCCACCACCCTGCGCTTTGACGTGGGCGGCAACAGTTACGAGAGCATTGCCAGTCTGGCGGCCAGGGTTGGCGACGACTTGCGGCGTAACAGCGAGTTACTGGTGCAACGCCTCGGTGTGCGGCCCCGAGTGATGGTGTGGCCGTACGGAGCCTATACCCCGGGCACACAGCGCATCGCAGCTGGGTTAGGGATGAGCGTCGGGCTGACGCTTGACAATGGCATCAACCAGCACAACACGCCACTGGCAGCGCTCAACCGTGTACTGGTACAAGCCGACACCGACGTGACCGATCTCGAGCGGGCGTTGCGACCGCAACGGGAACGCAGCGAGCGGGTTCTCGAAGTTGATCTCGATATCGTGTTTGACAGCGATAACGCGTTGCAGGAAAAAAACTTGAGCGTGCTGCTTGATCGCCTGCAGCGACTGGCACCATCGTCGATTTATCTCAAGTCGATCAGCGCCGCGCGAGACGCCAGCGGTCAGCCGCACGCGTATTTCCCGACCACGGTTTTGCCGCTGCGAGCTGATCTGTTTAATCGGGTCGCCTGGCAGGTGCGTTCAAGGCTCGGCATCAGCGTGTATGCGTGGCTGCCGACGATCGAATTACCGTCGAACCTCACCGCCGTTGCGGACGCGGGTAGCAGTGCCGCGCTGCAAACGTTGTTTGCGGACATGGCACGCAGTGTGCCGACCGCAGGCGTTTACTTCTCCGAGACCGAGCCAGCGGATGACGCCCGCGTACGTTTGCTCATACAGGCGGTCAACAGTGAGCGACCCCGTCTGCGCATCGCGCGACGATTTGCGACCCCCGTGGCAAGCGAATTTGATGATGCGACTTATCGCGCGCGCTGGCAGCAGCGGGCGGACGCTATCGACTGGATTGTCATGGCCCCGCCCGCACCGCTGGACGCTGTGTTCTCGCGCGTTGCAACCGTCGGAGACGAACGCGTGCGGTGGGGGCTTTCGCCTACGACTGTCGCTGCGCGACACACGATGGAGCGAGTGTTGTCGCGATGGCGTGCGCTGGGCGTGCCGCTGGACCGGATCGTCTGGCGAGCGACGGGAGATTCAGAGGCAGATGCAGCAACGCTCGCTGCGTTGCATGGTGCCGGTGCACGCCACCTCAGCTACGGCGCGAGCGTACCGCACGACGACACGGCCAGCACCGATTTGAGACATTTGCTATCGACGGAGGGCACACCCCTTGCGCGCTGATTCTCTTGCCTCATCCGTGAGTCGTTGCGTGTGAGCATGAACGCACCGACCTGGTTACAAGGCACGGCGCTGTTGGTGCCGCTATTTAGTTTTGTCTTCTTCTACCCGCTGTTTATGGCGTGGATGTGGATGATAGGCGGGCTCCGTTACTACTTCCACTACGAACGCAAAGATTCAGCCGACGAGAACTTCGAGCCGGTGCTCAAGTCAACGCCCAAAGTGTCAATTCTGGTTCCGTGTTTCAACGAGGAGGCGAACGTTGCTGAAGTGGTGGCAACACTCGACCGCCTGCACTATCCCGATTTCGAAATCATCTGCATCAATGATGGCAGCGCGGATCGTACTGGCGCGCTGCTCAATCAGATGCTCTCGCACTACCCGCGATTGCGGGTGATCCATCAAAGCAGCAATCAGGGCAAAGCAGTCGCGCTCAACACGGCGGCACCATTGGCCACCGGCGAATTTTTGATTTGTATCGATGGTGATGCGCTACTCGACCCACATGTCGTGCCGTGGATGTTGCGCCACTTTGATTCGCCTCGCGTCGCAGCAGTTACTGGTAACCCACGTGTTCGAACGCGATCCACGCTGGTCGGCAAAATCCAGGTCGGCGAGTTCTCGTCGATTATTGGTTTGATCAAGCGCGCGCAGTGCACCTACGGCCGTGTGTTTACCGTATCTGGCGTGATCGCGGCATTCCGACGCAGCGCGCTGCATCAAGTAGGCTACTGGAGCCCGGACATGCTAACCGAGGATATTGATATCTCCTGGAAGCTGCAAACCAACCACTGGACGATTCGTTTCGAGCCGCGTGCGTTGGTCTGGATCCTGATGCCGGAAACCATCAAGGGCTTGTGGAAACAGCGCTTGCGCTGGTCTATGGGTGGCATTCAAGTGATCCTGAAGTACGCGCCCAAACTGCTTGTCTGGCGGCAGCGCCGCATGTGGCTTATCTGGGTCGAATACGTCGCCAGCGTGGCCTGGTCCTACGCAATGTTTTTGGTGTTCATTCTGTGGGGTTTGAGTCAGGTCGTGACGCTGCCTCCCGCGCTTCATGTCGGCTCAAATTTGCCCGCCTGGCCTGGCGTGATCATTGGCAGCACCTGCTTGCTGCAATTCCTGGTCAGCTTGCTGATGGATCGGCGCTACGAGCCGAACCTGCTCAGGTACTACTTCTGGATGGTCTGGTATCCACTAGCCTACTGGATGCTCACCATGCTTACGAGCGTGTGGGCGCTTCCCAAAACCCTGCTGCGACGCCGCGGCAAACGCGCCGTCTGGGTAAGCCCTGATCGCGGTGTGCAACAAGAGGTCACAAGAAAATGAATCCGTTAGTTATCAATCGCCCCGATCTGCAACGTCCCGTAAATCGCGCACTTTGGGCCACCGTGACGTGGGTTTTCTGGATACTCTGGATATATCTCTGGTTGCCGGTTATCACGATTATTGGCTGGTATTTCGGTGTTCACACCGGTCTTGACCAGATGGTCGAGCGCCTCGGCTATCTCGAATTTTTGCGGGTGCTGCCGGGCTACGCGCTGGTGGTGGGATGCGGAGGCCTCACGCTGATTGCGTGGTCATACTCGCAGTACCGCAAATTTCATGGCCGCGAACGCCGCACCACACCCAAGACAGTCGGCACCGGACAGATCGCCGCACACATGGGGCTCAACGAAGAAGCGCTTCGCGGATGGCAGGGCGGACGGCAGCTCACTGCATTTCACGGGCAGGATGGTCGTTTGCGCGATGTGCGAGACGGGACAAAGCCGCCTGAGCTGCCGCGCAAATGATCGCGTATTGCGGCTCAGAAAGCGTGTAGGGTATGTGCTGTCGCGCGGCGGGCCGCCGCCTTTATGCGTAGTCCGCTCTGACAAATAATCCGGGATAATAGTTGCCCAGTTAAGTCGCTGTGATCGGTCGCACGTGAGTTCATCCCCAGCGAAATCTGCGCCTGCGATGCCAATGTGGTTGCTTGGTTTGCTGCTGCTGTGTGCTGAATTCTCTGTCTACAGCGCGTGCGTGGTGTGGCCTGCGGCGGGGCGTGGCGAAGAATTTCGCGCTGCCGCATGGATGGTCGCGTTGCCACTGCTGGCGCGCCTTCTGATTGTGCTCGCCAGCTATGTTTTATCGCGCTGGAAAGGTATCACGCTCGCGTCAACGCAACGACTTGGGCTTACCGCATGGTTGAAGTTTGTTGTTGTTGAATACGGGCACCTGTGCATTCAGAATCTACTACTGATTCCGTTTCGCTACCTTTTCCACACGCGCAGCGAGCGCGGCGTTGGCCCGATCAACGGCCGTGTGGTGTTAATGCAACACGGCTATGTCAACAACGGTGCTGTGTGGGTTTTCACGGCACGTGCGCTGGAGGCTCGGGGCTACCGCGTTTTCACCATGGATCAACCGCCGTTCGCCTCGATTGATGCGATGGGCGACCTGCTCGCCGAGCGACTGGACGAGGTGCTGCGGATCACGGGTGTGACGCAGCTCACGCTGGTTGCGCACAGCATGGGCGGGCTGATCTGCCGCGCCTATTTACGGCGCTACGGTACTGACAAAGTTGACCGGTTAATTACCATGGGCTCGCCGCATCAGGGCACCTTTCATGCCCAGCTGGCAGGCGGCGCGAACGGCAGGCAGATGCGCGCGGGAAACGCGTGGCTCACGTCACTCGGCGAGACGCGGGTCGGCATCCCTTTCACCAGCATTTACAGCATCCATGACACGATCATTTCGCCTCAGGATTCGTCAGTGATGATCGGCGCGGACAACGTGCAGTTGTCGGCGGTGGGACATGTCAGCATGCCTAGCGGCGCGGTGGCGCGCCGGGCACTGATCAACGCGCTGGAACAGACGCACCGACTTCAAAACCAGACCCGCTTGTAGGTCTTGTCCTACGGCAGGTAGGCGCACTGTCTATCCACCTTCGATTACTATTGTTGTTACGATAAACCACTGTGATTTGGGGCTCGTTTTACGCTCAAGCGTTCGTGCCCCCGACATTCTGGTGAGAATATTTTGGTGAGCTTTTTGGGACTAAGGATTTATCTAGTTGAAGACAGTGCCATCATCCGCGATAACCTCGCGGCTGCGCTGGCAGAGCTTGCCGACACCACACAGTGCGGCACCGCCGATGGAGAAAAGGTCGCCGTAGAGTGGTTTAAAGCGCACCCCGACGCATGGGATTTGGCCATCGTCGACATCTTTTTGAAGGAAGGTAACGGCTTGGGTGTGGTCGCCGCTGGCAAGGCGCGGCGCAGCGATCAAAAACTTGTAGTGCTGACCAATTACGCATCGACCGGGGTTCGCGATCAATGCCTCAAACTCGGCGCAGACGCCGTGTTTGACAAATCTCACGACATCGAAAATCTGGTGGACTTTTGTCTGAAGCAGAGTGCAAATCCGCGAAATCACTAGGCGGGGGAGCAACGCTGGTTCATTGCAGCGATGCCGCAGCAGACGTGCCAACCCGCTAATCGATAAGCTTGCTTTTGAGCGCGTAGTAGGTCAAGTCGCTGTTCGACGTCAATGTCATTTTCTCCATGATTCGCGTGCGATATGTGCTGACTGTTTTCACCGACAGCGACAGCGCCTCGGCGATGTCGCCCACCGTTTCTCCTTTCGCGAGGCGCAAAAACACCTGAAACTCACGCTCCGACAGTTGCTCGTGGGGCGGTCCGCCATCGGGCCGGTTCAACTGTTGTGCCAACAGCTCGGCGACAGCAGTGGTGATGTAGCGTCGCCCCTGATTAACCGTGCGAATAGCGGTCACGATCTCGCTCGGCTCGCACTGCTTGTTGAGATATCCGCTCGCGCCCTGACGAATCAGGTTGACCGCGTAATGCTCTTCCGGATAGCCGCTCAAAATCAGGATCGCGAGATCGGGTGCTTTGGCACGAATCATCGCCATCGCATCAATGCCGGTTTGACCCGGCATCGACACATCCATCAACAACACGTCCATTTCGACGGTACGAACCATCTCCACAGCCGCGCGCCCGCTGGCAGCCTCGCCCACGACGTGCAAATCGGATTCTTCCTCAAAATACTGGCGAAGCCCGGAGCGCACGATGCTATGGTCGTCCACAATACCAATTTTTATTTTGATCATTTGATGAATCGCACTGAAAGTTTGTATCGAGAGTGTAGCTCCGCCGCACGTGGTCATTGTGCGTTTGCGGGTGCCGCTCGCCGTTTGAACGCGCGCTCACCAGCACGGAAATCGTGAACGTGTTCCGGCGACCGACGGTAGCGTTGGTATTGCCGCTGGCCGTTCTGGCCGTGGCTGCGCTCGTGGTGTTGAACGAGCTGGGTTATCAGCGCTCTTCCGCGGCGGCCGAAAGTATTGTGCGTGAGCAGGAGAGGCGCAGCACGCTGAATCTGCTGCTACAGCAAGTGCTTGACGCGGAAACGGGACAGCGCGGCTATCTGCTCACCGGAGACGAGAAGTACCTTGTGCCGTATTCAGATGCGACCGTCAAGATTTCCGCCACGCTTGACCGTCTGCGAACGAGCTATGCGGGTGATGCGGCGCAGCTCAGTAAGTTTGCAGAGCTCTCGCGTGCGGTATCACGCAAGCTTGCCGAAATTGAAGTGACTATCAAGATTCGTAATCTCGGCGGCGATAGCGAAAACTGGATGCAGGTCGTGCGCACCGATCTTGGGCGCGACTACATGAACGCAACTCGTGAGGCTGCGCTCGACATGATCGCGGCCGCAGCGGGAAACATGAAAATCACTCAGACGCAAATTGCTCATAGTCTGAGCATATCGCGCGTCGGCGTGACACTGGCTGCATTGCTCTTTCTACTCGCGTTCGTTTTGTATTTGCGTCAAACAGAAAAGCTGGACGCAGCCGGTGAGACGCAGCGGCGGCTGCTTGCTGCTGAACGCGATGGGCTGGAGCGCCAGGTCCGCGAGCGGACGGCGCGGCTCACTGTGCTGGCCAATCATCTCCAACAAGTGCAGGAAATGGAGCGCGAGCACCTGGCGCGCGAGATGCACGATGAGTTGGGTGCGCTGCTAACCGCTGCGAAGTTGGACGTTGCCAGAATTCGCTCAAAACTGGTGGGTGACAACGAGCCGCTTGCGCAGCGACTGGTGCATCTATCCGACATCTTGAATTCGGTCATCTCGCTTAAACGCAAGATTGTCGAAGATCTGCGTCCGTCGTCGCTTTCGAATCTGGGGTTAGTCGCAGCGCTCGAAATCCTGGTGCGCGAATTTGGTGAGCACACCGGCGTTGCAATCACCACCGCGTTCGATAAAGTGGCGCTTGACGGTGATGCCGAGCTGACGGTTTACCGGGTGGTGCAAGAGTCGCTGACCAATATTTCCAAATACGCGCAGGCCAAAGAAATCACGGTAACGATGAAGACGTATGACCATCACATCGAGCTCGACGTGACAGATGATGGCGTCGGCTTTGACCTTGAAACCCGCCTGAACGCCAGCCACGGCTTTGCCGGTATGCGCCATCGCGTCGAGGCATTGAACGGCACGCTGCGCGTCAACTCCAGTGTTGGCCGTGGCACCAGCCTTCATGTGGTGTTGCCGAAATCAGCTGCGTCAACGGGTGCGTCGAGCGTAGGGGGCACCGCGCTCTCCTGATCGTCCACGCGGAGTGCGGGTGCAAGTGCAAGTGCACGCGCACGTGCACGCTTGCAATGTGAGCGCCGTCCTACGCTGCAGCGCCTCGCCGCCTACATCGGCATGCGCAGCCCGCCGATGGGATGATGCCCGGCGAGCGTAGAAACTTCGTGTATGGTAACCAAGGCATAACAGCGGCTCGATGCGTTCAGTCACGCTGCGAGCTTTCCACCCACTGTTCCAGGAAAAAATATCATGTTGAATTACGCAGTCATCTTCCTTGTCGTCGCGCTCGTCGCTGCGGTATTCGGATTCGGTGGCATTGCTGCCGGTGCGGTCGAAATCGCCAAGATTTTGTTCTTCATCTTTGCTTTCATGGCCATCGCCACCTTCGTCGTCAGCCTCATCCGCAAGGGTTAGGCCAGCTTTTGATCGACATCAGTCGACATCGTTACTTGTCTATTCACTCAAAGGAAATATTATGAACTTCGAAAAAACCAGCGTAGAAAAAGCAAAAGACACTGCTGTTGCGTGCGGTAATAAGCTTGCGAACGGCGTAGAAAGCGCGGTCGACTCCGCGAACGATGTAGCGCAGGACGCACTGTCCAGCGTTTCGAGCAAACTCGACTCCCTGCACGATCAGGCTAAGCCCGCCGTAGAACGCGTCGTAGCGCGCGGTCAAGAGTTGGCGAAGAACGCTATCGCCGGAACACGTGAGGCAGGCCTCCGTGCCAAGAAGGCGGTGTCGGGTTACACCGACGCTTGCGAATCGTACGTCAGCGAGCAGCCTATGAAAGCTATTGCGATTGCAGCTGCTGCAGGCGCAACCATTGCAGCGTTGATGATTCTGCTGTCGCGCAATCGTAGCAATCAGCGTGGCCGGTACGACCGCTAATACGCCGCGTTAACTTGCAATGCGCATAAGGAGAGCGAAAGCATGTTCGGACGTGTAGTTCACTGGGTGAGCAAGTGGCTGCCGACGCTGCTGCCCAAGCTCATCACTGATCGCCCCGACCTGTTGCTGGATCATGCGCTCGCTTATGCAGCGCTTGCCAAAAACGAGATCGAGTGTGCGAAACGTCAATGGATTCGGCGCGCGGTGGCAGGTGCTGTTGCGCTTGCCTCGGCGCTAGCGTTCGTCGTGCTTGCCGGTGTCGCGGTGATGCTCTGCGCCATCGCCCAGCCGTACGCTGAAATGATTTGGGTCTTGTACGTGGTGCCCGGTTCAATGTTGGTGTTGGCCTTGATTGCCACCATGGTCGCAATGTCAAAGGGCGAGGCGTCCACGACTTCGATCAGCCAGCAAATCAAGCTTGACGTCGAAACTTTTCGCGCAGCAATGCAGGCCCGAACATGAGTACCGTTAATGAACCTGACATTGCCAAAACGCGTCTCGAGCTATTCAATTATTTGTCCGAGCCGCAAGCGCCAACACCCGCCAGTGCAGAAACACGTCCCCCACGCGCTGCCGCAATATCGGAGTCGGCATCAGGATTGCACTGGTCGTCCCTGGTTCAATCGGGCTTATCGTCGTGGTGGCACGATCATCCGGCACGTGCGGGTGCGTGTTTGCTCAAATCGGCGACCGAAGAGTATGCCCGGAGAAAGCCGATGCAGGTAGTTGCCATCGCGGCGGTGGCGGGCGCGGCCACGGTGGTGTTTAAACCGTGGCGTCTGGTATCAACGACTGCGCTGCTGCTAAGCCTGTTCCGAACATCGAATTTCACTGGCATAGCCACTTCAGTGCTTGCGACAGCGGCCCAATCCATGCAGAAAGATCGACAATGAATCCAAAACACAGCCACTCGCCCATGAAGCTCGACCAGAGCGCGCTCGACGCGGCAGCCAAGAGCCTTGATGATGGCGCGGTTACGCCGAATTTCACTGATTACCGCGAAGACATTATTCAGTTGCTCAATGACGCGCTGGCCACCGAGCTCGTCTGCGTGTTGCGCTATAAGCGCCATTACTTCACGGCCACCGGTGTCAATTCGTCGAAGATCAAGGACGAGTTTCTGGTGCATGCCAATGAGGAGTCGGTTCATGCGGATCGTATCGCCGAGCGCATTGTTCAGCTCGGCGGCAGCCCGAATTTTTCGCCCGATTCGTTGACCTCACGCAGTCATGCCGACTACGATGATTCCACGGATTTGAAAGCGATGATCAAAGCCAATTTGATTGCCGAGCGGGTGGCGGTTGAAAGCTATCGCCAGATGATCAATCTTATTTCTGATTACGACTCAACCACACGTCGCATGCTCGAGGACATTCTCGCCGATGAGGAAGAGCATGCGGACGAACTGAGCGACTGGCTTTCCGCGTAGACACAAGACCCAGTAACACGTGTTCCGATTGGCCTCTGGTGCGCTGTGACAGTGCGTCAATCCTTAAAAATTAATTGCAGCGTTTATCCTTTTTACATGTCATCACCAGGAGAATCCCTATGAATAAGTCCACAAAAATCATCGCCACCGCAGTCTTTGCCGCTGTTACCATTTTTACCACCGGTTGTGCGGTCACCCGCTCGCAAGAAACAGTTGGCCAGTACGTTGACGATGCAACCATCACCACGCAAATTAAATCACGCTGGATTGCTGATCCAACCGTTGATGCTGCGTCCTTTAAGGTCGAAACGCTTAAAGGCACCGTTCAGATTTCAGGCTTCGCTAAAAACGCCGCAGAAAAATCAAAAGCGGAGCAAATTGCTCGCGGTGTTAACGGTGTAGTCGCTGTGCAGAACAGCATTGCTGTGCGCCCCTAATTTGCTGCAAAGAGTCAACTCGCGTCAAGCGAGTTGACTGACGCTCAAATAAAAAAACCGCCAAACTGGCGGTTTTTTATCGAGCGCCGAATTGATAGTCGATTAGCTCGTTTTGACGATTAGCTTGTTTTCAACGGCAGAAACGCCTTTGACGGCTTTGGCAATATCGGTGGCACGCATGCGCGCACGCTCAGACGGTGCAGGCCCATACAGGCTGACCACACCCTGCCTGGTATCAATATCAATTTTGATTGCGCTCAAATCCGGGTCCTTGATTAAACCGGCTGCAACCGATGCGGTGATGGCCGCATCCTCGCTATTGACGCTGACGCTCGCTGAGGCCTCCTTCGCGGCGGCTTTGGCGTGCTCAGTGCCTTCGCGCAATGCGGCACCCGCAGAGTTGACTGAGGCTTTGGCGGCATCTTTCACTTCAACCGCTGCCTGCTCAGTTCGCGCAATCGCAGTGTCGAGCTTTTGACCGACCGTCCTCGTTGAATCCCCGCTGTCACAAGCGGTTAGCATCGGTAACGTTGCGAGTGAACACGCCGCAACCAGCGTGATGATGCGAGGCCTTGTAGCGGGGAATTGGGGTGGCAACATAATGACTTCTTCCTGTGTAAGCAGCTAAATGACAAACGAAACATTAACCGCGTGCAGCGGTGAACATGGCACGGTCGTCGTCGATGACCTTGCCGATGATCTCGGCGACTTTGCCCTTCGCCTGCTCAACGCGGCCCTCGACTTGATCTTTGTTCACTAGATTTTCCTTTCGCAAAAAGAATCGGATGGTGACGTGCCGGAGGAAGATCGGCAACGCCACGATTTCAGTGTATGTGTTTGCGACGTGCACAGCTATCGTCAAAGACGCAAACGAACGTAGGACAAGGGCTCGTCGCGTCGCGACCCGTAGCGCGCGGGCAAAAAAAACCGGCGTCGCGCCGGCTTTTGCAGCGAGCAACGCTCGCCCGAGCGTGAATTGACTACTTTAGCTGGTTAGAAATTAGCTTGGTCATCTCAAACATCGAAACCTGAGCTTTGCCAAAGATCGCGCGCAGGTTAGCGTCAGCGTTAATCATGCGGCGATTGACGGCATCTTGCAGACTGTGCTTTTTGATGTAGTCCCATACCTTCTTGGTGACCTCGGTGCGGGGCAGCGGCATCGCGCCGACCACTGCGGCCAGAATGGAAGATGGGGTCATCGGCTTCATAAATGCGGCGCTTGGAGCGCGCTTGGCGGCGGGCTTTTTTGCGGCTGCCGGTTTCTTCGCGGCAGGCTTGGCTGCGGCTTTAGCGGCGGGCTTTTTCGCGGCCGGTGCTTTGGCGGCTGGCTTTTTGGCCGCAGGTTTCGCGGCAGCTCCTTTGGCGGCGGGTTTTTTTGCGGCTGCCGCTTTCGCTGCCGGTTTTTTGGCTGCGGGTTTTGCGGCGGGTTTTTTAGCTACTGCCATGATTTGATTCTCCTTGAATTCAATCGATTGATAAGTGTGCACACAGGTGACTTAGAACTTCAGTGATCGCTGCCCTGATTTCGCTCTGGCGTGCAATGAAAAGTTCAACGCGATTAGAGACGATTTCAATCGTGCTGCATAGTGCAATTTACGCAGATTCTGCTGATTCATTGTGTTTCGTTCCCTCTAAGCAACACTTTTCAAGCAATCAGCAGCTTTTTTTGGCTCCCGGATGGGAGATGCGGGCTGGAGGTTGAAATCATATGAAGTCGACTTCAGGCACAAATCCATGCTACGCCCAAAGAGATTGGGCATTCCAGCGTTAAGCTGTAGTGCCCTATTCAAGCGCTGCTAGAAGTGAATCCCGCGCATCAAATTCGACAGCGCAAGCTGATCGGTTGATGGGCCGACCACTTCGTTTTTCTTGCCTTTTGCGGCCTCGGAATCGCCGAACATTCTGAAGCTGGTGTTCATCACAATCTGCGCGATTCGCGGCGCGATGGCGTGCAACACTTGCATGGCCGTGCCCAGTCGCGTCGCAATGCTCACCGGCTTGTAAACGATGGCGCGAATGATCATGTCGGCGGCCTCATCCGGATCGAGCGTCGGCACGTTGTTATAGATCGCGGTCGGCGCAATCATCGGCGTTTTTACCAGCGGCATGTTGATCGTGGTGAAGCTCACGCCACGATCACTGTATTCGGAGGCCGCACAACGGGTCCACGCATCCAGCGCCGCTTTCGACGCGACATACGCCGAGAATCGCGGCGCGTTGGTCAGCACGCCAATCGAGCTGATGTTGATGACGTGGCCCTTTTTCTTCGCCGTCATGCCAGGCAGCAAACCCATCGTAATGCGCAACGCGCCGAAATAATTCACATCCATCGTGCGCCCGAAATCGTGGAAGCGGTCGTAGCTCGATTCCAGTGCGCGGCGGATGGAGCGGCCTGCGTTGTTCACCAAAATATCCACGCCGCCGTGCTTCTCTTCCAGCAGCTTGATGAACGCGAGACAGCTCATCTCGTCGGCCATGTCGGCTTGATAGGCCAACACTTTCACGCCGCGTTTTTTTGCCAGCTTCAACGTTTCGTCAATCTTCTCCTGATCGCGTCCGCAAACGATGATCGCCTTCGCCGTTCCACAATCTCCGAGCTTCAGCGCGGTGGCCTGTCCGATGCCCGACGTGCCACCGGTAATCAGAATCACTTTGTCGCTGATCTGGCCTTTCAGCGTGTGATCTATGAACAGATCAGGATCGAGATTCCTTTCCCAGTAATCCCACAATTTGTAGGCGTAATCTTCGAGCGCTGGCACGGCGATCTTGGTGCCTTCGAGCGCCTTCAGCGTCTCGCGGCAATCAAAGCGCACGGGGTAGTTGATAAACGACAACGTGTCGTCGGGAATGCCCAAATCTTTCATCACCGCGTTCTTGATGCGGCGCACCGGCGGCAAGCTCATCATGCCCTTCATCACGCTCTGCGGAATAAAGCCGAAGAGGGCGGCGTTAATGCGCAACGCCATCTGCGGCGCATGCGCAGCACGCGCAAAAATATTGAGCGAATCCCCAATGCGCAGCGGCGCTGGATCGGTCAGATGAAACGCCTTTTTATTGTGACCCGCCGCGTGCGCAATGTGATCAGTCGCGTCAACAACAAAGTCTACGGGCACCATGTTCATGCGTCCGCCTTCGATACCGAGTGACGGCATCCACGGTGGCAGAATCGCGCGCATCTTTTGCAGCAGTTTGAAGAAGTAATACGGCCCGTCGATCTTGTCGATTTCGCCAGTTTTTGAATCGCCCAACACCACGCCGGGACGATACACGCGCCACGGCATGACCGCGTTGTCGCGCACGTACTGCTCGCTCTCGTGCTTGGTCTGCATGTACGGGTGATCGAGATAATCCTTCGCCTCGTTGAACATGTCTTCGCGGAATACGCCTTCGTAATTGCCGGCCACCGCAATTGAGCTCATGTGGTGAAACAGGCCCGCCTTGCTCTCGTTGGCCAGCTCCACCGCATTCTGTGTGCCGATCACGTTGGCCGTGTGGTTGTCCGCCTCGCTCGCCTTCATGTCGTACATGGCGGCGAGGTGGAAGAAGTGCTTGATCTTGCCTTTGATTTTGCTCTTGTCCGCAGCGGACAAACCGAGGCTCGGCTTTGCCAGATCACCCACAATCGGGATGCAGCGCTTGGCGGCCTCGTCACCCCAGAACGACATCATCTTGTCTACTTTATTCTTGCTTTCGGCGCGAATCAAAAAATAGACGGTGGTGTTTTTGCGGCCCAGCAATTTTTTGACGAGACGCTTGCCGATGAATCCGGACGCGCCGGTTACGAAGTAAGTCATGTGGCCTCCTTGCCTTGATGTGTTTCGTGCATCAGCGCTCGCGTGTACCCGCTATTGCGTCCGCTGTTGTGTTAGCAACTCCCAATTCATTCTAGAGCCATTTTCCTAGGTAAATAGGGGGTTTCTAGGGGGCGCGCTCTATGGCACGCGCATAAAGTTCGGGCATCTTAACTTTCAACGCACAGGGAAAAATCAAATGGTCAAGAAGTTCAGCAAAGCAGCCGACGACTCCAGTAAGGCTGACAACAATCTGCTTCACACCGTCAAGGAATCGTCAAGCCATATTTGGTTGGCCGGTCTCGGCGCGTTCTCCAAAGCTCAAGAAGAAGGTTCCAAAGTGTTTGAAGCGCTGGTTAAAGAAGGCACCGGCCTGCAAAAGAAATTCCGCAAATTTGCTGACAATCAAGTGTCTGATGTGACCAACGAAGTGTCCGGAAAAATCACCGAAGCCACCAGCAAAGCCGCTGGCGCTTGGGATCGTCTGGAAACCGTGTTCGAAGACCGCGTAGGCCGCGCCGTAGGCCGTCTGGGCGTCCCCACCAAGGCCGACATTACCAAGCTCACCACCCGCGTCGAAGAGCTGACCAAAATGGTTCAAAAGCTGTCGGCTGGTAAAGCTGCGCCTGCTGCTGCCAAAGTGGCGACCATAAGCAAACCTGCTGCCGCTAAACGCGCTGCTGCAAAACCTGCGGCACGCAAGCCTGCTGCCAAGAAAGCGGTCGCCAAGTAATCACGTGACGCCATAGTTTTTTCAGGGCTTGCGTTCCTCCTCGAGGTTACCTCGCAGGTTCTGAATTTTGAACGGCCACTTCGGTGGCCGTTTTTCTATTTAGTGACGTTAGTCTCACTTTTCGGCGTCATTCTCGCGAAGCGGGAATCCAGTGCGTAAACCACGCGAAGCGTCCAATAAATGGCGCTGCGCGAAGCCACCTTTCTGGGTCCCCGCTTGCGCGAGGATGACGGCAGGTGTGGTTATGCTTCCGTAGATGTCCCCATCACGCAACACTATGAATCAGTCAAACGTTAAGCCGAACGCCATGCACGACACTCCACCCATCGCCCTAGCCCTAGCCGGTGGCGGCCCGCTTGGCGCGGTGTACGAAGTCGGCGCGTTAGCGGCCCTGCACGACGCGCTGCCCACGCTCGATTTCACGCGGCTGCATTCCTACGTCGGTGTCAGCGCGGGCGCGTTCGTCGCGGCGGGTCTCGCTAACGGCATCACGCCGCGCGAAATGGTGCAGCTCTTCATTGAAAACGAAGGCGCGGACGGGGATGCGCTCGCGCCCGGCGTGTTCATGCGCCCAGCCATTGGTGAATACGCTTCCCGCCTCGCGCTCGTTCCCACCACGTTGCTGGCTGCGCTGTGGGCCGGCGTGCGCTCGCTCAAACCGAGCCGTGCGCTTGCTGAATTGCAACGCCTGAGCGCGGTGATTCCAACCGGCCTGTTCGACAATCGCGCGATTGAACGTGCGATGCGAACGCTGCTGGCGAAGCCGGGCCGCAGCAACGATTTCCGTGAACTGAAAAGCAAACTTTTTCTGATCGCCACCGATCTCGACTCCGGCGAAACGGTGGAGTTTGGCTCTGCCTCGATGAATCACGTGCCGATCTCGCAGGCCGTGCAGGCCAGCAGCTCGTTGCCCGGCATGTACACCCCGGTGAAGATTGGCGCGCGGCATTACGTCGACGGCGCGCTGAACAAAACGCTGCATGCATCGAGCGCGCTCAACGCGGGGGCCAAGCTCGTCATCTGCGTCAATCCGTTGGTGCCGTTTAACAGCACCGTCGCCGCCCGCGCGCAATCGCATCTGGTTGAACGCGGCCTGCCGACGGTGTTGTCGCAAACCTTCCGCGCACTGATTCATTCGCGACTTGAGAAGAGCATCGCGAGCTACGCGACGAGTTACCCCGACTCAAAACTGATCGTGCTGGAGCCGTCGAAGGGCGACGCCGATCTGTTTTTCTCGAACCTGTTCAGCTACGGCAATCGCCGCCGTCTCGCCGAGCATGCGTACCAGCACACTAGAGCCCAACTGCTCGCCCGCGCCGACGTGTTGACTACCGAATTTGCGCTTTACGGCATCAAACTCAACCTGCGCGCGCTCGAAGATCCGAGCCGAAAATTGCTGCCAACGGCGCGACGTTTTTCACGCAGCGAAACAGGTGCGGTCGCATCAAAATTGGCGCAAACGCTAGACGAACTCGAAGTCGCGTTGCTGCGTTAATTTTTTGCTCGACATAGGGTGCGCTTCGCGCACCAACCGTCGCTGAAGCGATATTTTTGGCGGTTCAAAAGTGATGGTGCGCAGAGCGCACCCTATGTTCAGAACGCTTACAGCTTTTTGGCGAAACACTGATATAGAGTGGGCAAAACCGGGCAAAGACGTGCTTATCGACTTAATATGATTTGCATGCTTAGCCCCAATGCAATAAGGCGTTGAATAAAAAGCTGCTGCCATCACTCTAATTTCTTGCGCTGCTCCGGCACTTCCTCCACAATAGGTGCAGAGGAAGAAAAAAGGATGGAGTTTCACGATGGAGCCGAATGACAGGTACCGCTATGGAGCGTAAGGCCCCCCGCCGCACTAAAGAGCGCATTCTCGAAGTCTCGCTCGCGATGTTCAACAGGTTCGGTGAGCCGAACGTGACGACCAACGCGATTGCTGACGAAATGAATATTTCGCCGGGTAATTTGTATTACCACTACCGCAGCAAAGACGAAATTGTCACCAAGATTTTTGCGCAGTTTGAGCGCGAATTAGACGAGCTGTTTGCCATCGGCAAGGATCGTCCCGCGAATGTTGAAGACACGTGGTTCTGGTTGCATTTGTTGTTCGAAAAAATCTGGAAATACCGTTTCATCTATCGCGATTTGAACGACCTCTTGTCGAAAAATCGCATCATCGAAACGCACTTCAAAACCATCCTGCAAAACGCACAAAAAAACACTGTGCGCCTGATGACAGAGATGCGCTCGATCAACGAACTGTATGCCACCGACGGCGAAATTCAGGCCGTGTCTACCAACCTGGTCATGCTCGCCACGTATTGGCATTCGTATTCGTACGTGATGAACCCGAGGAAGCTCGACGAGGCTAACGCAATGGGCCAGGGCGTATTTCAGGTGATGGTGCTGCTCGCGCCGTACCTGCATGGCGACGCGCGCTTGTTGTTTGAAAAACTTGCGGCCGAATACCGCTAGTAGCACACCCTATTTTGTCCGTTCGGGCTGAGCTCGTCGAAGCCTTGGTGCGAATGCGACGAAACCCTTCGACGAGCTCAGGGTGAACGGAGCATGTGAATTTACGTAGATCGTTTTTGGAGAAAAAATCATGGCAAAAAAAGACGGCTGGGCCGCATTCCCGCACGACAACGCAGGGTTCGTTTACGATGGCGCAGCACTCAAGAAAAACTGGGCGCGCCTGCACAAAGGCGATGCTGAACCGTTCCCTACCGACAAGGCGGTTGAAGACGCGTGGCGGCTGTATCACGCCGGTGATTTTGAAGGCGCGTATGAAGCGGGCCTTGCTGCGGGATTGGACGGCTACAACGCTGCCAACAAAGCCGCGTGCATCTACAACAACTACCTCGAAACCAGCGACGCCAAAAAGCAGAAGGCCTACGAGGAAATCGCGGCCCGCTGCGAAGAACTGCAGGCCGCACAAAAGAAAAATGCCAACGCCTACTATCTCGGAGCCTACGCGCTGGGTCGCTACGGTCAGCTCATCGGCGTCGCCAAAGCGCTCACGCAAGGCATCGGCGGCAAGGTCAGCAAAGCGCTCGAAACCGCGCTGAAGCTAGAGCCGAAACACGCCGACGCCCACATCGCACTCGGCACCTTCAACGCCGAAGTCATCGAAAAAGTAGGCAGCCTTATCGGCAAGATGACCTACGGCGTCAGCAAAGAAGCGGCCGTTGAGAACTACGATAAAGCGCTCAATCTCAACCCCGAATCAGCCGTTGCCCGGACTGAAAAAGCGGACGGGCTTTACAAGCTGTTTGGCGATAAGAAAATGAAGGATGTTGAGGCGCTTTACGCTGAGGCGGCTGCGTCTGAACCTAAGGATGCGATGGAGTGTCTGGATGTAGAGGCGGCTAAGGCGGAGATGGAATAGTGATCTTGTAGGAGCGGCTCTGCCGCGACCCGCCAAACCCACAAAGCGGATGGATAAACCGGGTAACCGTGCGTTGCGACGTGGTCGCGTCTCCATTGCTGGTCACATTTATCACGTGACTTCGCGGGCCACTGACGACACGCAACCGTTTCGAAATCCAGGGAGCGCCTTTGAGGCTTGTCGTGCGATCCATCGCTACTTTCTTTCAAGCGATGCCAAGTGCCTTGCGTGGGTGTTGATGCCTGACCATGCGCATTGGCTCATTGAGCTTGGAGTTACAGAGTCGCTACCTGACGTCGTAGGTACATTGAAGAAGGCGATTTCTACGGGCGTAAATCGTGAACGTCAAAGGGGAGGCGAGTCGGTCTGGCAGCGCGGGTTTCATGATCGCGCGTTGCGTCGAGATGAAGACCTTTTGGTCGCGGCCCGATACGTTGTGGCGAATCCGCTTCGGGCAGGCATAGTCCAGCGTTTGGGTGACTATCCGTGGTGGAGTGCCGTGTGGTTATGACGTTGTCGGTCGCGGCAGAGCCGCTCCTACAGGGCACATACCACCGCAGCGCCCGCGTTACGCCGCCTGAACCTTCAACGCCAACGGCGCTTCCTTAATCGGCATATGAATTAGCGCAGCGCCTATCGCAAGCGCGATGTCGATCATCCAGATGGTGTCGTAGCTGCCGGTTATTGGGTGAACACTTTCCCGCCGAGCCATGCGCTGAGGAAGCCGCCGACTCGGTGCGAGAGCATGACGATGCCGAACAGCGTGGCCATGTTCGCGGGACCGAAGAATTTGGCGACGAGGCCTGCGGTGGGCGGCACGGTAGACAGGAAAGTGAGCCCCATGACCGCTGCAAAAATCAGCATCACCGTGGCCGTCTTTGGCGATGCGAGAAAGATCATCACGGCCACGGCGCGCGCCGCGTAGACAAGCGACAGCAGCGACTTCATGTACCATCATTATTGATCGTCCGACCATGCCCGCGCCGCCCGCAGCAAGCAACACAACTCACATCGAACAATTTTTGATTGCGTCAGCCATGCTGGAGCAAAATGCTGAGAGAAGAATTTCGTAGAGCCGATGATGACCGCAGAAGAAACTTTGAAACATTGGCAGGATGATGACGAAGTGGCCCGTGCGCGCTTCGGTGCGCGTGGCATCGCCACGCCGCAGCAATTGATGGGGCTCACCGGTCTGGAGCAAATGCAGAAGCTGCTTTCGGGCGACTTTCCGCCAGCGCCGATTTCCGAGACGATGGACTACGCGTTGATTCGCGTCGAGTTTGGCCGTGCGATATTTCAGGGCAGGCCGTCAGCCAAATTGTTAAATCCTTTGGGCACAGTTCACGGCGGCTGGTACGCCACCATGCTCGATTCGGCGGTGGGTTGCGCAGTACACACCGCAATGCCCGTGGGTCGCGCCTACACCACGCTAGAGCTTAAGATGAACATCGTGCGCAGCATTTCACTCAAGGTGCCGCTGGTGCGCGCTGAGGGCTACACCGTGCATGTGGGCAAGCAGGTGGCCACAGCCGAAGGACGGCTGTTCGGTGCGGACGGCACACTCTATGCGCATGCGTCAACGACGTGTCTGGTGTTCGAGGTGCCTGCGGCGAAATAGCGGTCGTTTGCCGCGCTCCGAACTGACATAGGGTGCGCTCTGCGCACCATCATTTCTAAGCGAAACGCTGGTGCGCAGAGCGCACCCTATGGACTACGCCAGCTTAGCGACGCGACCCTGCAAGCGCTGCACATCAATGCGCAAGCGCTGAATGTCAGCGACGAACTGCGACAGGTGATCGCGCTCGGCAACCAGTTGCGCCTCATCATGCAGATACCGTTTACCCGCTTCATGCAAGCTCGATTGTGCGTTGTCCCCGAGCGCTTTGAGCGCTTTGAAAAAACGTTGCGCCTCGGTCGCCAAAATAGGCCCAACGACGCGCTCCAACTCTGCCTCCGCAGCCAGCGGCAGCGACGCGAACGCCTTCGAAATATCTTGCAAAAGCGCCGCTTGCCCAGAAATTTTTGCATTGCGTAGCGCTGCGTCTTTACCCTGCGCAATGAGCGGCAACGAGGTCAGCGGAAACTCGACGCTGACTGATAACTCTTTTTCGCTTGGCGACGAATCGGCAGCGACGAAGTCACCGGCCTTGGTGATTTTTAGCGTGGTGGAGAACGGCGGCATGCGCACTTGCATCGTTTCGCCCGCGTGCGTCGCGAGCAGTTTGCGTGCGGCGTCGTCGTGCGAAAGAAGTTTTGATAAGGCGCGAGCGATGAGTGAAGATGGAAGCATGCTCAAATTATCTCTGCATCGTCACAAAATGGACCACAAAAAAGCCGACGCAAGGTCGGCTTTTTTGCGGCGCGGCAAGTTAGGCCTGCTGAATCCCTGCCAACAACCAGCCTTTGCTGCCGTCGACTGGCTTCATCAGGTTCCACACTTCACGGAACGCGGAGCCCATCACCATGCCGTCTTCGCGCATCTTGCCGGTGAACTCTACGCTGGCCCAGTGTTGGCCGCGTTCGGTTTCTACGCCCAATAATTCGGCATGCAATTCGTCGACATGGGTTACTTCTTTGTTGCCACTGATCACGTCTTTAGCGATCTCGTTGTAGAACTCGTCGGTCGCGAAGTTGCGCACTTCATCCAGATCGCCTTTGTCGTTGGCGGCTTGCAGTGTCATGAACTGCTTCTTCGCATTCGTCTCGAATCCGACTTTGTCGAAGTCAGCAGGAATACCGAAACCACCGGCTAACCCCGCAGCCATGACTGGCGCGGCTACACCACCCATTGCGCCCGTACCTGAGAAAGCGGCAGGCTCAATCCTTTGCTGAGGCGCACTGAAGGGCCCGGGATTGGCCGAACCACCGGGCGCTACCATGCTTGGGTTTTGCTTGCGCAGGAACATGCGGACAACGAAGAACAAGCCGCCGATCACCAATCCAGCCAACAGCAGCATCATCAACATGCTGCCCGCACCACCGCCCATTTGCGAGAACAAATAACCGAGACCCAAACCCGCTGCGATGCCCATCAACGGACCCGCCATGCGGGACATCATGCTTGGTTTGGCAGCGGCTGCTGCTGCACCAGCGGCTGGGGCTGCCATTGCCGCATTGGCCGGTGCGCTTGTAGGCGATGCTGATGGCGCGCCCGATTTAGCGTCGGAGACGGAGCTGCGTTGCGCGCCGACCGACTTGCCGCCGCCCAATTTTTTTGCATCAACGTCAGTCGCGGTTAGCGTCAACGCTAGCACTGCGGACATTGCGGCTACAGAAAATAATTTAAACATGGGTTCCGTCCTCTTTGGTAAGCCTAGTAAGTCTAGTAGTCGAATCAGGTGTCGTCAGGTTCCGGTCAGGCACATTCAAGTACGACCGAGCGGTTTGTGGAGTATGCCGCAAACTGTTGGCAGTGCCAAGTGGCATTTACCCGTCGTACATTGAGTGCAATATGAGTACAAAAGGCCCAATTTCAAGAGGGATGTTGTCGGGCGCTAGGAGTCTGTCGGGTTTGAAACATCGTAGCGAAAATTCGCCCGCCCGCGGGCAGATTTTGCAGCCGATGCTTTTCAAATCCGACAGAGTCCTAGCTCAGACGGTACCCGCGATGCACCGCAACAATGCCACCGGTCAAATTGAAATATTCGACGCGCTTGAAGCCCGCCGTCGCAAACATAGCCTTCAGTTCGTCCTGCGGCGGATGCATGCGGATACTCTCGGCCAGATACTGATAACTGGCCTCATCGCCCGCGATCTTCGCGCCGAGTTTCGGCAGGATGTTGAACGAATACCAGTCGTACGGCACTTTCAGCAGCGGATTGGGGCGCGAAAACTCCAGCACCAGCGCGCGGCCACCGATTTTCAGCACCCGATGCATCTCGGCGAGTGCTACATCTTTATGCGTGACATTGCGTAGACCGAATGCGATGGTCACCGCATCAAAGCTGCGATCTGCAAACGGCAGCGCCTCTGCGTTGCATTGCGTGGTCGGCGTCATCACGCCGTGATCGAGCAACGTACTGCGCCCTTCGGCCAACATCGCGGCGTTGATATCGGTATGCAGCACTATGCCAGTCGTCCCGACCTGTGGCTGCATCAAGCGAATCAGGTCGCCCGTGCCGCTAGCGAGATCGAGCACGCGTTCGCCTTTGCGCAGTTGCAATTGATCAACCGCAAAGCGCTTCCAGATGCGATGCAAACCGCCGGACATAGCGTCGTTCATCACGTCGTATTTCGACGCGACAGAATCGAAAACGCCCCGCACTTTGCCTTGCTTTTCAGCCTCGGCAACGGTTTCGAAGCCGAAATGTGTTTTGCCGTCTGTGCTGCTCCGATCAGTCACGCGACGCTCCGGCGCGTTCTAAGCGACCCAGATATTCTGTCCACAACAAGTCCTTTTCAACGCACAATTTATTCAAATAATCCCACGAGAAAATCCCCGAGTTGTGTCCGTCGCTAAAGGTCGGACGCACGGCATACATGCCAACCGGCTCAAGCTCGGTGATGTCGACTGCACGCTTGCCGACCTGCAACACTTCCTGCCCCGGCCCGTGGCCGCGCACTTCGGCTGAGGGTGAGTACACACGCAGCAGCTCGAAGCTCAACTCGTGTGACTTGTCGCCGTACGCCAGAACGAGCACGTGGCGCTTGCGGTCCAGCGTGATTTCAGTGGGAATCGGTGTGTCGTGTTCTAAACCGGGCATGGGAGCGACAAAAAAACGGTGAGTTGCTATTTTCGCTTTTTTCTTACACAGACTCGGTCGTAGGCCATGTCGCGAGCACAACCCCCGCCATCGCGCAGGCAAACGCGAGCGCATGCGCAACGGTGAACGATTCCCCCAAAAACAGCACGCCGACCAGCGCCGACGTAATCGGCAAAAACACGGTGAAGATGCCCGCCTTGGTCGCGGGCACGGTTTTGAGCCCCGTCATCCACAGCCACACCGTCCACATGCTGGCGGCCAGTGCGTAGAGCACTAAACCGCCCCAAATGTTCATGCTCACCGTTGAAAAATCAAACGACCACGCAGCGTAAATGCCCAGCGGCGTGACCAGCAACAAACCCCAAACGTTAATGAGCGCGCTGATGCGTTTGGGCGACAACTTCCCAGTGAGACGTTTGCCGATCACCACGTAACTGGCCTCGCAAAACACCGCGCCGACCAGCAACAACGTGCCGAGCATTGATGAGGTGCCGTGGTCGTGTCCACCACGCCCTTCCCGCGAGAGGGCCAACACCGCGACGCCCACAACGCCGAGAAGGATGGCAATGATCATGCGAGCCGACAGCTTCTCTTTCAAAAACAGCCAAGACAGCAACGCAACCGCCGCCGGGATGCCCGCCATGATCACGCCTGCTGAAATAGCGGTGGCATATCGCATACCGAACAACATGCAGATTGAGAATAAAAAGTTTCCGAGGAAAGATTCGAGAAACACAAGATAGCGCGTGCGGGCGTCAAGTGGCGCTTCGTCCGTGCCTTTTTTGAGCCACGTTGCCATCGCGACGGCGGCAATGCCGAAACGCAACCATGCCAGAAGAAATACTGGAAATACAGCAACCAGAAGTTTGGAAAATCCGACGTACGCGCCCACGATCATCATGGCGCTGGCGAGGCATGAATAGGCAAGCATTAATGGATGCTACGCGGCACAAAAATCGGATACAGCTTTTTCATCAGAGCGCCGCTGAAATTGGGCTAGAAGTTAATTTATGCGTAAAGTCGATACCTAATTAGCAAGATGGCTCAGGTTGGCGTCATCCTCGGCGAAGCCGGGGATCCAGAACGGTGGCCACCTATGGCGGCCATGAATGCCGTCCTGCTGAACTCGCGGTCTGGATACCCGCCTTCAGCGAGTATGACGGCACTTTGGATGGCTCAGCTGAGGCACCTTGCTAATCAGGAGTCGATAAACGCTCAAAACGTGTTCTAGGCCCAAGACAGACGCCATTTTTTAGGAAAGTTGTATCAGCAAAAAAGCGTTCGCGCGTCACTTCATCATGTCAAGATGTTCAAGCCCCGCCAGCATATTTCGTCCCTGTGCTTCATGACCTTCGAGCTTGATACGAAGGCGAACGTCGTTAACGCTATCGGCATTTCGCAGCGCGTCTTCATAACTGATGTGTCCCGCTTCGTGCAGTTGAAACAGCGCCTGATCGAACGTCTGCATGCCAAGTTCGTTGGACCTTTTCATGATCTCCTTAATTTCGCTGACCTCGCCTTTAAAGATCAGATCAGCGATCAGCGGCGAATTCAGCAACACCTCGACTGCTGGCACGCGTCCTTTGCCGTCCCGCTTGACGATCAGGCGTTGCGAGATGAACGAGCGCAGGTTAAGCGACAAGTCCATCAGCAACTGCTGACGTCGCTCTTCCGGGAAGAAGTTGATGATGCGATCCAGCGCCTGATTGGTGTTGTTCGCATGCAGCGTGGCCAGACATAAGTGGCCCGTTTCGGCAAAGGCAATGGCGTGATCCATGGTTTCGCGTTCGCGAATTTCGCCGATCATGATCACGTCGGGTGCCTGACGCAGCGTATTTTTAAGCGCCACCGCCCAGCTCTCGGTATCGCTGCCAATTTCACGCTGCGTGATGATGCAATTGCGATGTTCGTGTACGAATTCAATCGGGTCTTCAATGGTGATGATGTGGCCGCGCGAATTGCGATTGCGATGGTCGACCATCGCCGCCATTGACGTGGTCTTGCCGCTACCGGTTGCGCCGACGAATATGACGAGGCCACGCTTCGCCATAATGATGTCGCGCAGGATCGGCGGCAGCATCAGTTCTTCAAATCGCGGAATCGTTACGTTGATCGTCCGGATCACGATGCCCACGTGGTTCTGCTGCATGAACGCGCTGCAACGAAAGCGCCCCGTGCCTGGCGGATTGATGGCAAAGTTGCATTCGCTGGTGCGCTCAAATTCCGCCGCTTGCTTGTCGTTCATGATCGACCGCGCAAGCGTCAGCGTGTGCATCGGCGTCAGCGCCGTTTTCGACACCGGAGTGATGTCGCCGTCAATCTTGAGTGCGGGCGGAAAGCCGGAGGTGAGGAACAGGTCCGACGCTTTGCGCTGCCCCATCATCACCAACAGCGAGTTCATAAAAGTGGTGGCTTGTTCGCGTTCCATGAATTTTTCCTTGTGCCGAAGCTTCTCGCGCGATGCCGATCAGGCGAACATTTCGCCCTGGCGCGCAGCCAATTTCGCTTCTTGTGGATTGATGAGATTTCGCTTAATCAATTCCACCAGACATTGATCGAGCGTCTGCATGCCTGCGCCCAGGCTCGTCTGAATCACCGAATACATCTGCGCGATTTTGTTCTCGCGAATCAGGTTGCGAATGGCTGACGTGCCGATCATGATCTCGTGGGCCGCCACGCGGCCGGTGCCGTCTTTGCGCTTGAGCAGCGATTGTGAAATTACGGCAACCAGTGACTCGGAGAGCATTGAACGCGTCATGTCCTTTTCTGCCGCCGGGAACACGTCGACGATACGATCAATGGTTTTTGCAGCAGACGACGTGTGTAGCGTGCCAAACACCAAATGCCCGGTTTCCGCAGCAGTGAGCGCCAGGCGAATGGTTTCCAAATCGCGCATCTCGCCGATCAAAATAATGTCCGGGTCTTCGCGCAATGCGGAGCGCAGCGCGTTGGAGAATGACAGCGTCTGCTC
>JAYVNO010000029.1:0-20989 GCA_043758415.1 Burkholderiales bacterium
GAGCTCGACGGCGCGCCGTGCACAGCCTGTGGATAAAGCTACATCGCGCTTCAACCCGCCCAACCTCCACTTAATAATCGGGGTTTGCTGTTCAGACAACCGGGGCCACTTCTCCCTCGAAGAACTCGCGCGACGCTACAACAACGGCGCCGCAGTGCCGGACTGGGCGGACACCTTGCTGCCGCGCTGGCAGCATGAAAGCCAACGCGTCAGGGACGTTTCCTCTGGCGTTCGCGACGCGATGTACGGCCCACTCCCGCGCAACACGCTCGACGTGTTCACGCCGAAGGGCACAGCGCCGACGAGCGGCTGGCCCGCGCTGATTTTCATTCACGGCGGCTACTGGCAGCGGCTGTCGAAAGACGACTGGAGCGTCATTGCAGCACCGTTTGTAGCCAACGGCATGGCGGCGGTGATCGTCGGTTACACGTTGTGTCCGCAGACCACCATTCGCGGCATTGCGGGCGAGATTGAGACGGCGATTAGCCACGTCTGGAAGGCTGCCGCTGCACTTGAATTGAACCGTGAAAAACTCGCGCTCGCGGGCCATTCGGCAGGTGGACATCTCACCGCGTGGTGCATGACGGTCGACTGGACGGCGCACGGGTTGCCCGCCACGCCGTTCGTGTCGGCAACTGCCATCAGCGGGCTGTTTGACCTCGAACCGCTGGTGCCGATTTACCTGAATGATGCACTGAAACTGACCAACGAGGAGGCGCTCGCGATGAGCCCGGCGTATCGTGAACGATGCGTCGATTGCGAATTCACCGCAGCGGTCGGCGGCGCGGAACTGGAAGAGTTTTCACGGCAAAACCAGTTGCTCGGCACCTGCTGGAAAGACGTGATCGAGTGGGAGATTCCGGGACTCAATCACTTCACGATCATTGATGAGTTGACGCGCGAAGATTCGGCGCTTTTCAAGCGGGTCGCGGCTCGGTTACGCAGATGATTCTTGATTACAGCTTTTGGTGGAAAGTGCCACTGTAAATGGGGCTAAGCGCATAAATTGCCATAAGTCGATAATTTAGCAAATCAGCAGTTAGGCCCAAATGGAACGGGCCTTAGGCCATAAAGCTGATCACAAAATTATCTTACAACGCACTCGTTCGCGCCACTCGAATCGCCTCAATCCGCGCGTCACGCACTGCCTCGGCAATTCGCTCCGGCTTGCCCTGCGCGACCATCGTTGCCGCCACTGCACCCGCATCGACCGACTGCATCGCGGCAAGGGCCGCCATCGCATCGGCTCGCGCTGTGAACGGCTCGCCCGCGCTCTCAGGCAGCCCCACCGCGCGTCGCGACGCCTTGTCCGCCTCGCAGGCGTCAAGCATTTGCACAAAGCGCTCAGGCCGCCGCATCACGTCGCAACGCATCAGTACGTCGTGAACAGTCGCCGGCCGCATGTCGGCAAGTTTTCCTAAATTACCGTGCTCCGCCGCCACCGATCGCGCCAGCTCAGCCACGTCGCGCTGTACCCGCCAGCGCACCGACAACGCGTCAACGAGCCTGGCGCTGCGCGCCTCGTGCGCATGATGCGCGGGCAGAATGTCAGCGGGTGTTAGACCTTTGCCCAGATCATGCGTCAGTGCAGCGAAACGTGTCGCCAGCGGCCAGTGGCGATTTGCCGCGTAATCGATCACCTGCATGACGTGAATCCCCGTGTCGATCTCGGGGTGCCACTTTGCGTTTTGCGGCACACCCCACAGCCGATCAAGCTCAGGCGCAAGCTCGGCAAGCGCCCCACACGCGCGCAACACCTCGAACATGCGCGCCGGCTGCGCCTCCATCAGTCCGCGCGAAATCTCCTGCCACACGCGCTCCGCCACCAGCTCGCGCACTTCGCCGTCAGCAACCAGTTTTTTGCACAACGCGAGCGTTTCGGGCGCGACGTTGAAATCGGTAAAGCGCGCCGCAAAGCGTGCGAGACGCAACACACGCAACGGGTCTTCGGCGAACGCATCGCTGACGTGGCGCAGCACTTTTGCCGCGATGTCCCGTGCGCCGCCGTAAGGATCGATCAGCGTGCCGTCGGCATCGACCGCCATCGCGTTGATCGTCAAATCACGACGCAGCAAATCCTCTTCCAGCGTGACGTCAGGCTCCGCCTGAAAAGCAAAGCCGGTGTAACCACGACCGCTTTTGCGCTCGGTGCGCGCGAGGGCGTATTCCTCCTTCGTTTTCGGATGCAGAAACACCGGGAAGTCTTTACCGACCGGCTGATAGCCCGCCGCCAGCATCTCGTCCACCGTCGCACCGACCACCACGTAATCGCGATCTACCGCAGGCAGGCCGAGAAGTTGGTCACGAACGCTGCCGCCGACTTGATAAGTTTTCATAGGCGCATTATCGCGGTGCCGCGTGTTGCGGCGACTGTCTATACGTACGGCGAAATATTTTTCATCGCACGCGCCACGTAGTCTTCTTTCTCGCCGACCGGAGCTACGTAGTGCAGCGCGCTGGCCGCAGCGTCTGGCCCCTCAAGGCGTGCGATGATCCACGCGGCCAAATAAGGCGAAGCAAAGCAGCCGCCCGCCGTGGCGACGTTGCCTTTGGCGAAGAACGGCTGATCGAGAATCTGCACCCCCGCGTCTTGCACCCAGGGTTTGGTGGTCAAGTCGGTGCATGCGGGCACCGACCCGAGCAGCCCAAGTTTTGCGAGTAACAGCGTACCGGAACACTGTGCGCCGAGAAGCTGACGCGTCGGATCAAAGTCGAGCTGCGCCAGCATCGCTGCGTCGTTGGCGATGTCGCGAGTTTTGATACCGCTGCCGATGATGACGGCGTCCGCTGTGCGCGCTTCGGCCAGCGTCGACTGAGCATGTACCGTCACGCCGTTCATCGAAGTCACCGTAGGCGTGGGACAACACAGCGTCACCCGCCAGTCAGCCCGTTTGACGCGATTAAGCACGCCGAGTGCGATCAGGGAATCGAGTTCATTGAACCCGTCGAAAGTGAGTATGGCGATATGCATGCGCGAATTGTGCACGACGGCGTAACGCTTTTCCACAGACGATGCAAAAACGGCATTGCGGAATACTTTTGCCCCGCCGCCGGTGTGCGCATAGGCTATGCATTCAAAACGGCATGTGCCATGTAGTCACGTTGCGTCTGCATATCGACGCTTGCTATTTGCTGACTGGCATTTCGCTCAATTTGATCCAAGCCTTCTTCCTCGACTCTGGGTCAGGGATGTGATCGTGCAGATTTCGCAGCCCGCCACGCCAATTTTTAATTACTCGTTTGGGCGTCTCGTGCCAGCCGATGTTGAACGCTACTTCGTCCGCAAAAGGGATATCAGCCGGCGTCGCGAAAAATTCGATCACGCTCCAATGCGACAGATGATCGTGAATCCACCACGCTATCGAAGAGATATCCACCGTATTTGAAAGTACAAGTCTTGATAGTCTGGGTACGGTGACGCAGGCCATCGCGCCAGAACCATTTCCAGATTTGCTTGGGAAATCCCACGTGTGGTCGCCGTCGTTGTCTATTGAGCAATTGTGCTTTTCAACCCCCGCCTCATTGACAGCGCGACTGCGATAACCCGAGCGAATGTGTATTCGCCCAAAGGCTTCTTGCAAAGGTTCAAGCAAGAGGCGGCACAACTCCTGGCCTGATTTCACTGCGCTGTCTATGTCGTCCGGAACATTTCTTATGTTGTAGTGCGCCGCGATTTCACTGTATAGAAATTCGCGAAAATAGAAGTGGGTTAAAAGCGGTATTCGCCCAAGTTTGTCCAAGCCCGCGTAAGAATGCGGATCGAATTTGAATTTTTTGTTCATGTCATCTCAGCGACGTGTCTTCATTTCTGTGACTGTAATTGAAAAGCGAATATGTTGAGCGTGCACCGTGTTTCTTTGAAGCGTGGACACAAATTCCGCGAAACCACAATCATCAAAATCATGATGTCCGAAAACGGCTAATCTAGAACGTGCCACGCGGATAAACTGCGTCCATGCATCTCGATTCCACTGCCTGCTACCAAGCCATGAAAGCGCACGACACGCGCTTTGACGGGCGCTTTTTTGTGGGCGTTTCGTCGACGCATATTTATTGCCGACCGATTTGTCGGGTGCGGTTGCCGCAGCAGAAGAACTGCACGTTTCATCCGAGCGCGGCGGCGGCGGAGGCGGCGGGATTTCGTCCGTGTTTGCGTTGTCGGCCTGAGCTCGCTCCGGGGTTTGCGGCGACCGAGGCGAGCGCAAAGCTCGCGCGCACCGCGGCGCGGATGATCGAGGATGGCGTGGCCAACGATATTGATCTCTCGCTCGTCGCACAAAAAATCGGCGTGACGGATCGCCACTTGCGGCGCATATTTTCGGAAGAATTTGGCGTATCACCGGTGCAATATGCGCAGACGCATCGCTTGTTGCTGGCAAAGCGTCTGTTGACGGACACGATGCTGCCTGTCGCGGAGGTCGCGTTCGCGAGCGGCTTTTCCAGCGTGCGGCGCATGAATACGTTGTTCGCTGAGCGCTACGGCTTTAGCCCGACGCGGTTGCGGAAGGACGGCAAAGAGAACGACGCGCCCAGTCAGACCGATGCGTTGACCTTTGTGCTGCCGTATCGACCGCCGTACGACTGGGCGCGGCTGTTGGCGTTCTTCGCGATGCGGGCGATTCCGGGTGTGGAGTCAGTGGCTGAGGGCGCGTATCGACGCGTGATTCGCGTGGATAACGATGCGGTCAACGCAAAAGCGGATTGGCTGGAAGTGAGTCACTTGCCGAAACGCAACGCGTTGCAGTTGCGCTTTTCAGCAAAGCTTGCAAGTTCAACGCAGGCGGTGCTGTCACGCACGAAGCAGGTGTTTGATGTGGCCGCAGATCCGCAGGAGATCGCGCTCGCGCTCGGTGAACTTGCCACAGGCGCGCATGGCTTGCGCTTGCCCGGCGCGTTTGATGGGTTCGAGCTGGCGATGCGGGCGATTCTTGGGCAGCAGGTGACGGTGAAAGCGGCGCGCACGCTGGCGACGCGCTTTGTCGATGCCTTTGGCGAGCCGGTGGTGACGCCGTTTTCTGAGTTAACGCGAGCGTTTCCACTGCCGTCACGCGTCGCGCAATTGACGCGCGACGATATTGGAAGACTCGGCATCGTGGGCGCGCGGGCGCAAGCGATGATTGCTATTGCACAGGCAGTGACATCAAAGGCGCTCGTGCTGAGCGGCGGCAGTGAACCGATGCAGGCCATAGCGTCGCTGCGTGCGATCAAGGGCATCGGCCCGTGGACCGCGCATTACATCGCGATGCGTGCGTTGGCGTGGCCCGATGCATGGCCACCGCAGGATGTGGCGTTGTTGAACGCGATGAATTTACCGAACACGACCAAAGGTCAGCGCGAGGCCGATGTGATTGCCGAGGCTTGGCGGCCCTGGCGCAGCTACGCGGTGTTGCATACGTGGAGAAAATTGGAGAAACCGACATGACGACGTATTACCAACTGCACGATTCACCCACCGGCGAGTTGCTGCTGTTATCGAATGGCGAGGCGCTGACCGCGCTGCACATGACCGCAGGCAAGTACGTGCCCGCGATGCATGATGATTGGGTGCTTGATGAGTGGCTGCCCGTTCTAACGCAAACGAAGCGCGAACTCGACGCGTATTTCCTCGGCAAGTTGCGCGCGTTCACCATACCGCTTGCACCGCACGGCACCGACTTTCAAAAGCGCGCATGGATTGCGTTGACCAAAATTCCCTATGGCGAAACGCGCTCCTACGGCCAGCAGGCGCAAATCGTCGGCCAGCCTTCTGCGGTGCGTGCCATCGGTGCTGCCAATGGAAAAAACCCGATCGGCATCATCGTGCCCTGTCATCGTGTGATCGGCGCCAATGGTTCGCTCATCGGTTACGCCGGCGGCCTGCATAACAAAGAGTTTTTGTTGAAATTGGAAGGCATTGTTTGAGTCGCCGTGACGTCATCGACTTTGTGTTGCTGTCCGCGATCTGGGGCGCGTCGTTCCTGTTTTTGCGCGTGGCAGCGCCTGAGTTTGGGCCACTCGCGCTGATTGGCTTGCGTTCGGGGATTGCAGTGCTTTGCCTGTTGCCGTTGGTGCTAATGCGCGAGGGGAAAACGCAAATGTTGAATCACGTTCGCGAGCTCACCGTCGTCGGTATCGTCAATGCTGTGATTCCGTTCACCCTGCTCGCTTATGCCGCAACCTCGCTGACCGCGGGATTTACCGCGCTGCTCAATGCCACCACGCCGTTGTGGGCTGCGGTGGTTGGGCTGTTCTGGCTCAACGCCAAGCTGAGTCGCCTGCAATGGACTGGCCTCGCCTTGGGTGTCGTCGGCATGGTCGTTTTGACTTGGGGCAAGGTTGATTTCAAACCGGGCGGCTCCGGTATGGCCATTGTCGCGGGTCTGATAGCAACGCTGGCGTACGGTTTTTCGACGCATTACACAAAGAAAAAGCTCTCGGCAGTGTTGCCGATGGGCGTGGCCGCCGGCAGTCAGACCGCGGGCGCGCTGATCGTGCTGCCGTTCGCGGTTGCCTTTTGGCCAGAAACAATGCCGTCGGCAAAGGCTTGGATTGCGGCGATTTTGCTGGCTGTGTTAGCGACCGCTTTCGCGCTGATCCTTTATTTTCGGCTGATCGCACGACTGGGCGGGCAAAAAGCATCTACCGTGACGTTCCTGATCCCGGTGTTCGCGGTGGGCTGGGGTGCAGTTTTTCTGCGTGAAACGATCACTTTGCCGATGGCTCTGGGCGGTGCGATTGTGTTGGCGGGTACGGCTCTGACGCTGGGATTACGGTTGGGATCAGCGCATGGTTTTGAAAAAGCGCCCCCAAAGCTATAATACAAGGCTTTTCCGCAAAAACTGCACACAGACGCGTGTGGGTATGTCAGTTACAGGGCTTTGATGCTCTGAGACCGTCGGACAACATTCCAAGCTGCTTCAAGCCTTCATAGCGAAGGTGGCCTTCGGGCAAAACCAGCGCATTACACAGAGTTGAAGAGATCATGAAACGTACATTCCAGCCTTCCGTTATCCGCCGTAAACGCAACCACGGCTTTCGTGCTCGAATGGCCACCAAAGGTGGTCGCCGCGTGATCGCAGCGCGCCGCTCCAAAGGCCGCGCGGTTCTCTCGGCTTAAGGTCGGCCACAGTCGTCGCGTCTGCTGCGCCCGCTGTGCTCACCCCGCTCGCGGGAGCGTCGTTTCCGCGTGCTGCCCGAGTGCTTGAGTCCGACGACTTCGCTCGGGCTCTGAAGACTCGCGCCCAGCGCGGGCGCTTTTTGTGGCTATATCGGCGCTCTGTTGAGCAAAATGCCACGCGGAAAACCTGCCCGCAGCTCGGCCTGATGATTGGCAAGCGCAACGCGCGCACCGCAGTATTGCGCAACGCAATCAAACGACGCATACGCGAGCAATTTCGGCTTCGTCAGAACGCGTTGCAGCCGTCGCAATACGTCGTGCGTTTGAGTCTGTCCATAACGACCAAAGATGTCGCAGCAGTCATCGCAGAATGGACTGCCACCCTTGATCGCTACATCGCAAAATCGGCGCCAGCATCGGTGGCAGCGCAGCCACTTCCACTGCCACCGCGCGCGGCACCTGTGGTGACGGCATGATGACCGCACACAAACGCAATGCTGGCGAGGTTGCCGCTCTGGGCCTCATCAAAGCTTACCAATACGGCATCCGCCCGATGTTGGGTCAACGTTGTCGCTTTTTTCCAAGTTGCTCCGAATATGCCGCTGACGCTATTGGCGAATACGGAGTTCTGCGCGGCAGCACGATGGGCGCGATGCGGCTCGCGAAATGCCATCCGTGGCACGCGGGCGGCTATGACCCGGTGCCAGAAAACAAATCGAACTCGTCCAACGTTGCCGTCGCGAGTAACGCGACGCCCGTGTCTAACAACCCCTAACTGAAAGCCCACGATGGACTTCCAGCGTCTCATTCTGTTCGTCATTTTCTCCATGTCTGGCGTGTTCCTGTTTCAGGCATGGCAAAAAGAAAATGCGCCGCCCGCAGCGCCCAAACCGGTTGCTGCAATCACCACACCGGCTGACAAAAAGGGCGATGTTCCACCCGGCACCGTGCCAACGTCTGCGTCGACCACGCCGGCTGGTTCGGTGCCTACCGCGCCTAACAACGGCGAGCCTACAGCGCCCTCTGCTGCGTCTGCAACTGGGGGAGAATTGTTCACCGTTAAGACTGACTTAGCAGAGTTCCGCATTAACACGTTGGGCGGCACGATTGAAGACGTGGCATTGAAGCTTCACGGCGACACGTTGGACAAGACGAAGCCGTATCACGTCCTGCTGAAAGACCAGACGCGCATGCACGTCGCGCAGACGGGATTGCTCGGCGCGGGCATGCCGAATCATTACTCGCTGTACACGAAGGTATCCAGCAACCTCGATATGGGCACCGCAGACACGTTGGAGGTGCGCCTGTCGACACCGATTGCCAGCGGCGGTAAAGACGATCTCGTCTACACATTTAAACGCGGCAGTTATGTGGTTGACGTGACCCAGGAGATTACCAACGGCAGCAGTGCAACGATTGCGCCGACAGCGTATTTCCAGTTGCAACGCGACAGCGTGGCCACTGGGTTGAACAATCCCATGGGCGCAAGCGCTTTCCACGGGCCAGTGCTTTATACCGGGGCCAAAAAGTATCAAAAGGTCGATTTCAAGGACATCGAAAAAGGCAAGACGGGCATCGCCAGCGAGCGTCTGACCGACGGCTGGATCGGCATGGTCGAGCACTATTTCGTCAACGCGTGGTTGCCAAAAACGGGCTCGGCTCGCGACTACTACATGACCAAGGCAACCGGGGACGCGTATCTCGCTGGCGTGAAAACACCGGTGGGTGATATTGCGCCGGGCGCGACCGCCAAAGTGTCGATGCCACTTTTCATGGGCCCGCAAGAGCAGGGTCTGCTCAAAGCGGCCGCTCCGGGGTTAGACAGAGTCGTGGATTACGGCATGTTCAGTGTGCTCGCGGAGCCGATGTTCTGGCTGCTGCAGTGGTTCCACAATTTGGTGGGCAACTGGGGCTGGGCCATCGTGCTGCTGACCATCCTTATCAAGGCCGTGTTCTATCCGTTGAACGCAGCGGCGGGACGAAGCATGGGCAAAATGAAGCTGGTCGGCCCGAAACTCAAAGAAATTCAAACCCGTTACGCCGATGATCGTGCCAAGCTCAATACCGAGATGATGGCGCTGTACAAGAAAGAAAAAATCAATCCGCTTGGAGGTTGCTTGCCGGTGGTGGTGCAAATTCCGGTGTTCATCTCGTTGTACTGGGTTTTGAGTGCTGCCGTTGAGCTGCGTCACGCGCCGTGGATTGGCTGGATCAAGGATCTATCGGCGGCTGACCCGTGGTATGTGTTGCCTGTGCTCTACGCCGTCACCGCGTTCGCGCAATCGAAATTGCAACCCCCCGCGCCGGGCATGGATCCGATGCAGCAAAAAGTGTTGCAATACATGCCGGTCGCGTTCGCGGTGATGTTCATCTTCTTCCCGGCGGGGTTGGTACTGTACTGGACGGTGTCAAATCTGTTGCAAATCGCGCAGCAGTGGAACATCAACAAGATGCTTGAACGTGAGCAGGCTGCGGTTGTCACGGCGCTCAAGCGCTAATTGACTCTGTAGGAGCGGCTCTGCCGCGACCCGGCTTGGCGTAATGCCAACGTGGATCGCGGCAGAGCCGCTTCTACAATCATACGCAACGGGCACCTCTAATAATTCATTTTTGGGGATGCAGTGTTACGAGCCCGGAGCGCAGCAACCGGAATGTACGCGCAGGTCACATGAGGATTGCGAGCACCGCGCGACGACACAATGCGCCCCACAAATGAATTATTAGAGGTGCTCATGACTGACACCATCGTCGCCATCGCCACACCGCCCGGTCGCGGCGGCGTTGGTATGGTGCGGGTTTCAGGCAAATCGCTCGCCGAATTCGGTCACACGCTTTGTGGCCGAACGCTCACGCCGCGCTTGGCACAACACACGCGATTTCTTGACGCAGTTGATCACATTATTGATGACGGCATTGCGATCTACTTTGCGTCACCCGCCTCGTTTACGGGCGAAGACGTTCTCGAACTGCATGCGCATGGTTCGCCGATGGTGTTGCAGGCGTTAGTGCGCCGCTGCATCGAGCTTGGCGCACGTCATGCAGAACCCGGTGAATTTACGCGCCGCGCATATGTCAACGGCAAGATGGATCTGGCACAGGCGGAAGCGGTCGCTGACCTAATTGAGGCCGCCACCGAGAGCGCTGCGCGTGCGGCTGTACGTTCGCTTACCGGCGAGTTTTCTTCGCGCATCAGAACGCTGCAAGACAAGCTGGTTCGCCTGCGTATGTTTGTTGAAGCGACGCTGGACTTCCCGGAGGAGGATGTTGAATTTCTGGAGTCCGAACGCGCGCGCGAGCAACTGGCTGACGCTCGCACTGCGCTTGAACACGTGCTCGCCGAGGCCGGGCGCGGGCAACTGCTGCACGACGGCATTCGCATTGTGCTCGCGGGCGAGCCGAATGTCGGCAAATCGAGCTTGCTCAACGCGTTGGCGGGTGACGAAATTGCTATCGTGACGCCTATTGCAGGCACGACCCGTGACACGGTACGCGGTCGCGTCAGCCTGAAAGGTTTGCCAACAGAAATCGTTGATACGGCCGGCTTGCGCGACACCACGGACCCCATTGAAATCATCGGCATTGAGCGTACCCGAGCTGCGATCGCTGACGCCGATCTGGCGTTGGTGCTGGTTGAGGCGGACGCGAATGTGTCTGATCGTTTGCTTGCAGAATTACCTGCGAATTTGCCGCGCCTTATCGTACGCAACAAGATCGATTTGGCTGCTCACGAAGCACATGCCGATGATCGTGGCGTGTGGTTGTCTGCAACGACCGGCGAGGGGGTTGAACTACTCATCGACGCGATTACCACCACGGTTGGTTTCAACTATCGCGAAGAGGGTGGCTTCATGGCGCGAGAGCGCCACGTTACGGCGCTTCGCTCTGCGTTGGCACATCTCGACGCTGCCTGCGTGCACCTCGAGTACATTGCGCTCGAACTGTTTGCCGAAGAACTGCGACTCGCCCACGAATCCCTCGGCGCGATCACCGGCGAATTCACTGCGGATGATTTGCTGGGCGAAATTTTCAGCCGGTTCTGTATCGGCAAATGACGTGGTGCGACGGTTGGGTTTGACGGTGAACGCATCCCCTAGAATCGTGGCTTCCAAATTAATGTTAACTACGTGAAAGACATCGTCACGCTCTCGGGCGACATCGGCGGCGGCAAGTCGTCGGTGGCCCGCATTTTGACTGCTGCGCTGGGCTTTCAGCTTATTTCTGCGGGCGGCATTCAGCGTGAAATCGCGGCGAGCATGGGCCTGACTACGTTGCAGCTCAACGAGTGGTCTGCGAAGGATCGTAGCGTCGACGACAAGATCGATTCGCACACCAAATGGCTCGGCGAAACCAGTGATCGCATCATCGTTGATTCACGGCTGGCATGGCACTTCATTCCAGCGGCATACAAGGTTTTTTTGTCGGTCGATCCGTTGGTGGGCGCAGAGCGGGTGTTCGAGGCATCGCGTAGCGATGAATTTCACGGCTCGCTCGGTGAGGCACTGGAAAACAATCTTGCTCGCGCGCGACTGGAGGCGGTGCGCTACCGTACGCTCTACGGCATTGAGTTACGCGACTATCGGAACTACGATCTGGTTGTCGACACGTCTTACGTTTCGCCGCAAACGGTGGCAGACATCATCGAGAAAGGCTTTCGCGCGCATCACGACAGCTTGCCGTATCCGCAACTCTGGATGAGCCCAAGGCGTCTCGCCGGATTGCCGAAAGTAGAGTCGGGCACGGTTGAGCCGACAACCGACTCAGTCACGCTGACGGCCCGCGAAGGCTTATTCCATGTGGCTTCTGGCGAAGCTATCGTGGCAGCCGCAGTTCGCGACGGCACCGCTTTGCTACCGGCGCGTCTGGCCTAGCGCTACAAGATCCCTTTGAGCTTCAGCACCCGCACCAGCCCACGCGTGTGTCGATCAATATCCTTGAGGTCGATATGCGACGTGTCCGGCGTGTCAATGTTGAGCGCTGGATAATCGCGAAAATCGATCATCAGCGCAGGCATGATCCCGACCAGTTTGTCCCAGTACAACGCGCGCGGAAAATTCGCTTCGTCCAGTGCAATATGTTCGCCAGAAACTGGTTCGCGATAGAACACCACCTTGCCGCCGCGTGAATTAATTTTCTCCACCCAACGCACCACTTCGCGCATCGCGGCAAGCCACGCATCGGGTGTGGGCGATGTGTTCACCGCGTAATAATTTTTAAGGTCTGCGACACGCGCACTGTGGATTGCGGGCAGATCACTCTTGCGATAGTTGGTGCCGCCAGATCGATCACGCTCGAAGGTGACGTACTCCCTGTACGGTGGCCCCTGGTCGTTCAGGTAGCGCTTGCCGAGCGTCACCAACGCGAAGTCAGGTCGTGCCGCAATGGCGTAAGCCTGCACGCGCGAAAGCACACGGCGATGCACCTCCCGCGACGGACTCCAGTCGTGGTGATATTGCTGAATGTACGCCGCCTGCATGTCCCACACCTTGCGATCCATGCCACGCGAATCGATGCCAATCAGCGCGACTCCGACGAACCGTTCATCCTCCGATAAATCACGTAGTGCCGCGAACGGATAGCGACCGTTGACGGCGAGCATGATGGGATCAACCTTGACGCCCATCGTATTCGTCTCGTCACGAAACACGTCTGGAGATAAACCGTACTGAATTCGCGATGCACCGAGCAGCGCAACGCGTAAGGGTGGCGCGGATTTCACAGCGCGAGCGCGATGCTGTGACCACAAATCCAAACTGTCCATAACGGTCGGCACATAGCCCTGCCCACGCCAATACGTTTCGAACGCAAACCAACCGCCTGCCGTGATTGCAGCGGCGAGTGTCCAGGTCAGCAGCCAGCGAGCATTCGTCATCGCACGCGCCTAAAATTGAAAATAGATGAAAGCATTAGTCTTGCCAGGCGACAACACAATGGCTAGCGACATCAACGACAGTAACGCTACGCGCCAAGGCCAGGCGATGGCCGGTAACCACTCCCAACCTTTGCGCGTCTTCAACCACGCTTGCACTGCCAGTCCGACCACCAATCCCGTCACAAACACCTTGGTATCGCCGTTCCATGCGAGTGTTGCGGCATCTTTAATCGCCACGCCGAACATTGCGATCACACGCTCCCAAGCCAACGTAAGCGTTGATGCGCGGAACAACACGACGGCCAATGCGAACAGAGCAAACGTCAGCAACGCCAGCAACCAGCGCACCGGTTTCACGTCCCAAATCTTCCAGTCGCCGATGCTATCTTTCAGCAGTCGCTCAGCGACAAGAAACGCGCCATGCATGGCCCCCCAAGCCACAAAATGCCACGCCGCACCATGCCAGAAACCGCACGCCGTGAATGTGATCATCACGTTCAGGTAGCCGCGCAAACGCCCTTTTCGATAGTGCCCCAGGGGATTGAACACATAGTCGCGCAACCAGTTCGAGAGTGAAATGTGCCAGCGCGTCCACAGCTCAGCTATGCCCACTGAAGCGAACGGAGATTCAAAGTTGGCCGGCAGGTGAAAGCCGAACATTTTCGCAATGCCGAGTGCCGCCAGCGAGTACCCCGCGAAGTCGCAATACACCTGCATCGAAAACGAAAACGCGCCTGCCCATGCAGCAACGAAACCCGCTTTGTAATCGGGCGCAAACACCATGTCCGGGATCGGCGCGAACACATGATCTGCGCCAACGATCTTCAGGAACAGTCCCCCGATGATCATGTAAGCGCCCAGCGCCGCCGCGTCAGCGGTGACCACGCGCGGCGTCACAGTTTGCGCGTTGAAGTCATTGAAGCGCATGATCGGCCCGGCCACCAAATGTGGGAAGAACGTCATGAACAGGCCATAGTCACGCAAGCTTTTGGTCGGTTCGATACGCCTTTTGTAAACGTCCACGATGTATGAAATCGACTCGAAGGTGTAGAACGAAACTCCCAACGGCAACACAATGCCGAGATCAATGGGCGTGTAGGCCACGCCCACCAGCGCAAGCCATTCAATCGCAGTATTGGCAAAGAACTGCGCATACTTGAAATACCCGAGCAAGGTCAAACTGGCAACAATAGAGGCCCAGAACCACACACGTCTGGTACGTGCGTTCGCCGCCGCATGGATGCGCTGCGCGGCCCACCAGTCGAACGCGGTGGTGAACGCGAGCAACAACAGAAAAAACGGATTCCAGGAGCCATAAAACACACAGCTCGCTACGAGCAACACATTCTTGCGAGCGGGCCACGTGCGAAGCCATGCGTAGACGGGAAAAACTATCGCGAGGAACAGCGCGAAGGTCAGGGAGTCGAAGGTCATATCGACTCAATGCTAATGTACGGCGCATGTCACATTCCACCTCACCATCCGCGCCACAAATGCGCGTCCCCGTGCTCACATGGCATGGCTATAACGTCTTTGGCAACAGCTACGAAAGCAACGATCTCATTGCATTTGCCGACGATCTTCGAACCATCAATGACGCGGGTTTTGCGGTGGTGCCGCTGGTTGAGGTGGCGCGTTGGGTTCGTGGTGAAAGGCCCGACTTCTTGCAGTACGGGCGTCCAGTGGTGGCGCTGTCGTGCGATGACGGCACCGACTACGACTGGAAGGACATGACGCACCCCGAGTTCGGGCCGCAGAAGAGCTTCGCCCATGGCATGCGTGATTTTCAGGCGCAGTGTGTGGGCGCGCAACCGTCGCTCAACATGACCAGCTTCGTCATCGCGAGCCCAAGTGCGCGCGCGCAGATTGACATGGGGGCCATGAACGCGCAGAGCGCGCTTAACGATGACTGGTGGCGTGCGGCCAACGAAAGCGGTCTGATCGCAATCGAGAGCCACGGCTGGGACCACAATCACCCGACCGTCTCGCCCGTCGTGCAGCGAAACCAGCACACGGGTGACTTCTTCGCGATTGATACGTTTGCAGAGTGCGACATGCATGTGCGCGCTACAAGTCAATTTATCGAATCGAAGAGCGGTCGCAAGCCCGAACTTTTCGCCTATCCGTGGACGCAAGCATCTGACTATATGCGGCGGCAATACATGCCGAACCATGCAGGGGCGAACGGCGTCCTTGCGGCGTTTGGTGGGCACAGCGATTACCTGACGAAGCATTCAGACCGCTGGTATTTGTCGCGATTTGTGTTTGGGCCGGATTGGAAAAGTCCAGATGCGCTGCGTGCGATTTTGCGAGGCGCGCTTGACTGATACGGGTGTTGTAGGAGCGCCCTTCGGCAAGCTCAGGACTGAAGGCCTTGCCGCGATCCAACGTTGCACGCCAAGTGGGTCGCGGCAAGCCGCTCCTGCAAGTCAGGTGGGTTGTGGTGCTGCCCCAGCAAACCCCAACTGCCTCCAAGCCTCGAATACCGTAACCGCCACCGCATTCGATAGATTCAAACTCCGGATCGCGGGACGCATTGGTAGCCGCAATTGATGGTTGGCATCAAAGTCAGCGAGCACCTTGGTTGCAAGCCCTTTCGTCTCAGAGCCAAATACAAATACGTCGCCGGCCGCGAGTTCTGTCTCATGCGGTGAACGCCTGCCGCACGTCTCAATCGCAAACATGCGGTGGCCTGTCAGCGCGGTTTTGCACGCCGCCCAGTCGTCATGCACCAGCATCGTGGCGTATTCGTGATAGTCGAGCCCAGCGCGACGCATTCTGGCATCGTCCAGCGGAAAGCCCAACGGGCGCACCAGGTGCAGCGTCGCGCCGGTGTTAGCGCAGAGGCGGATGACGTTGCCGGTGTTGGGCGGGATTTCTGGTTCGACCAAAACTACGTGAATCACGCTCGCGCCCGCCCAAATTTGCTGACGCGATCACTTCGCCGGATCGGCAGCACGCGCGCCAGTACAAATGCGTCGACTCGCGCTGCGCCCGCGTCCAGCAGCGCACGCGCAAGCGAATTGAGCGTGGCCCCCGTGGTGAGCACGTCGTCCACTAGCACCACCGATTCGCCCGCGAATGAACGGGTCGCAACGAATGCGCCGCGTACGTTTTTTCGCCGCTCTGTCCAGTTCAGTCGTTGTTGAATATCGGTCTCGCGAATGCGGATGGCAGCATCGACGTCAACCCTCAGGTCGAAACGCTCTGCCATTTCCTCCGCAATCAGTTGCGCCTGGTTATAGCCGCGCGATTGCAGTCGCAGCGCGGCTAACGGCACCGGAATCAGCGTAGTGCTTGTATCGAACGGCCACGCGTCGCGCTGCGCCGCCGCCCAGCGATAAATCGCAAAGGCATGATGATATTTCGCAGAAATCATCGCTTTGTCGAGCGGAAATTCGTACTGCCACTCCGCGATCAAATGCTCCCAAACCGGTGGCTTCTTTAAACAACGTCCGCACACCTCACCGTTGGCGGCGGCGAGCTGACAGCGCGGGCACACCTGCTCGGCGAGGCACGGTAAATCGGCTGCGCACAGCTCACACACCGTCTCGTCACCGCTGTCGCCGCAAAAGAAACAGCTTTGCGGCAACGCGCGGTCACGCACGCGCTTCAGGCTGGGCCCGAGCGGGGCCGAAGCCTCGACATTAAACAGGCGCAATAGAATTTCGATTCCCGCAAGTTGTTGGTTCAGCCGATTTTCCCATGCCATCACGCACACCGCGCCGCAAATGAGCGCGCCCAATCCGGTCGACATCGCGTTGCTGCGCCGTCGTTTTGATCGTGCGGCGAATAGTTACGCTGACGCGGCAGTGGTGCAGCGTGAAGTGGGCAATCGGTTGCTCGAACGTTTTGACGTGATGCGCATTGCGCCTGCGACGATTCTCGACGTGGGTTGCGGGCCGGGCACGCACGCGGCGGCTCTGTCGGCGCGTTTTCCAGACGCGATGGTGACGGCGATCGATCATGCGCCTGCGATGGTTGCGCGGGCGATGCCGACCGCAACGGGACTATTCGCCCGATGGTCAGGGCTGCTCAAACGCCCACGCATTCGCGGTCTTGTCAGTGACATGGGCGCATTGCCGTTGCCGCGTGAACACGCTGATGTATTGTGGAGCAACTTCGCGTTGCAGTGGACGAACGATCTGCCTGCGCTGTTCGCCGAGTGGAACCGTGTGCTCAAAATCGGCGGCGTGATCATGTTCACCGCGCCGGGGCCAGACACATTGATTGAGTTGCGTCGCGCGCTCAGCAAAGCGGGTGAGGACGCGGACTCACGCGTGCAGCGCTTCATCGATTTGCACGACATGGGCGACATGCTCATTCATGCAGGCTTTGCCGATCCGGTGATGGACATGGAGGTCATCACGTTGGAATATGCGACGGCGGCTGCGTTGTGGCGCGACATCAAGGCGCAGGGCGCGGTGAATTCGATGCAGGTGCGACCGCGCGGATTGCTCACGCCGCACAAGTTGCGAGCGGTTGAATCGGCGCTCGACAGCGCACGAAAAGCAGACGGTCCGATTCGCATCAGCGTCGAGGTGATCTACGGCCACGCGTGGAAAGTTGCGCCGAAGAAGACCGCCGAAGGCCACGGCATCGTGCGGCAGGAGTCGATTCAGCGCCGGCCGAGAGCGTAGGCCCGCCGCTGGTATTGCTGGCTGCGTCGGCATAGAGTGCGGAGCGCACCCTATGGGTTGCGATGAGCGCTTAGCCTTTCTTCAAATGCCTAGCCAAAAACTTCTCCATCGCCTCATAAAACTCAAACTGGTTTTCCTGATTGCGGAAGCCGTGGCCTTCGTTGTCTTTGACCATGTAGTCGACGTCGATGCCGCGTTTTTTCAACGCTTCAACCATCTGGTCACTCTCCGCTTTGACCGCGCGCGGGTCTTTCGCGCCTTGAGCGATAAACAACGGCGTCTTGATCCTGTCAGCATTCAGCGCGGGCGAGGTGGCCGTCAGTTGTGCTTTGTCCTCCTCAGCGACACCGACCATTTCCGTCATCATTTCAAGGAACGGTTTCCAGTACGGCGGAATCGATTTCATGAAGGTGAACATGTTGGACCCGCCGACATATTACTGAGTCAACCAAATATGACCGGTTCGGCAGGCGCCCTCTCCCTAGGGGAGAGGGCGCCATACCGGTCGCGATGGGACATATTTAGTTGACTTGTTAATAACTCACCGCATCCGCATACAGGTCAGGCGTTCGCGTGATGCCCGACAAGCTGGCGTAGCCGCCGTAGCTTGCGCCATAAATCGCGATCCGTTTCGGGTCGGCGACGCCGTCTTTGATCAGTCAGTTCACGCCGTCGGTAATGTCGTCCTGCATGGTCAGCCCCGACTGCTTGAATGAGGCTTCCCAGAACTTGCGGCCGAAGCCGGTTGAACTGCGAAAGTTCATCTGCAACACCGCGTAGCCGCGGTTGGCGAGAAACTGAATCTCCGGGTTGTAGCCCCAGCTATCGCGCGCCCACGGACCGCCGTGCGGGTTGATGATGACCGGCAGATTTTTCTGCGGGTACGCCCCTGGGCAGGGTCAAATAGCCGCGAATGGTCAGGCCGTCGCGGGCCGTGTATTGCACCGGTTTCATCTCCGCCATGTCCGCCTCAGGAATCGACGGATTGATTTCGGCGAGCCTGGTTAGCGGCTACCGGGCGTGCGGTCGCTGGTGGTGGCGACGATCAGCACCTGTTCGTCCTTGGTCACGCTTTGAATGTTGATTTCATACGACGGCAGCTTGGCCTTGAGTGCCGCGTTAATGGGCTTTGCCTCGGCATCGAGAAAGTGCTGCTCGGTTTTGTCGACCTGATAATTCACCTGCGTCGGCACGTTCCGCGCGCGCGACCAGCTGAGGCTCGATACGTCAACGACCGGATGTTCAAAAACCAGCTTTCCTGCTTGCCGATGGCCGGATCAAACTCGAACAGTGCGCTCTTGTCGGGACCGCGATTGGAAATCACTCTGTTGGATCGGCTCAGCAGCGAAAAACGTAATTTTTTGGGATACAGCTTTGGTTTGCAAGCGCCATTGAATATGGGTATACACCCTATTTAGTCCAATAGTCAACTAATTGCCTTAATCACATCTACGCCCAATGCAACATAGCGTTTACACAAAAAGTTGTTCACTTTTTTCATTGCCCTTGCTTGAAACAGGGGAAAGCTCCCCGAAGTAGCGAGGAATCCATTGATCCCGCTATAGGTTTTCACTTTATGGCTATGCCAGACGAACAAAACACACCCACCCCGGACCAGCCGTTGAATGACAACCCCGACCTCGACACCGCCGCTGTGGAGCTGTCGGATGAGGAAAAGCTAGCCGCTGCGCACAACGAAATCGCCGCGTTGAAAGACCAGCATCTGCGCGCCGTCGCCGAGCAGGAAAACATCCGCAAACGCAACGTGCAGGAAGTGCAGTCCGCTCGCGACTACGCGGTGCGTGACTTTGCCTTTGCGCTGCTCGCGGTTAAAGACACGCTGGAAATGGTGCTCAAGGACGAGCAGAGCACGCCCGAGCAATTAAAGATGGGCGTCGACATGACGCTCAAAAACATGGTGACTGCGTTCGAGCGCGCTAAGGTGAAAGAGGTCCAGGCCGAAAAGGCCAAGTTCGACCCTAACTTGCATCAGGCGATGACGCAAATCGAGTCCACCGAACCGTCCGGTACCGTGCTGCAGGTCTTTCAAAAGGGCTACACGATTGGAGACCGCGTGTTGCGTCCGGCGATGGTTGCTGTGGCGAGGGCTCACGAGGTTTTCGAACCCGCTGCCGCAAATTCGAACGCGTCGCCAGTTGAACCGCAGGCCTAGCCCCCAAACATATCGATCATCGTAATCACCAGCCCTCACCCTGACCCTCTCCCCGAGGGCGAGGGGACAGGACAGAAAAAAATAAAAGGAACATCATGAGCAAAATTATCGGAATCGACCTCGGCACCACCAATAGTTGCGTGGCCGTGATTGAAGGCGGCGTCGCCAAAGTTATCGAAAACAGCGAAGGCGCGCGCACCACCCCATCCACCGTCGCCTACATGGAGGACGGCGAGGTGACCGTCGGCGCGCCCGCCAAACGGCAGGCCGTGACCAACCCCAAAGCCACGATCTACGCGGTCAAGCGGCTGATCGGTCGTCGCTTTGAAGAAAAAGAAGTGCAGAAAGACATCAGCCTGATGCCGTACGCCATCGTTAAAAACGAGAACGGCGACGCTTGGGTTGAAGTGCGCGGCAAGAAGCTCTCGCCGCCTGCAGTTAGCGCTGAAATTCTGCGCAAGATGAAAAAAACCGCTGAGGATTATCTCGGCCATGAAGTGACCGAAGCGGTCATCACGGTGCCTGCTTACTTCAATGACAGCCAACGTCAAGCGACCAAAGACGCCGGTCGTATTGCCGGTTTAGAGGTCAAACGCATCATCAACGAACCGACCGCAGCTGCGCTCGCGTTCGGTATCGACAAAGTCAAAAAAGACGGCAAATTTGCGGTGTATGACTTGGGCGGTGGCACGTTTGACGTATCGATCATCGAGATCGCTGACGTGGACGGCGAGAAGCAGTTTGAAGTGCTCGCGACCAACGGCGACACCTTCCTCGGCGGCGAAGATTTCGACCAACGCCTGGTCGATTATCTCTGCGACGAATTCAAAAAGCAGAGCGGTATTGACCTCACCAAAGACCCGATTGCGCTGCAACGGATCAAGGCTGCGGCTGAGCGCACCAAGATCGAATTGTCGTCAAGCCAACAGTCAGAAATCAACGAGCCGTACATCGCGATGGACGCGACCGGCCCGAAACATTTGACGATGAAAGTCACGCGCTCGAAGCTTGAGTCGCTGGTGGAAGACCTGATCGCGAAAACGATTGAGCCGTGCCGTATTGCATTGAAAGATGCAGGCCTCTCCATCGACAAAATCGACGACGTGATTCTCGTCGGCGGCCAGACGCGCATGCCAAAAGTCATCGACGCGGTGAAAGCCTTCTTCGGCAAAGAGCCACGCAAAGACGTGAACCCAGACGAAGCCGTGGCC
>JAYVNO010000030.1:0-7242 GCA_043758415.1 Burkholderiales bacterium
CTGAACTCCGGCGCGTACGCCGGTTGTGTCTTTCCATTCATGTCGGACTCCTTGATTTCTAATCATAGAAAAGTGTCCGTCAATTCGGGGGAGATCCAGCAACACCGATTGCGCTTGCCGAAGCTCGTCGGCCGTCGTCGCGCGCTTAAGCAACGCTGCGCCGCCTCAATGTGCTCAATGCCACCAGCCAATCGTGCCATGATTTCTCCTCCGGACTATCACGACCTAATTATTACCGTTTTTATTGGGAATTAGAATTACACCCGATTCGCGGCAGAGCCGCTCCTACAAAACCTCGTTAATACGCACCCTGCGCACCCTCTGTACCCACCCATCCACTTCGTATTTGGAGCATTGACGCTGGCGGGGCTCGGGCCTACATTTCGGCGGTACGTGTTTTGCAATCGCCCGCGCAGCCTGTGGCAATGAAAAAAGGAGATTTTGATGAGCGAAGTTAATTCGTCCCGGCGCGAGTTCGTGCAGGCGACCGTTGCTGTGGCCGTTGCATCGGTCGCGTCGGTGTTGCCTGGCGTCGCGAGCGCGCAGGCGTATCCCTCGCGTCCGGTCAAGTTGATCTGTCCGTGGCCCGCAGGCGGCTCGACTGACGCAGTCATGCGCGCGCTGGCCGAGAGCGTGGGCAAAGCGCTCGGCGGCTCGGTGGTGGTTGAAAATAAACCGGGTGCCAGTGGCATGCTGGGGCCGAACGAGCTGGCGAAAGCCGCGCCCGATGGCTACACGTTGTCGCAACTCACCATCGGCGTGGCGCGGCTGCCGCACATGCAGAAAATGCAGTTCGATCCACTCAAGGATTTCACCTATATCGCGTGTTTGACCGGCTACACGTTTGGCATTGTCGTGCGCAATGATTCACCGATCAAGAGCATTAAGGAGCTGGTCGACTACGCGAAGGCCAATCCTGAAAAGTTCAGCTACGGCTCGACCGGTGCGGGCACCACGCCTCATCTGGCGATTGAAGAGTTTGCGGCGAAAGCGGGTATCAAGCTCACCCACATTCCGTACAAGGGCAGCGCTGACGGCGTGCAGGCGGTGCTGGGCGGGCATGTGATGGCACACAGCGACTCGACGGGCTGGGCACCGCAGGTGGAGGCTGGCAATCTGCGTCTGCTGGCAACCTATGGCAGCAAACGCACGCGACGCTGGCCGAGTGTGCCAACGCTGCAGGAGTTAGGCTACGAGACAGTGTCTGACTCGCCGTTCGGCATCGGCGGACCGAAGGGCATGGACGCCGCGCTGACCAAACGGCTGCACGACGCGTTCAAAAAGACACTCGAAGATCCGGCGGTGCTAGCCACTCTCGAAAAGTACGACCAGTCGGTGATTTACATGAACACGGCGGATTACACCAAGTTCATCGCTGATCAATTCGTCAAGGAAAAGATGGTGATCGAGCGGCTTGGTCTAGCAATGAAAACCTGAATTTCGGCGATCAGCTTTTGGCTGAAATAAAGCATTAACAGGGGCTGAGCCGCATTTATTCGCTAAGTCGACAAATTGACTTTTACGCTGCTAAGCCCAAGTTAAATGCGGCTTGCAGCGCAAAGATATAACGCGCCGTGATTGCCTAAATCACCTTCACGCTGATGTCCGGCAACCCTGCGAGCTTGCCAAGCATCAGGTCGCCGCGCACCACCGGGCCGACGTTTTCCGGTGTGCCGGAATAAATGATGTCACCGGCCATCAACTCGAACGCCTCTGACAATTTGCTGATCTGCTCGGCCACGCTCCAGATCATTTGATTCAGATCGGCGCTTTGCTTGACCGAGCCGTTGACCAACAACTGGATTTTCCCTTGACTGAAATGCCCGACGTCGGCGACGCGATGAATCGGTCCGACGGGCGCGGATCTGTCGAAACTCTTGCCGATTTCCCACGGCTTTTTCTCGTCTCCCATGGCGCGCTGCAGGTCGCGCCGCGTCATGTCAAGGCCGAGCGCATAGCCGTATACATGTTGTAGTGCGTCGTTGATGGCAATGTTGCGACCACCGCTTTTAAGCGCCGCGACCAGCTCAATTTCGTAGTGATAATTTTTGGTCAGCGGCGGATAGGCATGCTCCACCGTTTGTCCCACCGGCACCAACTGAACCGCATCGGTCGGCTTCTGAAAAAAGAACGGCGGCTCGCGCGTCGGGTCAGAGCCCATTTCTCGTGCATGCGCTGCGTAGTTGCGGCCAATGCAGTAGATGCGCCGCACCGGAAACACTTCATTGCTGCCGACAATCGGAAGCGTTGTGATCGCCACACTAAACGGCGTGGCGCGCGCTTCAGCCTTGACATTGATGGTGCTGCATCCAGCCACGGCAGCGGTGCCGCCCATCGCGCCCACGGTGCCCAGTGTTTTCAGAATATCTCGACGAGATGTTGTCATGCGACTCTCCTTTTCTGCAACGTCACGAAGCATACGCCGCGCACCGGACAAGAGACACTGCCGTGCCCCATTTTTTGCGACCGACATCAATGGTGCAGTCGCCGGGCACGTGCGTACGCCTGATGCGCATCCGGTATCAATGGCACGCTTGACATCCTCGGTTCCACCCGTCTGCACGCAGACATTCTGCACGATCTCGCTGCCTGTTTCAGAATAAAAACGGGCACACATGTGCCCGTTTTTGCATGTCCGATTTGATCGAATGGATCAATCTTCCACAAAGGTCTCGTCGCGCTTTTTGCGGATTGCGGGCAGCGCCAGAATGATTAGCAGAACGACCGACAGGAACAGCATGACGGCGCTGATTGGACGCTCGTAGAACACGCTTGGGCTGCCGCGTGACAACAGCAGCGCGCGACGCAAGTTCTCTTCCATCATCGGTCCCAGAATGAAGCCGAGCAGCAGGGGAGCGGCTTCGCATTCAAGCTTGGCGAAGATGTAGCCGATTACGCCGAACGCCGCGATGATCCACACGTCAAACGTGGTGTTGTTCACGGTGTAGACACCAATGCAGCAGAACACCAGAATCATTGGGTAGAGCAGGCGATAAGGGATCTTCAACAACTGAACCCACATGCCAATCAGCGGCAGATTCAGAACCACCAACATCGCGTTGCCCACCCACATCGAAGCAATCAAGCCCCAGAACAACTGTGGGTTCGAGGTGATGACCTGCGGGCCTGGCTGGATGTTGTGAATCGTCATTGCGCCGACCATCAGCGCCATCACGGCGTTGGGTGGGATGCCTAGCGTGAGCAACGGGATGAAAGAGGTTTGCGCGCCAGCGTTGTTCGCTGACTCAGGGGCAGCAACGCCACGGATGTTGCCTTTGCCGAACGGTGGGTTGGCGTCTTTACCAGCCCATTTTTTCTCAAACGAATAGGACGCAAATGACGCCAGCAGCGCGCCGCCGCCCGGCAGAATGCCAAGCACCGAGCCGAGCAACGTTCCGCGCGTGATCGCGCCCCACGTGTCCTTGAAGTCCTGCTTGGTCGGTAATAGTCGTCCGACCTTTGCCGTGAACACTTCGCGCGATTCGCCTTTTTCGAGATTGATGAGAATTTCACCAATGCCGAAGATGCCCATCGCCACGCCGACGAATCCGATACCGTCCGTCAGTTCAGGCACGTCGAAGCTGTACCGAGCAACGCCTGAGTTCACGTCCGTACCGACCAGACCCATCACAACACCGAGGATGATCATCGCGATTGCTTTGAGCACCGAGCCGTGTGCGAGCACGATGGCGGCAATCAAACCCAACACCATCAACGAGAAGTAGTCAGCCGGACCGAACTTCAAAGCGGCTTCTGACAGTGGGGGGGCGAAGGCCGCCACCAACAACGTCGAGAACGAGCCCGCGATGAACGAGCCGATGGCGGCAATTCCCAACGCGGCACCCGCTCGACCTTGTCGGGCCATTTGATAGCCGTCCAAGGCGGTCACCACGGACGATGATTCACCCGGCAGGTTCACCAGAATGGCCGTAGTGGAGCCGCCGTACTGCGCGCCGTAATAAATGCCGGCCAGCATGATGAGTGCTGACACTGGCGGCAGTGCGTAGGTGGTTGGCAGCAGCATCGCGATGGTCGCGACCGGGCCGATGCCGGGCAACACGCCGATCAGCGTGCCGAGCAGGCAGCCGATGAACGCATAGAGCAAATTGGTGAAGGTCAGCGCGACGCCGAAGCCGAGAGAGAGATTGTTAATTAAATCCATAGCGTTCTCTTAGCTCCACGGGAAGAGTTTCATCTGAAGCTTCAAGCCCCAGACAAAGACACCCGCGCACAGCAGGCACATAGTCACCGTGATGACGGCGAGCTGTTTGTAGTCTTTATCGTGGGCAGCCATACCTGAGATGAAAGTCAGCAGGATGATCGCGAAGACCATACCCAACGGTTGCAATACCGCGCCAAACAGCACAACTGCAATGGTCAAGATAACAACCGGCTTCCAGGTCCAGCCGATGCCTGCGCTTTGCGCCCAAGTCGCCTGATTCTTGAGTCCAATGCCAGCGATCAGTACGCCAAGAAACGTCATGATCGCCCCCAGCACGCTTGGAAACCAGCCTGGCCCCATTCGGGCCGCAGAGCCCATCTGATAGTTGTTCGCCCCCACCCAAAAAACAATGCCGATGACAATAAACATTAACCCGGCAAGCAAGTCTTTGTTCTTTAAGAACCCGTTCAAAGTGATACCTCCTCCTAAGTAGTAACAGCGTGATTATGGTTCATCCGTCTGTCGCTTGTCTGTCCTGTTTGCCTTAAAAAGCAACAAAGCCACCCGAAGGTGGCTTTGTTGCGGCGCAGCGAAAGCTGCATTTGGCGAGGACTTACTTGATGCCCGCTTTTACTCGAAGCTCGACCAGATGTTTTTCAACCACCTGCCCTTGCAGACGCTGCGTGAGTTGCGGTTTAACCTCGTCAAACGACGGCGCTTTTGCGTCGCGCGTGTCGTCTAACTGGATGACGTGAAAGCCGAACGGGCTTTGCACTGGGGTGGCAGTGTATTTGCCTTTTTGCAGCGCAACCAACGCGTCGGCAAACGGCTTTACGTAGTTCGAGGGAACAGCCCAATCGAGATCGCCGCCGTTGTCTTTTGAACCTGGGTCTTTCGAATTGGCCTTGGCCAGCTCGTCAAACTTGGCACCGGCTTGCAACTGCTTGATGAGCGCTTCGGCATCTTCTTTCTTCTCGACCAGGATGTGGCGTGCGCGATATTCCTTGTCGCCCAGACCGGCCTTGATCGTCTCGTATTCTTTTTTCAGCGTGTCTTCGCTAACGCCGTTGACGCCCATGTAGTCGTTGATGTACTGACGAATAAGGATCGAGTCAGCAGCGACCTGCATCTGGGTTTTCATGGTCGCATCCCGATCCATGCCCTTGGCTTTGGCGGCGCGGATGAAGAGCTCCCGGTTGACCAATTCGTCGCGCAAAAACTCGCGCAGTTCAGGCGTATCAGGCTGGCCCTGGGCAACGCGTTCCTTGACGATCAAATCAAGCTGCGGTTGTGATATGGCGATATCACCTGATTTGGCTGGAGCGGCAGCGCCAGCACTAGCAGCGGCGGGCACGGTCGGCTTTTTGGCTGGCGCCTGAGCAAAAGCAGCAGTGCCAGCGAGTGCGAGCAGCAGAGCCGCCGCGAATGATTTACGTAATTGCATCTTTGTTTCCTGTTTTATTAGTCATTAGCGGTTAGCTAAAAGGTCTCGGTCAGTTACGGTTAGATTTAGAGTTGAGCTCAGAGTTCTTCAGGCGTTTTAACGGTCAGCGACAAAGCGTGGATGGTGTGTGGCATCAAGTCCGATACCAGCAAATACACCGCGCGATGCCGGGCAACCGTGTTGAGCCCGGAAAAAGATTTGGACACGATTTTCGCCGATAAGTGCCCGCCGCCGTTGTTTCCGGCGTGTCCAGCGTGTTTTGACGAATCGTCGGAGATTTCCAGCAGCGTGGCGGCCAGAGGCGCAAGGCGAGATTCCAGTAGTTGAACAAGCGCGCTCATTTGGTGCCTGGCTCGCTTTCTTTCATGTACTTGGCGAGCATGGCAACGTTGCCGATGGTGAAGGCGAAAAACAGCCCCATAGCCCACCACACCTTGAAATTGACCCACGTGTCGAGTGAATAATTGCTAGCCACATAGCCATTGAGCGCTGCCATAAACGCGAAAAACCCGATCCAAGCCCATGTGAGTTTGTTCCAGATTGCGTCTGGCGCTTCAATCTGGGCCTGTTTGAACACGGCCTGAATCCAGTCGCGTCTCATGACCAATTTGCCGAACAGCAGCGTCAACCCGAACGCGGCGTAAAGCGCCGACGGCTTCCATTTGATGAAAATTTCGTCGTGCAGCAACAGCGTCGCTCCACCGAAAACCACGACGATGGCAAGGGACAGCCATTGCATCGTGCTCACCTTTTTGCTCACCAACCACGCGTAGGCGATTGCCACCACGGAAGCGGCAATGGCCACGCCCGTGGCGACGTAAATGTCTTTGAGTTTGTAGGCGACGAAAAACAGAATGATCGGCGCGTATTCAAGTAGAAATTGCATGGGGCTAGATTGTATTCAGACGAGTGCGTGCCACCAGCAGATCGATTAATGCAAAAAAATTGTTGACAATTAAATTGTGCAAAATATAATTGCCGAAACGCTGTAAAAATCACCCAAGTTCACTCCAAGATCGACGTGTAGAGAACGTGAATCCACCGACCTCATTACTCAACCTGGATCGGCAGCTGTGCTTCGCGCTGTATTCGGCGTCGCTAGCAATGACCAAGGCGTACAAGCCGCTGTTGGCTGTACTCGGGATCACCTATCCGCAATATTTGGTGCTGCTCGCGTTATGGCAGCACAGCCCGCAGGGCGTCGGCGAGCTTGGCGAGCGGCTCAGTCTGGACTCGGGCACGCTGACGCCGCTGGCGAAACGGTTGCAAGCGATGGGACTTGTTTCGCGCAATCGAAGCAAGCGCGACGAGCGCAATGTCGAAATCTCGCTGACCGCAGCAGGCAAGCGGCTGCGGGCTCGTGCCGAACCGTTGCCGCTGTGCATCATGCAGCTCTCCGGCTGCCAATTGCCACAACTCGAATCCCTCACGCGCGAACTAAAAGGTTTGCGCGATCAACTCGTTGCTAACGTCCAAGCTAGTGCGAAAGCGCCGACCACCTCATTAACTTCAACCCCCACTGCCGAGCAAACTCAAGGCAATTAACCAAGGAAATCACCATGTCTATCGAAAAAGTTCTCTATCGCGCCGAGGCCACAGCTACGGGTGGTCGTGAGGGCGCCGCCCGTTCATCTGA
>JAYVNO010000031.1:0-20881 GCA_043758415.1 Burkholderiales bacterium
CGACTACCAACGTCGTCGCTCCTGCGAAGCAGGTCCCGAGCACAGCCGAAGGGGACAAGAGCCCGTGTTTATTGGTGGCGAAAGCGGATATGTGCATAAGGAGAAAAGTCGCTAGGCCCCGGCATGCGCCGGGACGACGGAGATGAGAGTGGGCAATCGTCCGTAGGTTCCATTCCGGCAGATACTCGAACGTTGAATGGACTTTACAATGGGCATATTCAACGCCAATTTTAGAGCGCATCCACATCCAGTGGAGCCCGCGCAAGCAAAGCCCCAAAAGCGACAAAACCAAGATGGAATCCACGTACAACCACAAGACGGTTGAAGCCGCCGCGCAATCCCATTGGTCGTCGACCAACGCCTACACGGTCGTCGAGAACGATCCGCGCTTCCCGAAAGGCAAATACTACGCCTGCTCGATGCTGCCCTATCCGTCGGGCAAGCTGCACATGGGGCACGTGCGTAATTACACGATCAACGACATGCTCGCTCGCTACAAGCGTATGCAGGGCTTCAATGTGCTGATGCCGATGGGCTGGGACGCGTTTGGTTTGCCCGCAGAAAACGCAGCGATGAAAAACAACGTTGCACCCGCCGCGTGGACGTACCAAAACATTCGCATCATGAAGGCGCAGTCGCAAGCACTGGGCCTCGCGATTGATTGGAGCCGAGAACTCGCGACCTGCGATCCCGACTATTACAAGTGGAATCAGTGGATGTTTTTGAAGATGCTCGAAAAGGGCGTCGCGTATCGAAAAACTCAGATCGTCAATTGGGACCCGGTGGATCAAACGGTGCTCGCCAATGAGCAAGTGATTGATGGTCGCGGTTGGCGTTCGGGTGCGCTCGTCGAGAAGCGTGAAATCCCCGGTTACTACATGAACATCACGAAGTATTCGGACGAATTGCTCGACTACACGTTGAACAAATTGCCCGGTTGGTCAGATCGTTTGCGCTTGATTCAAGAAAACTGGATCGGCAAATCTGAAGGGGTGCGTTTCGCGTTCCCGCATGACATCACTGACGCCAACGGCAAGCTGATTCAAGACGGCAAGATGTACGTGTTCACCACGCGCGCCGACACGATCATGGGCGTCACTTTCGTGGCCGTTGCGCCAGAGCATCCGCTTGCAGTGCGCGCAGGCGAACGGGATCACGCATTGGCGGCAAAGATCGAAGCGCTGAAAGCGGGTGGTACGACCGAGGCTGAACTGGCCACCAAAGAAAAAGAGGGTGTCGCGACAGGCTTGTTTGTCGCCCATCCACTCACCGGTGAAATGTTGCCGCTGTGGGTTGGTAACTACGTCCTCATGTCCTACGGCGATGGCGCGGTCATGGGCGTGCCTGCGCATGACGAACGCGATTTTGCGTTTGCGAAGAAGTACGCGTTGCGGATCAAGCAGGTGATCGGTTCTGCTCCCTCTCCCCGTGCGGGAGAGGGCGGGGGTGAGGGGGCGAGCGGTGTTTCCAAAGTTGATTCCGCAACACCCACCCTCACCCCAACCCTCTCCCCGAGGGAGAGGGAGTTTTCGGAATCGCTTTGGCACGACTGGTACGGCGACAAACAAGTCGGCGTGTGCGTCAACTCTGGCATTTACGACGGCCTCGACCACAAAGGCGCAGTTGATGCGGTGGCGAGTGATCTCATCGCAAAAAATTTGGGCGAGAAAAAGACCACCTTCCGCCTGCGCGATTGGGGCATCTCGCGCCAACGCTACTGGGGTACGCCAATCCCGATCATCCACTGCGAAGATTGTGGCGTGGTGCCTGTGCCTGAAAAGGATTTGCCCGTTGTACTGCCAGACCATTTGATCCCCGATGGCAGTGGCAGCCCGCTCAAAACATACGAACCTTTTTTGCAATGTTCCTGCCCGAAATGCGGTAAACCAGCGCGCCGAGAGACCGACACGATGGATACGTTTGTCGATAGCGCTTGGTATTACATGCGCTACGCCTCGCCGAATGCGAGCGTTGATGGCAAGCCCGCAATGGTCGACGCAAGAAACGATTATTGGATGCCGATGGATCAGTACATCGGTGGCATCGAGCATGCGGTGTTGCATTTGCTTTATGCGCGTTTTTGGACCAAGGTCATGCGCGATATGGGCATGCTCAAGTTCGACGAGCCGTTTGAGCGACTCATGAATCACGGCATGCTGTTGAATCACATCTACTTCAAGCGCACCGATAAAGGCACCAAAGATTACTTCCCACCCACCGAAGTGCTCAACAGCTTCGATGACAAAGGCCACATCATCGGCGGCACGCTGCCCGATGGCTCCACCGTCGAATACGGCGGCATCGGCAAGATGGGCAAGAGCGAGCGTAACGGTGTTGATCCGCAAGACCTCATCGACAAATACGGCGCGGACACGGCGCGGTTGTATGTGATGTTCGTCGGTGGCCCGGAGGACCCCGCACTGTGGTCTGACAATGCGGTCGAAGGCGCGACGCGTTTCCTGCGGCGCGTTTGGGTTTACTGCGCTGATCGCGCAAGCGAAATTGCGTCCGCCTCCGTTGTTGATGCATCAAAGCTCACGCAGGTATTGAAAGCGACACGATTTGAATTGCACTCAACATTGAAGCAATCAAATTTTGACTACGAGCGTCGTCAATACAACACGGTTGTTTCGGCGACGATGAAAATACTGAACGCGCTCGAGGACGTGAAGCCGGGCGTCTGTCCGTCGCTGTCGCGCGAAGGCGCGTCCATCCTGCTGCGCACGCTCTACCCCGTCGCGCCACACATTACCTGCCAACTTTGGGCCGATCTTGGTTTCGAGAAAACCGAAGGTAGCCTGCTAGACGCGCGATGGCCTGAACATGATGCAGCTGCACTACAGCGAGACAGCATCGAACTCGTTTTGCAGGTCAACGGTAAAACACGTGGCGCGATAACGGTCGCATCCAGCGCAGACAAGGCAAGCATCGAGGCGGTCGCCGCAGCTTCCGCAGAAGTCGTGAAATTCGGCGAAGGCCGCACGCCGAAGAAAATCATCGTAGTGCCGGGGAGACTGGTTAATGTGGTCGTCTAAGCCCTACGCAGGAGCCGTAGGGCGGGCACTGCCCGCCTCGGCAACATTCGGCGCTAGCCGCAATTTTCCCGGCGTTTCGCGAAGGACGACGGCGGGCATTGCCCGCCCTACGTTAATGATGCTCGTCGCGACTGTAATGCTCACCGCCTGCGGCTTTCAACTACGCGGCGCGGCGAGCTATCCGTTCACCAGTGTGTTCGTGCAACGGCCCGCTGCGTACGGTGTGGGCACCATCAACGTTGCGGGTGCGTCGGCGCCAGTGGTGCCCGACGTGATCGCAGGCCTCAGCCAAAACGGCGTACAAATCAAAACTAAAATTGAAGACGCCGACTTCGCAATCCGCTTCCTGCAGGTGTTTTTTGACAAGCGCGTGCTCTCACTTTCCGGCGGCGGTCGCGCGCGCGAATTTGAGCTGGAATATCGCGTTCGCTATGAGTTTGTCGATGCCAAAGGCCGCGACTGGGGCGAGCCCGGTGAGATCACCATTCGTCGCGACTTCTCGTTTGCGGAATCGCAGGCACTGGCAAAAGAAGGCGAAGAGCGGCAATTGATTCGCGACATGCAACTTGATGCAGCAGCACAGATTTTGCGGCGGTTACAAGCGGTGAAAAAGCCGACCTAATAAGTTGTAGGAGCCGCCAAATGCAAGTCTCACCCGATCAACTAACCACACGCCTGACCGATGCGCTGAGGCCCATCTACGTCATTCACGGCGAGGAAACGCTGACCAAGCTGGAGGCGGCTGACGCGGTTCGTGCAGCCGCGCGCAAAGCGGGGTACAGCGAGCGTGAACACTTCGTGGTTGAGGCACACTTTGACTGGAGTGTGATCGCGCAATCGAGCGATAACCTGTCGCTATTCTCAACGCTAAGAATTGTTGAAATCACCGTCAATACGGCGAAGGCCTCCGCCGATGCGGGTGTGTTTCTCGGCAAGCTCGCGAACGATCCACCGCCTGACATGTTGTTCATCATCAACCTTCCGAGACTTGATCGCACCGCGACCGATTCGGCGTGGTTCATGGCCTGTGATCGTGCGGGCGTGACAGTGGCCGCGCCGCTCGTGGAGCGCGACCAATTGCCACGATGGATCAAGTCGCGGCTAACGCTCGCGGGCTTCGATGCGGCGCGCGAAGTGATTGAGCTGATCAGTGAGCGCTGCGAAGGCAACCTGCTCGCGGCCAAGCAGGAAATCGAAAAACTTGCATTGCTCGTGAAGCCCGGTAAGCTCGCGATTGAAGAGGTTTTGAACGCCGTCACCGATGTGGCACGTTACGACGTGAGCGAACTGTCCGAAGCTTTCCTGCGCGGTGATCTCGCTCGCTATGGCCGCGTGCTCGCGGGCCTGCAAGCCGAAGGCGAGCAAGCGCCGCGGTTGTCGTGGCAATTGGCGGAAGACGTGCATGCGTTGGGCAGCATATTCATGTCGCGTCGCGAAGGCGTGCCGATGATGCAGGCGCTGCGCAATGCGCGGGTGTGGGGCAAGCGGCAGAAGGCGATGGAAGTCGCAGCCAACGAAATTGATCCGCGACGGATCGCAACGCTCTTGAAGACCTGCGCCACGCTCGATGCGCAGAGCAAGGGGCAGGCGGCGGGCGATGCGTGGTTGACGTTGAGCGGGCTCGCCGCGCGCGCGCATGGGGTGCTCAGTGTTTAGCTTCGTGCTTGTAGGAGCGGCTCTGCCGCGACCTGTGCCACTCACGGCGCGATATTGCGCACGCGCCGTCGGGGTCGCGGCAGTGCCGCTCCTACAGATGCGCTTGAATCGCGGCTAGCAACGGATGTGCCGCTATTGCAAGGACCCCAACCACGCCAGCGACGCAATTGCTGCTGTTTCTGCCCGTAGAACGGTCGGGCCCAGACGCAATCTGTGGTCGCAGCGCTTTCGCAGCGCATCCAATTCGGATGGCGAAAAACCACCTTCGGGGCCGATAAAAACAGCGCTCGACGATGTGATCGTTGCAGACGAAACATCCGATGAACCCTCGGCGTCGAGCAAGACTAACGACTGATCGGTGAACGCGGCAAGCGCGTCACTTAATGTGATCGGCGAGTTAACTTTCGGTATCTGATTTCGGCCACACTGTTCGCATGCGGCTATCGCCACGCCGCGCCAATGCTCAACGCGTTTTTCGACATCACCGGGAATGCGTTGTGAACGTTCGGTGAAGGTGGGTTGAATGGCGGTGACGCCCAGCTCGGTCGCCTTTTGCACCAGCCAGTCGAATCGATCATTGGCGATCAGTGATGGATAGAGCGTGACGCCGCGCTGCATTTCGCGCTCGATAGCAACGTGCGTCGAGGTGGTCGCCAGCACGTCGCGTTTGCCGATTTGCGTAAGCGTTGCAGGTACTTCACCACCTGTTCCATCGAACAAAACAATCGCTTCACCTTCACGTAGTCGCAGCACGCGAACGTGTTGCGCTGCGCGTGCCTCAAGTGCGAAGGTCGCGTTTTGCTGAACCGGTTCAGTACAAAAAAATCGGGGCATTTAGTTTGGTAGCTAATAGCTATTACTGAGTCAACAAAATAAGACCGGTTCGGCAGGCTCCCTCTCCCTGGGGGAGAGGGTTGGGGTGAGGGACTTGGCGCACGTTTCCGGCTCGCGATGCAATCACCCTCACCCCCCGCCCCCGGCCTTCGCCGGGTCAGGCTCTTCTCCCCAAAGGAGAGGGAGCCATACCGGTTGCGTTAGGACACATTTAGTTGACTCATTGATAAGAGTTATTCGCAAACTGCCACAGCGCCGCAAGCGTCACATCCGGCGCTTCCGACATCATGTTGTGTCCTGCATCCGCGATGGTTTCGGTGCGCACCGACTTCAACGCCGCGATCACGCCAAGGGCTGCCTTCGGCGCAGTCATCATGTCGCGTTCCCCCATCAGCACGAACGCTGGGCACTGCACCGTGCCTGCTGCATCGAGCCCATTAACGTACGCCTTGCACGCTGCCAAATCGTTGTGCAACACGCCCTTATCCATCCGCCGCATCAGCGCTAAAGAGTTTCCGGGCAACCACGTGCCGGGCACTTTATGATTGTTTCCGAGCTGCGAGTTCGGCGCGAAAGACCAGTCGACGATCATGCGCCGCGCTTTTTCTTCGTCGTTCAAAGCAGCATCCAGCAACGCGTCGCCCACGGCCATCGGAACCGCGCTGCCAACGAGTGCCAATTTGCCCACAAGATCAGGGCGACGCGCGCTGAGTTCGAGCGCAGTTAGCGAGCCCATGCTGTGACCGATCACGACTGCCGCTTTGACTTGCGCTGCGTCGAGGAACGTTGCGACCCAATCAGCAAGCGCTTCAATGCTGATGCAAGGCGGCCCGTCACTCTCACCGTGTCCGGGCAGATCAACGGCCAACGCATTCCAGCCATGCCACGCGAAGTAGCGCGACTGCAGCGCCCAGACGCTGTGGTCGTTCGCTGCACCGTGGATGAAGACGGCGGTGCGTTGCGCAGGATTGAATGTGCGGGTGCCTGTGTAGGCGTAGACGGACTTGTTGTTGACGGTGAGTTTCATTGTTTCACCCGCTCCGCAGCCTTCAGCGCTCGCGCCAAATCTTCAATCAAGTCCTTCGCATCTTCCAGCCCAATCGACAGCCGAATGGTGCCTTCGGTGATGCCCGCCGCAGCCAGCGCCTCGCTGCTCATGCGCGAATGTGTGGTGCTTGCGGGATGAATCACCAGCGACCGTGCGTCGCCGACGTTCGCCAGATGCGAGAACAAACGCAGGTTGTCGATGAACGCGCGGCCCTGCGCACGACTTGCGCCGGTGTCGGCACGCGTGCTTTTGAGATCAAACGAAAACACCGCGCTCGCGCCTTTCGGAAAATACTTTTTTGCGAGTTCGTAGTCGCGATGCTCCGGCAATTCGGGATGATGAATGGCGCCGACGAACGCATGCGCGCGCAAAAATTCCAGCACTTTGCGCGTGTTGGCGATGTGCCGCTCCATGCGCACCGGCAAGGTCTCGATGCCCTGCAGAATTTGCCACGCAGTCGCGGCCGCCATGCACGCACCGAAGTCGCGCAAGCCTTCGCGACGGCAGCGCAGCAGGAATGCTGCCGTGGACGACTCCTCGGCGAAGACCATGTCGTGAAAGCCGTGATACGGCGCTGCCAGCGTCGGGAAGTTTTCACGCGCCAGATCGCTGAGCCAGTCGAACCGCCCGCTGTCAACGAGCAACCCGCCGATCACCACGCCGTGACCCTGCAAAAATTTGGTCGCGGAATGAAACACGATATCCGCGCCATGCTCGAACGGACGAATGAGGTACGGCGTGGTCAGCGTGGAATCGAGCATCAGCGGTACACCCGCCGAGTGGGCAATGCCAGCGACCTTCTCAATGTCGATCAGCAGATTGCCGGGGTTGCCCAGCGTCTCGCCGAAGAACAGCCGCGTGTTCGGACGCACCGCCGCATGCCACGCGTCGATATCGCCAGGATCCACGAACGTCGTCGTGATGCCGAATCGTGGCAGCGTGTAGTCAAGCAGATTGTGCGAGCCACCGTACAGCGCGCGGCTGGCAACGATGTGGCTGCCTGCACCCATGAGCGTGACGATGGCCAAATGCAGCGCCGCCTGGCCCGAGGCCACCGAGATCGCGCCGATGCCGCCTTCGAGTGCGGCGATGCGTTCTTCGAGTACGGCATTGGTCGGGTTCGAGAGCCGCGAATAGACGTGCCCGGCGCGCTCCATGTTGAAAAGCGCTGCGGCGTGGTCGGAATCTTCGAACACAAACGACGTGGTTTGGTAAATCGGCGTGGCTCGCGCGCCGGTGGTCGGGTCGGGTCGTGCGCCTGCGTGGACAGAAAGTGTGTCTAACTCAAACATGAACACCACCTCGACAAAAGTCGCGTCTGATCGAAAACAGCCAAAAGTTTACGTTTGTCTGCGTTTTCGCCGTTCGCGCGGCGTTTTTAATGAATTTTTTTCATTCGGAAGCATTCAATACGTTGGCATAGTGACCATTTTGGGCAGCCAAGAATTTGAAAAGCGCCGAAAAACGTCAAATAAGTGTCTCAAAAATACAACATATTACTAGCAGCTTTTTCGCAAAAGTGACGTTTGATGAGGGGCTGGCGGGTCAAAAGACCTAATGTCAGGTTGTCGAAAATAGGTATATAAACCCATATGCAGAAATGATATCAGGCTAAAAGCTGATGCCGAAGAAACGCTACAAAAGTTCGCCCGGCGCAAGCGGTTCCATCTCGTTCAACATCTCATGCATTTTGTCGCGCGCTTGAATGAACGACGAGTGATTTCCCGCCTCCCCCAAATAGTCGTCGAATCGATCGCCATGCGCACGACGCAAATGATCCACGAGTTTGACGAACGCCGTGACCATGCGCGGCTCGAAATGTGTGCCCGACGTGCGCTTGATTTCAAACACCGCCTCGCCATGCGTCCACGCATGTTTGTAGGCGCGCGCGTGAGTGAGCGCGTCGTAGACATCAGCGAGGGCTGCGATGCGTGCCACCTCGGGAATGTTGTCGCCCCGGAGCCCTTTCGGATACCCCGTGCCGTCCCATTTTTCATGGTGATACAGCGAGATTTGTTCAGCCAATCTGAACGCTGGATGCGAACACTGTTGCAGGATCTGCGCGCCAATCGTGGTGTGCCGCTGCATCACCGCGAACTCGGCATCGGTGAGCTTGCCCGGCTTCATCAAGAGCCCATCCGGGATGCCTAATTTACCAATGTCATGCAGGCGCGCGGCGAGGTCGATATCCTCCGTAAATTTGTGGCCGTAACCGAGCGCGTTAGCGAGCAGGCCGGTGAGTTTTCCGACGCGGTAAGCATGACGACCAAACGAATCTTCACGAAGCTCGGCGGCGACGGCGAGGCGCTCTAAAGCGTCGCGATAGAGCGACTCGGGAACTTCGATTTCTACTTTTTTGGTGCCCGGGATTCGCTGAATTGCGGTGATCACAGATTCCGCATCATCTTTGCCCGGCATTGGCGTCTGAATACTTTCGCGAATCACCTCTAGCTTGCTGCGAATCGCATTGACTTGCGACTTGCCTAAGAACTCTACAAGTTCGCCAAGATAGATCAAGGCTCCAGCGTGATCGTGCCCTTTTTCGTATGCTTTCACCAACAGCACGAGATTGTCTCGGTAACTGCCGGGAAACGGCTTTGAATGCTTCAACAACTCAAGCAACTTCGCGACCGCAACCGTGAGGTTTCCCGCGTAGATTTCGTATGCAGCTTCAGCAAGCTGTCGACTGAGAGTCAATCGTGGCGACTTAAACGCGGTCGACAAATCGCGAATCATTTTCAGTCTCGCTTCAACCACTTCCGCGTCGTCAAGACCGATCACACCCTTGAGCCAAACACTTTCACCGATTACACGGTTTAGCAGTCCGTGCGCATCTCGTGGCAACCCCACGGTTTCGCAGGCTTCGCGCGCCGCTTGAACAGCCACGGGATAGTTCTGTAGTGCCAACGCGGCGCTAGCCATATTAATGCGCGCTGCGGATACAAAAACTCCGCAGTTTGCATTGGACTTGAATCGCTTGATAACGCGGAGTGCGACCGAAATGGTCTCGCGATAGAGCCCCATCGCATAAAGCGCGGCGGTCATATTTCCAAATGCAGAGGCCACGCCCATTTGATCATCAAGTTCATCAGCCAGCGCCGCCGAACGCAACGCGTACTCGACGCCGCGAGCCGGGATTCCGACCTCTGAACTCATGACTGCGTACAGATTGCAAGCGCGTCTCAGCTCCGGTTTTAGCTTGTGATCTGTCGCTAAATCAAGCGCCCTCTCCACAAGCGGAATCGCATCGATCACAAGCCCGCGTGGAATGTGCGGAACCGCGACGTCAAGCAATATTGAAATACAAACAGGAACAGGATCAGGACGCCGACTGAATGCAACCAAGCGCGCAACTTGCACCATTAATTTGAAATCAGCGTCACTGGGTGATTTCAACAATGCAGGTAACTCGGCACGAAATTGCGTGACCAAATCAGCCAGACCATCGCTGTCAAACTCAGTAACGCAGGTGTCAATCAGTCCAATTAGCGCTTCGCGTTCCACTTGCTAGTTCCTAAATGCCGCCGTCATAATTGATCCACATTCTGCGCCTTCCGGCAAACACTTACAACCCTTAAGGATTACGAAAATGGACAAGCAACTCGACTCCGTGCAAGAACTCTGCCTGAACGACGAAATCCTTCGCGATCTACTTGCCACGGAAATCATGTTGATCGGCGGCGGTGATTTGGTTCACACCACATATTAATCTGCCCCCACTCAAACCGCTAAATGAACAGGAAATGATCATGGACAAGCAACTCGATACCGCACTTGAACTCTGTCTGAACGATGAAATGCTTCGCGATTTACTCGCCACGGAGATCATGTTGATAGGCGGCGGTGATTTGGTTCACACGACTTATTAGCCCCCCAGCGCCACCCGCTTCCCGGCCATCGCCACCGTCGAGTCACGGTGCGCGATGAGTAGCGTGGTGATGCCGAGGTTTTTGACTACCTGATTGACGGCCTGTTCGCGCTCGGTATCGAGCGCGCTGGTGGCCTCGTCGAGCAGCAGAAACTTCGGTTTTCGGTAGAGCGCCCTAGCGAGCAACAGCCGCTGGCGCTGCCCACCCGAGAGGGCGCTGCCGGTGTTGCCGACCAGCGAATCTGCTGCCATTGGCATACGACTCACTTCCCCCCACAATGCTGCCGCCTGAAGCGATTCGGTTACGCGCGCTGCGTTCATTTCCGGGTCGAACAGGCTCACGTTGTCGCTGATTGATCCGGCAAATACGTAGTCATCCTGCATCACGGCTGACAGCTGCGCCCTCAGGCTCGTGGGATCTATGTCCGCAATGTCGAGCCCGTCGATCAGTACGCGGCCTTCGGTGGCTCGTAAAAGTCCGACGACGACCTTGGCCAACGTGGTCTTTCCCGCGCCGGAGCGGCCCGTTAGCGCCACGCAGTCGCCCGGATCGACGGTGAAGTTCACGTTTCTGAAGATAAACGGGTCGTGCGGGCCGTAGCGAAAACCGAGGTTTTCGATGACCCAGGCGGCTTTGAACAGGTCGGGAGCCGGTGCCTGACCGCGCGTTTCGCTGGAAGCCATGGCGACGTCGGCGACCCGTTCAGCGTGTAGATCGAGCAATTTGAACTCGGTGAACTTGTCGATCAGGTTGGACAAACGCGTCACGAACACCAATTTGTAAGCAAAAAACGCGAGCAGCATGCCGACGCTGAATCCGCCAGAAATGACCTCGCGGGCACCCAGCCAGACGATCAAAACATTCTCCAGCCCGAACAGCGCGAAGCTGGCCGTTTTGTAGGTGAGCGTGAGCGACTGCGCGCGAATACTGGCGTTCACCGTGTCCACCACCGCGTTCTGCCATCGCGACAGACGATCGGCCTCGCCCATGTGCAGCTTGATCGCCTGAATGCCGCGCAGACTTTCGATGAAGTGCGTTTGCTGAAGCGCTGCGAAGATGAGCTGTTCGTTCACCGCCTCACGCATCGGACGGAACAGCGCCCAGCGCAGCAACGCGTAAATCAGCGCCACAGCGAGCACCACCAGCGTGAGCTTGACGCTGTAGATCACCATGACGATGAACATGCTGATGGCGAGCACGCCGTCAATCAGCACTTCGAGCGAGCTGCCAGTCAGCGTGCGCTGAATCGCGTCCATCGACGCGAAGCGGGATAACAAATCGCCGACGTGGCGCTTTTCGAAAAACGCCAGCGGCAGGCGCAACAGATGCGAGAACAGTTGCGTTAATACTTGCAGCGACAGTGTGCTGGTCAGGTGCAGCAGCAGCCAGCCTCGCAACGCGCTAATCGCGGCTTGAATCAGTACCAGAAAACCAAAGCCAAGCGCCAGCACCGTCATCAGATCACGGTCGGCGGAAACGATGACCTCGTCGACCGTGAGCTGCACGAGCCATGGCATTGCCAGTGCAAACACCTCGAACGCCAGCGCCAACGCAATGAGCCGGAACAACGCACCACGAAATCCGCGCGCATGGCCCACCATTGACCAGATTGAGAAGCGCTCAACACTGCGACGCCTTTTAAAGCTTGGCGTCGGCGTCAGTTCAAGCACGATGCCGGTGAAGTGCTTCGAGAACTCAGCGAGCGGTAAAGTGCGCACACCGCGCGCCGGATCGTGCAATACAACGGTGTGTTTCGTCACCGCCGTGATGACGACGAAGTGGTTGAAATCAAAGTGAGCCACCGCAGGCAGCCGCACCTGCGCCAAACCGGGCAGCTCCACACGCAGCGGACGCGCGGCGAGATTCATGCTGTCGGCAATATCGATCAGGCTCTTGAGCGTGGAGCCCTTAAGCGACACTGAATGATCGCGCCGCATGGTCTGCAGATCAGTCTCAATGCCATGGTGCCCGGCAATCATGGTCAGGCAGGCGAGACCACATTCAGCCGCTTCCGTCTGCATAACCAGCGGAACGCGCCGACGGAAAAAGTTCAGGGTCGCGCTCATGCTGTTTTGCTCCCGACCCATGAAGCATTTTTTTGTAGGGTGGGTAGCCTCTGCGCACCATGACGTCGCGTTATCGAATGGACTGTTCTGCCGAGGGTTGGTGGGCACGGGGTGCCCACCCTACGGAAATCTTCGCCCGCCCTTGTCGGAGCGCCCCCGGGCGTGAAAGATGGCTCCGCTCGCAACGTTGGGATCGCGGACAAGGGCGCTCCTCCAGTTGCCGTTTTGGAACTCATCAAACTCATCACAACCGCCCCCGCAACCGCAACATCGGCTCAATCACCCAGCGATACAAAGGCCGCTCATCAAGCACAATATCAGCCTGCGCCGACAGTCCGCTTTTTAGCGGATAGGTCTCTCCATAAGCCACTACTTCCGGCCTCAACAGCCTGGCGCGCACACGAAACGACGGCTCTTTTACGAATCCTGGAAGCCCTGCATCTCCGGGCGCAATCACGCTGCGACCGACTTCAGTCACAGTCGCTGCAACATGCCCAAATCGCTCCATCGGAAACGCATCAATGGCCAGTCGCACCGTTTGTCCATCACGCAAAAAACCCGCCGAGCGAGTCGGCACGTAGATGTCTGCGATCAGCACGCGCGGGCCGGTTTGCACTTGCATCAGCGGCGCGCCGATGATGACCGATTGGCCGGACAAGGCGATCACACGTTCGACCGTGCCATCGTTGGCGGCGGTGATCTCGTACGCTCTACGCGCCAGACTTTCGCGCGAGGATTGCACGAAAGTGGCTTCGTCGCGGGACAGTGTGGCGAGCTTGCCTTCAAGTGTGGCGCGCAGTGTCGGCAACTCGGTGCGAGCAATGGCGAGATCGCGATCAATGCCTGTTCGCGTGCGTTTGAGTGACTCCAGTTTGACCGCTTGCTCAGCGAGGTCGTCCTGCTTTTGCTGCACCTGAAGTTCAGGCGCAAACTTGTCACGAGCAAGTTGGCGAAAGCGTTCGACCTGCAATTTAAGCTGCGTCACGCGATCATTTTGCGCGCTGATTTCGCGGTCGAGTTGAGTCGCCTCCGCCTCGTGCGCTTTGATGCGAGCGGTGAGCTGAATTTGTTGCGCGTTGAGTAGCGCCTGCGCCTGTTTGCGCTCGCCAGTGACAGCAGCGCGACGCGCATCAGCATCACGCGCTCCCGCTGCGAACACGGCCTCACCACCGGCAGTGCGTTCAGTAGAAATCGTTGCCAGTCGTTGCCCCGCTTTCACCACATCGCCCGCTTTTACGTCTACGCTGACCAGCATGCCAGCCTCGGTGGCGGCGACCAGCACGGGGTCATTGGCATACGAGAGCACTGCGGATGCGCGAGCTTTGCGTGTGTACTGGGCGGTTCCCAGAAACGCAACAAATCCCACTGCTAGCAGCACGCCGACCGCAGCAAACCAGCGTGCGGCTCGCGGCGTGGAGACCACCAGCTCACCCCAGGCGCGCTCGCGTTGATGCGCGATGGCCTCCTTGCGATATAGCCCGCCTTGCGCGCGCGGCGCATCCTCCACGCGTCGCGCGGAGGTGCGACGATCTTCGCTGTCAGACACTACATCACCGCGCCGATATACCAGGGCACGAATTCATCTGCGCCGTAACCCCATCGCTCACTCTTACTGGCCTTGCCCGATGCCGTTACCAGAATCATGTCAAATATTTCGCGGCCCTTTTCGGCAATGGCAACACCGCTGTCGACGATGTCGCCGCAGTTGATGTCGATGTCCTCTTCCTGTCGTACCCACAGCGCGTTGTTGGTGGAAAGTTTGAGCGATGGCGATGGCTTGCAGCCGTAGGCCGAGCCACGCCCCGTGGTGAAGCAAATCAGGTTCGCGCCGCCCGCCACCTGCCCCGTTGCGCTCACCGGATCGTAGCCCGGCGTGTCCATGTAAACGAAGCCATGTTTGTCCACCGCCTGCGCGTATTCGTAAACATCAACCAGCGGCGTGGTGCCGCCTTTTGCCACCGCGCCGAGCGATTTTTCGAGGATGGTGGTAAGCCCGCCCGCCTTGTTGCCGGGGCTGGGATTGTTGTTCATTTCGCCCTTGAGGCGTTCGGTGTAATCCTCCCACCACTTGATGCGAGCGACCAGTTTTTCGCCGACTTCTCGGGTCACAGCGCGACGGGTGAGCAGATGTTCTGCGCCGTAGATTTCTGGCGTTTCCGAAAGGATCGCGGTGCCGCCATGCGCCACTAACAAATCCACCGCTGCACCGAGCGCGGGGTTCGCGCTGATGCCGCTGTAGCCGTCACTGCCGCCGCATTGCAAACCGATGGTGATGTGTGATGCGGGCACCGATTCGCGCGTCACCCTATTCGCGTCATCGAGCATTGACTTGACGATAGCTATGCCTTTGGCAACTGCCTTACCCGTGCCGCCGACATCCTGCATATTGAAGCTGTGCAGCTTGGGGCCGTCGTCAAGTCCTTCTGCTGCTTTGAACGAACTGATCTGGTTGGCCTCGCAGCCCAAGCCAATCACCAGCACCGAGTGAAAATTCACATGTCGCGCATAGCCCGCCAGCGTGCGACGTAGCAGCGTCATGCCTTCACCATGAACGTCCATGCCACAGCCGACCGAATGCGTGATCGCGACGACGCCATCAACGTTCGGAAAGTCTTTCAATGCATCACCGCGAAAATGATCAGCGATGAGTTTGCAGACAGTCGCCGAGCAATTCACCGTGGACAGTAGCCCAATGTAGTTGCGCGTCGCGACGCGTCCATCGGCGCGCTTGATACCCATGAACGTCGCCTGCGGCATCGCTGCAACGACTGGCCGCACGTCCACGCCAAATGCATAATCGCGTTCGAAAGAATCACCCATCGCGAGGTTGTTCACATGCACATGTTCGCCCGCAGCAATGGCCTTGCTGGCGAAGCCGATGATCTGGTTGTAGCGGCGTACTGGTGCGCCTTGCGCTATGGCATGTGTGGCGACTTTGTGTCCCGGCGGCACCATGCCTTTGACCGTGACACCTTCGCTTTGCAAAAGGGTGCCGCCGATCAATTGTGCGCGGGCAATCACCACGTCATCATTCGGATGTAGGCGAATCGTCAGTTGGGCGGCTGTGAGCATGGCGAGAGCTTCGAAACAAGTCTGATTGGTAATGCTACGTCGTTCCTATAATGCGTGGCGTTCTGCGAACCACTGAGTGGTCTGCCAACGACGCGACGATAAAAGAAGAGGACACTACATGACGGATCGGCTCAAAGGAAAAGTGGTGCTGGTGACAGCAGCGGGCCAAGGTATCGGACGCGCGGCTGCTCTGGCTATGGCCGCAGAGGGGGCGACCGTGTATGCCACCGATATCAACACCAAACAACTCGACTCGCTGAATTCGCATGCGGGCATTGCGGCGATGAAACTCGACGTGTTGAACGATGTTGAAATCGTGAAAACAGTGGAGTCGTTGCCACCGATTGATGTGCTGTTCAACTGCGCGGGATTCGTGCATCAGGGCACGATTCTTGAGACCAGCGACGACGACTGGAACTTTTCGTTCACGCTCAATGTGCGTTCGCAATTCAAGATGATTCAGGCGGTGTTGCCCGGCATGATTGCCAACGGCGGCGGATCGATCATTAACATGGCGAGTGTGTGTGGCAGCATTAAAGGCTTGCCCAATCGTTTTGTTTACGGTGCGACGAAAGCGGCGGTGATTGGCATGACCAAGAGCGTGGCGGCCGACTACGTGAAAGGCGGCATTCGCTGCAATGCGGTGTGCCCCGGCACGGTGGACACGCCGTCGTTGCTTGACCGGATGACGGCCACCGGCGACGTTGAAGCAGCGCGCAAAATGTTCATCGCGCGGCAGCCGATGGGGCGGCTGGCGAAGGCGGAAGAAATCGCGCCGCTGATCGTGTTTCTCGCGTCTGACGAATCAGCCTTTGCGACCGGCAATGCGTACATGATTGACGGCGGTATCACCATTTAGCGCTTCTGGCTTCTGTAGGGTGGGCACGGCGAACTTGCCAACTGCGCCACCCTACACATTCTTTTTCAAAAGGGGAAACTATGAAACTCATCCGTTACGGCAAACCGGGCCAGGAAAAACCGGGCCTCATCGATAGCGAAGGCAAAGCGCGTTCGTTGGCTGACGTCATCATCGACTGGAACGGCGACACGCTGCAGCCAAAAATGCTGGCAAAAATCGCGAAGATAAAGACGGCAACGCTGCCGCTGGTGAAGCCAAAAACGCGTCTCGGCTCGCCCGTTGCGCGTCCGCAAAAATTTATCGCCATTGGTTTGAACTTCACCGATCACGCGCTAGAAACCGGTAATCCGATTCCGAAAGAGCCGGTGGTGTTCAACAAGTGGACGAGCTGCATTGTTGGCCCGAACGACGACGTGATGCTGCCAAAAAATTCGCTGAAATCGGATTGGGAAGTGGAGCTGGGTGTGGTCATCGGCACGCAGGCACGTAACGTGAGCAAAAAAGCGGCACTCAATCACGTCGCGGGCTATTGCCTGATCAACGACGTTTCCGAGCGTGAATTTCAGATGGAGCGTGGTCAGACCTGGGACAAGGGCAAAGGCTTCGACACCTTCGGCCCCATTGGCCCGTGGCTAGTCACAGCCGACGAAGTCGGCAATCCCGGCAAGCTCGACATGTGGCTGGACGTGAACGGCGTGCGCCAGCAAACCGGCAGTACCAAGACGATGATTTTTGATGTGGCGACCATCGTTGCGTATTGCTCAACACTAATGACGCTGGAGCCGGGCGACATCATCACTACGGGCACGCCACCGGGCGTCGGCCTCGGCAAAAAACCGAATCCGGTGTTTCTCAAAGCCGGCGACGTGATGACGCTGGGCATTGAAAAGCTCGGCGAACAGCGACAAAAAGTCGTCAAATTTTCAACACAAAAGGCTTGATTTTTTGGTATGTAGCTTTTTCACGAGAGCGCCATTGCACAGGGCTTAACGGCGTAAAACGCTGCTTATCGACTTTGATCGTAAAGCAGCTGCAGCCCCTGCGTAGCGGCGCTTTGAGGCTAAAGCTGATTGGCATTTTTACGGCAACGTCACGCCACAACTTGCGCTGATATAGCGTGCAATATCGAAGCCATCGGTTCGCGTTCCCGTCATGTTTGCTGCCGATTGAGTCACGGCTGCGCCGCGCGCGCCAAGGAGTAGCCGCAGCAGCATCACGCCGTCGCTGTGCGCACGTATGATGTTGTCGCCGTCGAGATCGAGTTCCGCTCGCAGCGCCTCGATGCGCTGCTGAATTTCAGACGCGGTGAGCGGCGTCGCGCCTGCGAGTGAAAGCAGCGTCGTTTCGCGGAAACCCAGCATCCACGCCATGATGGTGCGCGCGTCCAGGGTGTCGATTGCGCCATCGCCGTTCACGTCTAGGTTGCAATTAATCGAATTTGCGACGCGGTCAATCTTTGATTCATTGCCGCGCATATCGCGCGCTGTCACCGTCACCGTCGGGCGATCAGCGCGACCCGTGAGCGCGGGGAACGCGTAGGTCCACACATGATCTGCTTCACTGAACCTGCCGATCAATTCTGTACCGGGCGGTTGACCGTCGACCGCGAAATTCGTCTTCACCGAGAGCGAACTTCGGTCTAGCCCCGAGTAGTTGTCATAAGCGCCAAAACTGATTTGGGTGAGCCCGCGCATTGAGCTTGCGCGCGTGGGCGAGGTCAACGTCAGCACGGGCTTCTGTTCGTCGTTAAACCAGCCGAACGGTTTCAGTCGCGCGTCCGTGCTGTCGACCGGTGCGCCCAGATCAATCCAGCGCGCGAACATTAATTTTTCTTCATTGCCGAGCGGCGTCACGCCGGAGCCCGGAGGCGGCATCATGGTGCCGGTGAAATCGATGTCAGCCGCGTTGCGATCTGCACCCGCAGGCAAAGTGCTGGCATTGCCCGGTGTAGCCTCGCTTGGATGATCGGCATTGATCCAACCGTCAAGTCGTTCGCCCCACAATTTCCACATCAGCAAACTGCGCCGCGATTGAAATTTGCGCACATAGCGCGATGCGTTGCTACCGCGCCAGGTTTGGCCGTTGATGACGGGCTTGATACCGTACGTTGCCGCTGCGTCATTGGCCAATCGGTTGTAGGTGTTGTCGAAGTCAGCGACGATGGAGCTGTCGTCGAGCCGCAAGCCCATCGGTGGCGTGCTGCCGCTGTGACACGCCACGCACGAGCGCTGCAAAATCGGTTTGATATCACGATGAAATTCCACATCGAGCACGCGCGTGGTCAAATATTTTTGCAGCGTTTCGCCCGCAGGCGTGAGCGATAGCACCGGCGTCAGCCGCGTTAAATCAGCGGGTACAAAACCGGGCTTGCCCGCGGCGGTGGATTCAAACAACAAACTGCGCTGCGAATGCGCATGGCAGCCACCGCAGTCGGCGCGCATCTCGCCCGGTCGCACTTGATGCCACGTTTGCGACACGTTCAACAGCATGCCGCGGCGATCCAGCGTCTGAAACGTAAACGGCGTATCGGCCGGAATTTTTGCCAGAAAACTGGTGTCCGGATTGCCGTCCGGATCAAGCACCACGTTACCGTTGGCATCTTTTTTCTTGAGCGGAATTTCGCCCAAAATACGCAGCCGTTCACGCTCCTGATGCGCCTTGAAGGCTATGCCCTCGGTCGCGCCGTAGCTGCGATGCACCGTGGGCTCCATGCCGACGATGCGCACCGCGTAAATGTCGGCATTGGTGTATTTGCCAGCGTCCGCGCCCTGATTAACCCAATTCGGATTGTCGTCATTGGACGCGGTGTTAAAGCGATCCCAGCCGTCGTAGTCCTGCGGAAAAGAGATGTATTCGAAGTTACCGGGCTTTGAATCGCGACGGTAAAACGATGAGGTGCCGATCAGCCCAAACGGTGTGCCTGCAGGCAGCGCGGCATGCGTCGTACCCGCGTTGGGCAACCAGTCGATGCGCGCAGGTTCGGCCACGCCGTGAATGGCCGCATACGGCACGACGGCCTTCGGCATTTGCAGGTTGTACGCGGCGCTCGTGTCGTGTTTCACTTTCACCATCTGCCGCGGATCGGTCACACCCACGCCGTTTTTGATCAAATAAATTCCCGCGTGAATGCGTGGCATCGTCGTGGGTCGATTTAAATTGTTGACCGGCCCGCCGCTCCAAGCGACCAACACGTCGTTGTTTGGCGCGCCGGACGGATGGGTAACTTTACCCGCCCACTCGTTGCCAATCAGCGCGTCTGGCAATACCGATGCGGCGTTGTCCTCGCCATGCGAAAACGCTGTCAACGTGGTCAATCCGGGCGGCGAAAAGCGGTATTGCGTGTAACGCGGTCTCAAGTGCTCAGGATGCGTCGGCGTGAAAAACCACACGCCGCGTTGCACCTTCGGATTGGTCGCGTCCAGCGCGTTAAAACTACCAAAGCGCGGCCCGGTTGCAGGTTCTTTGGGATCGAACGCGAGCAGTGTGCCGAAGCCTTCATTGTTCAAGTTGTAATACTCAATCGCCGCAACGCGACCATCACTCATCTGCGTCTGAAAATGCATGGACGAGCCCACCTTGAACGAACCGAACATCGGCTCCCAATACCGACCGTCCGGCAAGATCGACCACAGCGACCACACCCGCGAATCGCGCAGGCCTTGCGTTTCGTAGGACGAAAACACAACGCGTCCATCGCGCAAAATAATCGGATGCATGGCGCTGCCAATGTTGAGATGGCCGATCTTTTCGACGTTATCGCCGGAATCATCCATTACGTAGAGCCGCAGGTTTGGAAACGTGAGGCGCTTATTCGGCAAATAGCCGTCGCGGCTCGACACAAACATGATCTTGCCGCCCGGTAGCGGGCAGGGCGCCATGTTGAAGATGCCGTAGCCCAGATAAGTTTCGTCCGCCGCATTCGCGGAGAGCAAGTTCGGCGACCATTTCACGCCCGCGTACGGCGGCGTGAAAGTCTGTTGTGTGAGCCGTTTCAGCGCGCGAGTTTTAAGCTCGATCCGATAATATATCGGAGCCCAATTTCGGCACGTTTTCGCGCTGATAATTGCGCCCCGCTGCCGTCACATCAGGGAAATACGCGAAGTACACAAAGCGCGCGTCAAACGAAACGACCGGATCGAGCACCGCGCCGACACCTGCCGCGAACAGCACCTCCTCCGCGCCGTTCGGATGCAACAGCATGAGATCGGTGCCGGACATCATCTTGGTCGGGTTGATCACCTCGGGCCAATCGGACAGCGCCGGATCGGGCAGCCGCGGGGCGCGCAGATAGACGATGTCGTAGTCCACGGTTGCGGCATGCGCCGGTGCGGTGGCCGCGCTGAGAAGAAGTGGCCCCGGTTGTCTGAACAGCAAACCCCGATTATTAAGTGGAGGTTGGGCGGGTTGAAGCGCGATGTAGCTTTATCCACAGGCTGTGCACG
>JAYVNO010000032.1:0-7237 GCA_043758415.1 Burkholderiales bacterium
GCCTGAACTCCGGCGCGTACGCCGGTTGTGTCTTTCCATTCATCTCGGACTCCTTGACTTCTAATCATAGAAAAGTGTCCGTCAATTCGGGGGAAGATCTCTTCAGCTTTCTTTACTATGAGAAACGTTGGGACGCTACTGACCTTAGGTTTAAATTTAGCGCTTTAATCTGGCGCTAATTTTTCCGCGTGCGCGCCAGCACTCGTGAGAGGAACCCCGCCGTGTGCGAGCCCTCCGCTGTTGCCACCGTTTCCGGCGTACCGCAAGCGACCACCATCCCGCCGCCATCGCCGCCCTCGGGCCCCATATCGATCACCCAGTCGGCCGTTTTAATGACGTCCAGATTGTGTTCGATCACGACGACCGTGTTGCCGTGATCGCGCAGTCGGTAAAGCACTTTGAGCAGCAAATCAATGTCGGCGAAATGCAGACCAGTGGTGGGTTCGTCCAAGATATAGAGCGTGTTGCCGGTATCGCGTTTGGATAGCTCCAGCGCAAGCTTGACACGTTGCGCTTCACCACCGGACAGCGTGGTTGCAGACTGGCCGAGACGGATGTAGCCGAGCCCCACTTCGAACAGCAGATTAACTTTCGCCGCAATCGCTGGCACCGGTTGAAAAAAGTCGCGCGCTGCTTCGACCGTCATACCGAGCACTTCAGAAATATTCTGACCGCGATATTGCACGTCGAGCGTTTCGCGGTTGTAGCGTTTTCCGTGGCACACGTCGCAGGCCACGTACACGTCCGGCAGGAAGTGCATCTCCACCTTGATCACGCCGTCGCCCTCGCACGCCTCGCAGCGTCCGCCCTTGACGTTGAACGAAAAGCGGCCCGGTTCGTAGCCACGTTCGCGCGCTTGCGGCGTCTGGGCGAACAGCTCACGGATCGGCGTGAACAGCCCCGTGTACGTCGCAGGATTTGAGCGCGGCGTGCGGCCAATCGGGCTTTGATCGACGTCGATGACTTTGTCGAAAAGCTCCAATCCTTCAATGCCTGCATGCGGCGCGGGTTCGGCGAGGCTACCGTAGATTTTCTTGGCAGCAGCGCGGTACAACGTGTCGTTCACCAGCGTGGATTTTCCGGAGCCGGAAACGCCCGTGACGCACGTGAGCAAACCCATCGGTATCGATGCGTCAACGTTTTTGAGATTGTTGCCACGCGCGCCGCGAATCACGATTTGCTTCTCAGGATTCGGCGTGATGCGCTTTTTCGGCAAGGCGATTTGCTTGACGCCGGACAGGTACAAACCGGTCAACGAAGTCTTGCTTTTTTTGATGTCGGCGGGCTTGCCCTGCGCGATGATTTCGCCGCCGTGGATGCCCGCTGCGGGGCCGAGATCGACCACGTAATCGGCGGCCATGATCGCATCTTCGTCATGCTCCACCACGATCACCGTGTTGCCGAGATCGCGCAAATGTTTGAGCATCGCGAGCAGGCGATCATTGTCGCGTTGATGCAAACCAATGGACGGCTCATCGAGCACGTACATCACGCCGGTCAGGCCGGAGCCGATTTGTGAAGCAAGGCGAATGCGCTGCGATTCGCCGCCGGACAACGTCTCCGCGCTACGATCCAGGGACAGATATTCGAGACCGACGTTGTTCAAAAATCCGACACGATTTTTGATTTCGTAGATGATGCGTTCAGCGATTATTTGCTTGGCACCAGTGAGTTTCAGCGTTTCAAAAAACTTCGCCGCATCGAACAATGGCAAGCCGCTTATCTCATAAATGGCAGCGTCGCCCACCTTCACAAATCGCGCCTCTTTACGCAGCCGCGCGCCATGACAGTCCGGGCAATCGCAACGGCTCATGTACTTCGACAGCTCTTCGCGCACAGCCGACGATTCCGTCTCGTGATAGCGGCGACGAAAGTTCGGCAACACACCTTCGAACGCATGCTTGCGCTTTAGAATGACGCCTTTTTCGCTGACGTAATCAAACTCGATCACGTCCTCGCCGCTGCCATGAATCACCGCGTTGCGCGCCTCTTCGGGCAAATCTTTGAACGCCACTTCGACATTAAAACCGTAGTGCGCCGCGAGTCCTTGCAACAGCTGAAAGTAAAAAATCGTGCGCCGATCCCAGCCCTTGATCGCCCCGCTGGCGAGCGACAATTCGGGATGCGCAACGATTCGGTTCGGCTCGAATTCGTCGATCTCACCGAGCCCGTCACACGTCGGGCATGCGCCCATCGGCGAGTTGAACGAGAACAATCGTGGCTCAAGTTCCGCCAGCGAATAATCACAAATGGGGCAGGCAAACTTTGATGAGAAAAGCTGCGATTCCGGCTTCTCACCTTCGCGGGAATCCATCATCACCACCAGCGCGCGGCCATTGCCCATGCGGCACGCGGTCTCGAACGACTCGGCGAGGCGCTGCTTGGCATCAATCCGAACCTTGAGCCGGTCGATCACCACGTCGATGCTGTGTTTATGATTTTTGGCGAGCTTTGGCGACGGTTCCAGCTCCATCACTTCGCCGTCAATGCGCACCTTGGTAAAGCCCTTGGCTTTGAGCTCGATGAACAATTCGGCATGCTCGCCCTTGCGCTCCGCGAGCACGGGCGCGAGCAGCATCACGCGGGTGTCGGCGGGAAAAGCCAGCACCGTGTCGACCATCTGCGAGATGGTTTGCGAGGAGAGTTTTATCTCGGGATGATTGGGGCAAAACGGATCGCCGACGCGCGCATAAAGCAAACGCAAATAATCGTGAATCTCGGTGACCGTACCGACGGTCGAGCGCGGGTTGTGGCTGGTCGCCTTCTGTTCAATGGCGATCGCAGGGGCCAGCCCTTCGATCAGATCAACGTCCGGCTTGTCCATCATTTGCAGAAACTGCCGCGCGTACGAAGAAAGCGATTCGACGTAGCGCCGCTGCCCTTCCGCATACAACGTGTCAAACGCGAGCGAGCTTTTGCCGGAGCCTGACAACCCGGTGATCACCACCAGCTTGTGCTTGGGGATATCGAGGTTGATGTTTTTAAGATTGTGGGTGCGCGCGCCGCGAACTCGGAGGAAATCCATGCTGGCAATACTGGGGACAACCAGTAATTATCGCGGTTCGGCGAAGTCAAAGTCTGTCGTGCCGCGAAAGTAGAGCTTACGCGTAAACTCTGATCTTCGTTTTGCAGCACAAATCAGCCTGCGGTAAACCAATGTTTCACGCCTTGAGAGCCATGATGTTCACTCGTTTTTTACTGCCTACCCTAGTGATCGCTTTCGCTTTCAGCAGCGCACATGCGCTCGAAAAAAAGCGCATCGACAAAGCAGCCGATCTGCCGCGTTTTTCGTACAAAGTCGACGGACCGCTTGAAGAAATCGTTCGTGATGAACATAAATTCGCCGCATTCGCGCGCGCATACCGTACCGACGTTGAGTCGGTGCTCGCTCAGTACGACATCGCCGACAAGGCGGCGCTACGTGGCATGCTGTCCTCGCTTATGCAGCTCGACTTTATCGAAGGCCGCTACGACGCTGCGCTCAAACGCGCGGCCCAGGTGCGCGAATTACAGGAGAAGCCTGCCGACAAGTTGCTCTCGGGCCTGCAGATCAAAGCCTACGTTGAAGCACAACAAAAAACCGGCACGATCACCACCGACGCGTGGCGCAAAGACGTCGGGCAACGGGTTTCCGCTGCGCTCGATCCGCTGCCATTTGCCGTGGTGCAAAACGACGTGCGCGAGATGAAAGCGAACATTGAAATCGCCAGCGAATCGCTCGCGCTCGGCTACGTGCGCGAAGTGCTGCAGCCGACCGCCGCCAGGGCCGGATCATTGTCGTCTGACCTGGCACCTGCGCTCGTCTCGACGCGCTATCGCCTGCTCGTGACGCTGCCACTGAAAGCCACCCTGATCGACGCGTACAGCGGTTATCTCACCAAGTACACGGTGGCCAAGCAAGACATTTGGGACGCGCGTGATGTGCAGCTGCCCGCGAGCGCAAGCGCTGGCGGCAGCGCAACTGCACACACCCCGGTGATCATCGCCGTTTGGGACAGCGGCAGCGACACCGCGCTGTTCAAAAATCAAACGGCGCTCGACGCCAGCGGTAAACCCGTTGTGATCGCATTTGACAAATTTTCTAACCCGTCCGTCGGCGAGTTGTACCCGATACCGCCTGAGCTGATGAGCCGTTTGCCGGTGATGAAATCGCGCACCAAAGGCTTCTCGGATTTGCAGTCAAACATCGACAGCCCCGAGGCGACCGAAGTCAAAAAATATTTGTCCGCGCTCAAGCAGGACGAGTACAAAGCAGCGATAGAAGAGCTGCGTCTGGCTGGCAATTACATGCACGGCACCCATGTCGCTGGCATCGCCACCGCAGGCAATCCGTACGCGAGGCTAGTGACCGCCCGGATTGAATTCGGGCACACCCTAATCCCCAACCCTTGTCCTTCGAAGGAGCTCTCGGAGCGTGACGCCAAAGCCACGCAAGCGTATGTTGACTTCTTCAAAAAACAAGGCGTCCGCGTGGTCAACATGAGTTGGGGCGGCACCGTGAAAGACGTGGAGTCGGAGCTTGAACTGTGCGGCATCGGCAACACGCCGGACGAGCGGCAGAAGCTTGCGCGTGAATATTTTGACATCGGCAAAAACGCGCTCACCAAGGCCTTCGCGAGTGCGCCGGACATTCTGTTCGTCACCGCTGCGGGCAACGCCAATTCCGACTCCACGTTCTCTGAAGCAATTCCGGCGGGCATCGTGTTGCCGAATCTTCTGACCGTGGGAGCAGTCGATCTGGCGGGCGACGAAGCGCCATTCACGAGCTATGGTCCGACCGTGAAAGTGCATGCCAATGGCTATCAGGTCGTAAGCTTCATCCCCGGCGGCGACCGCGTTGCGCAGTCCGGAACGTCGATGGCCTCGCCCCAAGTCGCTGGGCTCGCTGGCAAAATTCTAGCGGTGAACCCAAAGCTCAAGCCCACGGAGCTGATCGCGTTAATCGCGGGCACCGCTGACACAACTGCTGACGGTCGCCGCACGCTGATCAACCCGAAAAAAGCGGTTGCTGCGGCCACCGCAAAGCGCGGCCCGTAACCCACCAAAGCGAGTGAAATCGGGCATCAGCTTCTTGCGGAGTGCCCTGTATGCATTGGATGCTGAAGCTGTTTTGCTGAATAGTCGATTTTCAGCGTAAATCCAGCCTTAGCCCATATCGAAAAGGCGTTTCAGCTTAAAGCTGTACACAAAAATTTCGCCTGGATTACCCGTTCACACGCAGGCGGCACGGGGCAACCGATCCGCCACTGATGACGAACAATGTTCGCGAGTTTGTTCTGGTGGCGGGGTTAGTGGTGGAAGATTGGCTAAGCTAACCGCAACCTGAGCACACAAGCCCATAAGCCTTCGAGCGAGCGATGACAGAAGAATACGAACGTACCCACCTCTGGAAATCAACGCTCGCGAAGCAGAAGAAAGACGACGACGAAGGTGCTCGCGACCGTCTGCGCGGTGCCTACCTCAAGTTCCGCGACCGCGTTTCGCACCTCGTTGCGGCCATCGGCTCCGAACTGCCCGGCCTCACCGTTCACGACATCACTCATCTCGATGCGCTCTGGCGAGTTGCGAGCGAAATCGCTGGTCCGAAATACGTGCTAACTCCCGCTGAAGCCTTCGTGCTTGGCGGCGCGATCCTCTTGCATGATTCCGCGCACGCCATCGCCGCCTTTCCCGGAGGCAAAGCGGAAATCAAGCAAACGCAGCACTGGCGTGACCTGATCGCACATCGCTATAACCGACAAGAGCCCGCCAACGGTTCAGACGACGAACGCGGCGCGCTGTTTCACGTACTGCGCCACCTCCACGCCACACAAGCCGCAAACCTACCGAACGTAAGCTGGAAAGCGCCCGGAGATGCCACCCCACTGTTCCTGCTGGAAGACACCGAGCTGCGGCAAACCTACGGTGAACTGATCGGTCGCATTGCTGAAAGTCATCATTGGCCAGCGCATCGTGTTGCAACAGAATTCAGCACCGTGACTCACACGCCGCCGTCGTATCTGCCCAGCGAATGGACGGTCGATGCGATGAAAGTCGCGTTCCTCCTACGCACGGCCGATGCCGCGCATATTGACAACGCACGCGCACCGTGGTTTCTGTTCGCGCTGCAAAAACCGGAGGGCATTTCGAAGCAACACTGGCACTTTCAATCCAAGCTTGGCCAACCGCTGAGCAACAAACACGGCGAACTGCAAATATCGTCAGCGAGTAGTTTCGGTGCGGACGAACGCGAAGCATGGTGGCTCGCCTACGACACCGTGCAAATGATTGACCGCGAGCTGCGCGACGCACATGGTCTGATGCGCGACCACGGTCGCGACGTGTTTCAGTCAACATCAGTCCTCGGCGCAGCGTCGCCAGAATCATTTGCTCGCTATGTAAAGCCGAAGGAATGGGAACCCGTAGACGTCGCACCAAAGATCGGAAACGTGAGCAAAATCATCGAAATGCTCGGCGGAGAAAAACTCTACGGCGATCACCCAGAATACGCATTGCGCGAGTTGCTGCAGAACGCGATTGATGCTGTTCACGCCAAACGGGCTCTCGGTGGACTTGGCCCAGAGGACGGTGAAATCGTCGTGGCACTCGACAAAATTGATGACGACAACTATCGGCTGAGCGTCACCGATAATGGCATCGGGATGTCAAAGTACGTGATGACGAACGTCTTGCTTGACTTTGGCAATTCGCTATGGACAAGCGATGCGATGCGGGATCAGCTACCTGGTCTTGCCACAAGCCAATTTAAGTCAGCCGGTCAATTTGGTATCGGCTTTTTTTCGGTATTTATGCTGGGACAAACAGTTTCGGTAACGTCGCAGAGATGGACAAACAATAGTGTGCAGTACGGGTCGGCAAATGAATTGACATTTCAACATGGTCTATCTAGTCGACCGACCTTGCGTGGACTCGCAAGCGCACAAGCGGAGTCCGGAACCTCCGTGGTCGTGATCGCAGGCAAGCCTCAATTGATAGACCGTTTTCTTGCGCGCGACGGAGTTATTAAGCCCGCAACGGTGCCACCACTCGACCAAATCGATATTCTGCGGGGCAAGCTGCGCGCGTGGCTAGCTTATCTTGTGCCAATGAGCGATGTACGCATATTGATGAGCGTAGGAAGCGCGTACATCAACGTTGTCGAACCGAATGACTGGCTGACAATTTCTCAGGAATCACTAAGAAGTGGCTTCGCAAAACTGAACAGTCGAATAAGTGGAAACTCTGGGCCTCACGCTGG
>JAYVNO010000033.1:0-7216 GCA_043758415.1 Burkholderiales bacterium
GGGGATCGATTCGAGGGTGAATTTGACGCGGGCAAGCCTACGACCAAAGGCGAAATGACGTTCATGCTTGACGCGGTCGCTGCGAACTTGCCCCCCCCCGAGCCTGCCTCTGTGCCGATAGCAGTCGCTGCCGTAGCCGACGCCGCAGCTTCGAGGGTGCCTGCACCACCCTCGCGAACTACCCTGTGTGCGACTGCGTTTAACGCCGCCAGCAGCGCGGTTGCGTTGCGCAAGTTTCTAGATTCCTTTCCAGACGATGAATGTGGTCGGCATTCGTTGGCGCGACAAAAGATCGCGGCAATGGCCGAGCGCGAAAAGCTGGCTGCTCGCGCAACCGACGAAAAAGCGGCGCTGGCAAAGACATTAATCGGTGCTGTTGTCGCATTTCAGCAGGAGTTTCCGTTTTGTGTGTCAGGGAGCGGTGCGACGTGCCAACGGGTGACCTATGTTTTTGATGTCAAAGCAAAAATTCGCGAGATCGATGTGCAGAAACGCATTGCCCGCGTACAGATTAGCGACGCTACATCGCTTGGCAATCAGAAGCGCGCGCCGCCAGAGCTTTTTGCAGAAGGCCGCAACGCCGCCACCCAAGACTATAAGTCGCGCAACATCGGTAGCCTGCAATCAAAGACCCTTGACGAGGTGGGACTCTCCTTTTAATGCAGTCAACGTCACCTTTCTGCAACACGTGACACTGGCAGCAGGCAGCGATTGCTGTTATCTTTCTTGCTTCCAGAATCGCTGAGGCACTGAGTGTCGAGTTCGCCTAGTACCCTTCTTGCAACCCACGCCAACTGCCTGGCGATCGGGTCGCGGGTTTCTGACTTTGAAATTATCGGCCTGATCGGAGAAGGTGGCTTTGGCATTGTGTATCTTGCGAAGGATGTAACGCTTGATCGCGTCGTTGCGCTCAAGGAATTCATGCCAGCCGCATTTGCCGGTCGTATCGACGGCGTCCATGTGGCGGTGCGCGCGGCCAATCACCGTGCGATGTTCGATGCGGGTCTCAAAAGCTTCATCAACGAATCAAAAATGCTCGCCAAATTCGCGCATCCGGCGCTGGTCGAGGTATTTCGCTTTTGGGAAGGCAACGGCACGGGCTACATGGCGATGCGGCTGTACCGCGGGGAAACGCTGCGTCAGGTATTAGGTAAGGGTGAGGAGAACTTTACCGAAGAGCGCATCGCCCAGATCATGTGCCCGATATTTGACGCGCTTGAAATGCTGCATCGCGAACAGGTGTTCCATCGCGACATTGCTCCCGACAACATCATCTTGTCGGAAGGCCGCTCTGTGCTGCTCGACTTTGGCTCCGCGCGCAAAATTATCGGCGACGCCACGCAGGCGCTGACCACCGTGCTGAAACCGGGTTACGCGCCACTGGAGCAATACAGCGACGACGGCACGATGAAGCAGGGCTCGTGGACCGATGTCTATGCGCTCGGCGGCGTGCTGTATCACCTCGCCACTGGCAAAACCCCGTTGCAGGCAGTGTCGCGCATGATGGTCGATCCATTGCAGACGGTCAATCAGGTGACAGGCGACAAGTTCTCGACAAACTTCTCGCAAGCGGTCGCCAAAGCGATGATGGTGCATATCGACAATCGCTTTCAGACTGTCACAGAATTCCGCGAAGCACTAGGCTGGAACGTCGGACTACAACCCCGCGTGGTGACGCTGCCCAATCCGCCACGGGTGTGGCTTCAGCCGGAACTTGCGCCGAAGACCGGCCCTGCCACGACCGTGATGACGGAACATAACCTCAGCGCCACGGCAAACCGCGAAATCACCGCACCGGCGATACCAACCAAACCGGCCTCTGCTGAGCCTGTTGTTCGCGGCGAGCGCGCGGCTGTCCCGCGCACTGCACCACCGAGTTCAAACAAGCTGACCCTGCTCATCGCGGCGGTTGCTGCTATGGCAATTGTTAGCGGAGTAGCCTTCTGGCAGATGAAAGGCACGCCTTCAGACGCGGTCATCGTTCCCGGCGCAGCGCCTGCGCCGTCAAGCGCCGCCACTGTGCCAGAACCGGCACCAACCAAACCCCCGGCTGAGCTGGTCGTCGCTCCACCCGTGGTGGCAGCAGAGGGCGTGGTCAGATTTGATATCAAGCCCCGCAGCCGGGTCGACATTGACGGTATCACCCGTGGATCACCGTCGCCGTCAAACGAAATTCGCTTGCCCGTGGGGATGCACACGGTTGACATCATTAGCCCGTCGTCCGAGAAAGTTAGCCGTACTATCGAAGTCACGGAACGTGTGCCAGTACTGGTATCCCACGCGTTCAAATAGCGCCGTTGCTTATTGCGCCACTCATTTGAGAGATATCCCACCATGACCTTTCCCACACTCACTGCCTCCAGCGCCATGCCCAGCGGCACGCGGCTGGGCGAGTTCGAGATCACGGGCGTGATTGGCGAGGGCGGATTTGGCATTGTCTATAGTGCGCGCGACTCAAGTCTTGACCGAATCGTTGCCATCAAGGAGTACTTGCCCTCCGCTTTCGCCAGCCGGACGACCGCAGGCACGGTTCAGGTGCGCTCGCAGGAGCACAGCAAAACGTTCGACGCTGGCTTGTCCAGCTTCATTAACGAAGCCAGAATGCTCGCCAAGTTTTCGCATCCTGGGCTGGTCGAAGTTTTCCGGTTTTGGGAAGGCAACGGCACCGCCTACATGGCGATGCGCTACTACCGGGGCGTGACGCTGCGCGAGCTGCTTCGCACCAATCCGCAGATCGTTACCGAGCAATGGTTGTGCGAAACGCTCGATCCAATTCTGCTAGCGCTACAAGAACTGCACAACGAAAGGTGCTACCACCGCGACATCGCGCCCGACAATATTCTGGTGCTTCCAAATGGGCGTTCGGTACTCATGGATTTCGGAGCAGCGCGACGCATCATTGGAGGCATGACGCGCGCGCTGACCACGGTGCTCAAACCGGGCTATGCGCCGATTGAGCAATACTCCGACGATGGATCCATGGCGCAGGGTGCCTGGACCGATATCTACGCCGTTGGCGGCCTGCTGTATCACGCTATGACAGGCAAAGTGCCAGTCCAGGCCATCTCGCGGATGATGAACGATCCGCTGAAGCCTGTGGCCACCGCTGCGCGCTCAGAGTTTTCCCCGAATCTGTGCGCGGTCGTCATGAAATGCCTCGCGGTTATGCCAGAAAATCGCTATCAGTCGGTCGACGAATTGCGCGCTGCACTCGGATGGGTGACCACCCCGGTGAGCTCTACCGTCATGTATCAACGCACAACCATTGTCACACCCCCGCCATCGGCTTTGCGTGGTGATCCAATCCTGCCGCAGAATGCCGACATGCGGCCTGCGGTGAGTGCCGCAGGAACGCAGAGTGTTGATCCACTAGCGCAGGTCGGTGCGTCTGCAGATTCGTATGACGCGCTGTCTGATTTGCTGGGCACCTCATCGAAACCCATGCCACCATCGTCCCCGGTTAAGGCAAAAACATTGCCAGCGCAACCGAGTAAGTCTGCAGATAAAGGCGATTGGAGTAACGCCGGGAAAACTGCGACGGAAGCCACGACGCGTGCGACCTCTCCGTCGGGCAAAAGCAACATGCTGCCGATTGCCATCATTAGTGTTGCGCTTTTGGCGGTGCTGGGTTCGGGTGCTTATCTGTTTCTCGGCAAAGGCGCGTCGGATGATCCCAAAAACACTCCGGCAATAGTCATCGCCGCCACAGCGACTCAGGCGGAACCGCCCGCGCCAGCAGTCGCACCGCCGGTCGTGGCGCAGCCTGACCCGGCACCTGTTCCCGCGTCGACCACCTTGTCGGCAACGCCGGCAGACAGGTCGACTGCGCTTCCAGGCCCCGTTGATCAACCGACGAAGGCGAACTCGCCACCAGCGGTGGCTGTTGGCAAGGTTGATTTACGCATCAAACCGTGGGGTACGATTGCGGTTAACGGCGTCGCCAAAGGCGCGTCACCCCCGACTATGCAATTGCAGTTGCCGCCGGGCCGCTACACCATCGAAATCCAAAATCCAGCGGGTCCCGCAGTGATTAAAACCGTCGAGGTTATGGCTGGCAAATCGACCACTGTACGCCACACGTTCTGAATGGGATCGTCCCTCACTACCACTTACGGAGCAACGCATGAAAATAGCTATTCGTCCTCTTCACGTGATCGCGTTGGTACTATTCGTCTCGGCCTGCGCGACCCCCCCCGCTCCCGCTGTTAATTATCCGGCTCCTGCGCCCAAGCCGCCAGTAGCTGTCACGTCGCCACCGGCAGCGCCTGCACCGATTCCTGCGCCCGCTTTCGTTGCTCCAGCCGCACCAGCAGTAGAAGTCAACGCCAGCGAACGGGCTTTAATGGCCGCTATCGAGTCTTACGATCGGGGTGAATTTCCGAGCGCAATTCGACAATTGATCCCCATGGTGACCGACGGTTTACTCGAACCCTTGCAGCTGTTGCGCGCGCTCAAAGCGCTAGCGTTTTCGCAGTGCTCGGTTAATGCCTTGACGGCCTGCAGGCAAACCTTCGAACGCGCTCTCAAAGCCGATCCAACGTTTGATCTTGCAGCGGCAGAACGCGGCCATCCGATCTGGGGCCCCCAGTTTTTACGCGCCCGTCGCACGGTGCTTGGCAAATAGATCATTCAGCGACGAGCTTAAACTTCGCGCAAAATAACCATGTCAGCACTCACGCTTCAGGTGGTTTCAATCGATGCCGCACCGGTGGGGCAGCCGACGCTGCACACGTTCGATGAAAGCGGCGGCAGCATTGGGCGCGACGAAACCAATGTTCTGGCGTTGCCAGACAAACACCGGCGTGTATCCAGACTACACGCAACAATCAGTTTTCCCGGTGGCATGCCCACTATCACGAATTCCAGTACGTCGTTGCCCCTCTCTGTCGGCGAGCAGCAGCTTGACGGCGGCGAATCAATGCCGATAACCCAAGGCGCGCTGATTGAAATCGGCCCTTACATCTTGCAGGCGCATGTTGGAGCTATGGGCAGTGCTGCGCCGCCGCCGGTGCCGCCTGCACATGCCATCAGGCGCGACGTCCTACCGACTGTTATGCCTGCAGCCATACTAGCTGCGCCACCGGCTTTCTCTCAGGTCGTTACAAATGATCGGGCGGCTGATCCACTCCTAAATTGGCCAGCCGCGAATCACGGGGCAGCGTCAGCGTCGCTGTTGTCGCCTCCGGATAGTTCAGCGGTTATCGGTTTGGGCGACTATTGGCCGGATCAAGGTCACTCCTCGGCTTCCTTGATGCCGCCTTCGCCAAGCGCTTTGCCCGCCGATTTTTTCGCCGCAACGCCCCCCTCTTATGCCGCACCAGCGGCACCACCCACCCAACAATTTGCTGCCGCCATTAATGCTGATCCGTTTGCCGACCTGCTTGCTGGCATCGGCGGCTCGCCAGGCCAGTCGCCGAGTCAGCCGCTGGGCAAACGGACCGGGAACGGTAGTATTCCGCAGCAAACGCAGGCAGGCATGAGCGCGGATCCGTTAGCGGCTTTTGGTGGTTCGATGTTGGCCGTGCCGCCGCAAGGTAGTACGTTGATAGGCGGCTCGCACGCGCGTTATGGTAACGGTGCCACTGCTCCCGGTGGTTTGATCCCGGATGACTTTAACCCCTTTCACATGCCGTCCAGCGCGGGCCGCAACGCAGCAAATCCACTCGCAGACTTAATCGGTGGATCGCCGACAGTTGATACCAACCGCAACGGTGAATCAATCGGAACGCCGTCGATCGATTCGCTGTTTCAGTCGGGCGGATCGGCTTCGTCGGATGCTTCGCTGTTTGGCTTCGCGCCGATAGCTCACGGCGGCGACGGCACTATTGAAGATCTGATTCGTTCCGATGCGGCAAGCGACCCGTTGTCGTTGTTCGATTCGATTGCGCCCACGCCCGCATCCGCAGACCGCCCCATGCGCGACAACTCGATGGAAGTGGGGTCGGCGTTCACGCCCCCACTGGCCAGCATGCCTGATCGGTCAAATCAATCGACGTTCTCAGCGGCGGCAGCGATGGCCGCAGCGCTGCCCGTCAATGCCCTGGCAACACCGATTCTTGCCTATGCGTCACCAGTTGCTGCCGTACCCTACCTGCCGTCCGCGCCAACGCCTGCAGGTGCGCCTTGGCCTGGCCCCATTGCTGGTCCAGCTTTCCCAGCGCCCGCGACGCCCGCACCGGCTATGCCGCTGACGGTGGCGTCACCGGATTCGCTGACCGACGCATTCCTGCGCGGAGCGGGACTCACGCCAAGCGCGCTGCCGCATGGCTTGACGCCGGAAATCATGTCCATCGTCGGCAGCCTGTTGCGCAGCGCCACAGCCGGTGCGGTAGATATGCTCGCCGCACGAGCTGCCACCAAGCGCGAGGTGCAGGCCAGCGTCACCATCATTTCGGTGCAGGCGAACAATCCACTCAAGTTCCTGCCGAACGCAGACTCCGCTTTGTTGCAGTTGCTGGGCAAGAAAATGCCGGGTTTCATGCGGGCCGATGTTGCAATGCGCGATGCGTTCGATGACTTACGCGCGCACGAAGTGGGCGTTATCGCGGGAACGCGTGCGGCTTTGACTGAGGTGCTGGGCAAGTTTGACCCTGCTGTGCTGGGCGACAAACTGGCGAAGGGCTCCGTGTTTGAGAGCGTGATGCCGTCCGCCCGCAAGGCGAAGCTGTGGGATCTATATCTAGAGCGCTATTTGCAGATTCGACGTGAAGCCGAAGACGATTTTCAAAGCATTTTTGGCCGCGCTTTTGTGCAGGCCTACGAACGAGAAACCGCTCGCATAAAAGGCGAGTCACCAATGGCTGGGGGAGAACGATGATGACGAATGCGGGCGAACTGCGACTTGAATCAGCGAGATTTTCCCACGATGGCGGGCGCGACTATAACGAGGACGCCGTCGGAGAAAGCGATGCGTTTGGTGCGGTGCGTCTGTTCATGCTCGCCGACGGTGCGGGCGGTCAGGGTGGCGGCGACGTCGCGGCGCGCACGGCGATTGCAGCGGCCAAAACCGAGTTTATGCGGATGCCCGCGTACAGTCCGGAAACATTGCTGCGGTGCATGAAAACTGCGGATATGGCGGTGCGCAACAAACAGTCTGAGGAGGCGCGCCTTGCACGCATGGCCTCCACCTTTGTCGCCCTGCTTGTTGACTATCGACAGCGCAAAGCTCTAATTGGTACTCTCGGCGATGCACGTTGTTATATTTTTCGGCAGAATG
>JAYVNO010000034.1:0-7216 GCA_043758415.1 Burkholderiales bacterium
TTTCATCTGTAACTCCTGCTTGCCAGACCGTCATCGGTCCAGCGTGAGGCCCAGAGTTTCCACTTATTCCACTGTTCAGTTTTGCGAAGCCACTTCTGAACTCGGATCGATCTCGCAGACACGCCTCGATACGCATGCGCATCGCAAACGATGAGCAATCCTCGCCTGCCTGCCGCGAGAGTTCTTCGCTCACGTAGCGGACCAGTCTATGCACGCCCCCGGGCGCCGAGCCGCATCGAGGCTCAATGAGTTTCAGGCCCCGTGTGCAGGCCCAGTCGACCGTGCGATAGCCGATGTCAACGGTTAAACAAGAATACTTATGGAGGTCGACCGCGCGTCCGCTGGCGTGCAGTTGCCACAGAAATCCCGCGACCGGCTGAGCGACGACCTGGACAGCGCGCACATCACATTCATAACCGTCGGCGAGTTGCCTGCCAGTGAATCTCGACCTGAGTACCGCGGCAGCGGTCTGTACTCGATCAAACGGCACACCCAACACCAGCCGCTCGACCGTGAGCGGATAGTGTCGTTTCTGGAGACAGGCTTTGAGCAAGATGCCATTTTCGGTCGAGGCCGCAAACTGGGTATCGAGTGATCGACCGGACGCGCCGTCATCGGCATCGACGGCGCTTTCGCCGTATAAGTAGCGCGCGGCGCCATCGTCAACACATTCAACGGCGTGGTTACCCAGAACCCCACCGTGTTGGATCGAGCCTCGGCTAAGGATGACCGTCGAAGGAAAGGAAATCACGTCGGTGGGTTCGTCGCGCGTCTGTGTGCGCGGTGCAGGGGCCACTTGGCTGCCCATAGCAAGTTTGCTGTAGCCGTAACCAATATCGACACCCATGGCGGCGAGCAATGGTCGAACGGTAGGAACGTTGGGAAGGGGGTCAGACATACAGGTTTTCTCGTGTGTAAGAAAGGGGGGGTGAAGAAAGTGGGGAGACACCGACCGCCGGGGCGGTCGGTGATCGCGGCGAGAGTCGCCGTTGCGCCCTCAATAGGGCGTTACTGGGCGGCGCGTCGTTGTTCCAACCAGGTGATCACCTCACTGCGCCAGTACCGTTTTCGGGTGGCGGTGACCAGCACGGCGACCGGAAAGTCCGGCCGCAATCGGTGGTGATAGCAGGTGGTTCGGCTAACCCCGGCAAGCCGGGCACATTCCTCTAACGTGATGAGTCTGTCTTCTATTGACATACCTCACTCCTCATAAATGAGCGACCTGCGCGATAAATGTGGCGCGCAACGACGCTACGAACTCAGGGTTACCTCCGCATCGGTGACCTTGAGAACTATCGAGGCAGGGACCCCTGCCAAGGACGCGATACGTGCGTCAAGCGGCCGCACCCCTGCGGCAGAGCATCTTCGGATGCTCGATAATGATTGGGGAGATGATCGTTCAGCGAAGGCGGTGTGCGGACACCCCTGCGTAATGGTTATGCCATCGGCGAAGCCGACGTGCGAGTGAAGCGGATGGGATTCACGGGGCGTCGAAGGATTGACTTTTTCCCCGAGGGGCAAGTGCAGCCAATCTCCACGCGCGATGGCAGTCCGGTAGTTCTGGTAATCGCTAGTGTAATGCGCGACCCGCGTGGACTTGGCTTCGTAGGAGCGGTGTTGGACCGCCGACCCGGTTGCAGCAGTCTGTCAATCGCGTTGTCGACAAGCAAAGGCGCGGGCAAACTGGATGGTTGCTGAGCTGCTAAGTTGGTGCAGCGAAAGCACTGGACGTGCTTATTCAGCGGCTATACGTTTCGAGAAACGTTCGGGTGCAACCCCGCGAGGAAATATGCTGCAATTTTGAGGAATTAACCCCGCCATCACGACGCATGAACTTGATCAGTCGAAGTTGACTTCTGACTCACCATTTGCAGTTTGACACAAACTTAATGGATTTTTACGACGTTCACGAAGATTTTTTACTTTGAGTGCGAGAAATCGTGTTCTAAAGTAACAGATGCGTGCAATCCGTGAAATTCACGTTCTCCATTGGTCGTAAAAACCTGCGCGCCGATCCCGAGCACTGAGGCGGGCAGCCCAACGCGGAGCGATCAGTGGGTTTACCAACACCGTGTTCACGCTCGCGGTAGGCGTGCCACTTAGGTCGCGAGAGAGCAACTGGCTACTCCTACAGTCCTCGTCCCGCAGCCGTGTAGTTCGCTTGGTAGTCAATGCTGTCCGGCGGAGGCTCCGAGGCAACGCGATACTGATTTCTGTCGCGAACCGCTACGGAGTCGCTACAAAAGAGGGGGGGTTGCGGTTGCAAAGAAAAAGGGTTAGTGGATACTATCCAACTAACCCTTGTAATGTTTGGCGCGGCTGGCAGGAATTGAACCCACGACCCCTTGGTTCGTAGCCAAGTACTCTAATCCAACTGAGCTACAGCCGCCTAGCTTTTGATTATAGCCAGGAAACCGTGGCTTCGTCAAAACGCGACGACGTGATCCAGCTCAACGCGGATTCCGATAGCTTCGCCAATCCGGTGATTGTGGTGGCTTGGTACAAGAGCGAGCACGCTGCGACCGCTGGGCAACTCCAGTGTGTAGAGGAATTCCGCACCGCGGAAGGCGCGGGCAATGACCTTCGCCGTATTGGGACTGGCGTCGTCGTGAACGACATCGTCCGGTCGCAACAGCAAATCAATTTTATCGCCCGCTGCGCGCAACGTGGGCGCGGACAATTGCAGCACTCCAAGTTCACTGTCGAGGTGAACGTTGTCAATCACACTTGCCGGTAGAAACACGCCTTCGCCGACAAAATCCGCGATGAAGCGCGACGCGGGGCGGTGATACAGGTTGTACGCGGTGTCCCATTGCTCAAGATGGCCGTCGCGCAGCACGCCGATCTCATCAGCTAGTGCGAATGCCTCGTGCTGATCGTGCGTGACGAGCAACGCGGTTGCGCCTGCTTCGAAGAGCGACGCACGAACCTCGGCCGACAGCCGCTGCCGGGTTTCGATATCGAGATTGGAGAACGGTTCGTCGAACAGGACCAGCTTGGGCTTGATAACCAGCGCACGGGCCAGTGCGACGCGTTGCTGCTGACCGCCGGAGAGCTCGTGTGGATAGGCGTGCACGGTGTCGCGCAGTTTGACCAGATCGAGCGCCGCTTGTATCTGAATGTTGCGCTCAGTAGCGGATAGTTTGTGCAGACCGAAGCCGACGTTACCAGCGACATCAAGATGCGGGAACAGTGCGTAGTCCTGAAACACAACACCGACGCCACGATCTTCAGGCTCAACGTGTGTGCGCGAATCGGCCACGATTCGGTCACCGATGCGAATAGTGCCGTTACCGATGCGCTCAAGGCCCGCGACTGATCGCAGCAAGGTGGTTTTGCCGCAACCGGACGGGCCGAGCAGGCAGCCCACGCGACCCGCTTCGACGCGAAAGCCAACGTCGTGCAACGTGTCGCGCGCCGCCTCGCGCCCGCGCGGCGGATACTGGTGGCTTAGGTGGCTAACTTCGAGGGAGTTGGGCATCGGTTCATTGTAGGAGCGACTTGTCGCGAGACGTCGCTCCTACAGACTCAATAGGACGCGATGATTGCTTTCACTCGCTCCACATCGGGCGCGATTTGAACCACTCGCAGCGGTAGCGCCGTCATGGCTTGCTGCTCTGCCGTGAGTGGTGGATCAATGCCGGTCGCCTCCTTGACGGTCTCGGCAAACTTCACCGGCAGCGCCGTTTCGAGCACGATCAGGGGTACGCCGGGTTTTATGAGCGTGCGCGCAACTTTCGCTGCGTCGGCTGTGTGCGTGTCGATGAGGCCACCCGTCTTCTCGTACACCTCGCGAATAGTAGCGAGGCGGTCTGCGTGGGTGCTGGTGCCAGCAACGATGCCGAAGCGCCCGCATAGGTTTTTGAATTCGGGCGTTTGCGAGACGTCAAACGAACGCCCCAGATCAACCTCGCGCCACATTGATGCGATGCGCGCGGCGTCGCCGTTGAACAGATGAAACGCGAATCGCTCGAAGTTTGAGGCTTTGGAAATATCCATCGAAGGACTGGATGTTTCGAACGTTTCTTTGCTGGGGCGCGGACGATACACACCGGTGTTGAAGAACTCGGCGAGCACGTTGTTTTCGTTGGTGGCGAGCACCAGCGTGTCAATCGGAACGCCCATTTCTCGCGCGATGTGGCCTGCGAGAATGTTGCCGAAATTGCCCGATGGCACGGCGAAGGAAACTTTTTGCGCGTTGCTGGTGGTCGCTGCGAGATACCCGCGCACGTAGTAAACAATCTGCGCCGAAATGCGGCCCCAGTTGATGGAGTTCACGGTGCCGATGTTGTGCTTGCGTTTGAAGTCGAGGTCGTTCGACACGGCTTTCACGATGTCCTGACAGTCGTCAAACACGCCCTCCACCGCGATGTTGTGAATGTTCGCGTCCTGTAACGAGTACATCTGCGCACGCTGGAACGCGCTCATGCGGCCCGCAGGCGAGAGCATGAATACGTTGACGCCATGGCGTCCACGCATCGCGTACTCGGCGGCGCTGCCTGTGTCACCGCTAGTGGCACCGAGAATGTTGAGCGTCTTGTTTTGACGACTCAATTCAAACTCAAACAAACGACCGAGGAGTTGCATCGCCATGTCTTTGAAGGCGAGTGTCGGCCCGTTCGACAGAGCCTGAATTTGCATGCCTTGCGCGTAACCATCAATGCTGCGCAAGGGCGTGATTTCGTCGGTGCCGAAGACTTTTTTGGTGTAAGTCGCTTTTGTGAGCGCAGCAAGCGTCGCGGAGTCAATGTCATCGGTGACAACGAATTTCGAGAGTACAACGTGCGCTAGCGCGTGGTACGGCAGCGCGCGCCAAGTCGTCAGTTCAGCGTCCGTAATTTTCGGCAGTGTTTCCGGCAGCATCAGGCCGCCATCTTCAGCAAGACCGGAGAGAAGCACCTGACTGAAGGATTGTTTAGCGGGATGCCCGCGAGTGGAGATGTATTTCATGGGTAATTGAGTACCAAGTTTCTTGTAGGAGCGGCTCTGCCGCGACCACGGTAGCGAGCACCAACGCAGGTCGCGGCGGAGCCGCTCCTACATGGGCTACGCTAGATTTTCCAACCGCAGCAAAACAATCTTGCCACTCGTGCTCGCCTGCGCCTCAATCGCTGCAATCGCACGCTTGATGTTTTTCTCAATCGTCTCATGCGTGAGCAGGATGATGTCGGCTTGCGCTTCGCCCTCTTCCGGCTCTTTTTGCAGCATGGCATCGATTGAGATGTGATTGTCAGCGAGAACACGCGTGATGTCAGCGAGCACACCGGGCTTGTCGTCGACGCGCAAACGCAGGTAGTACGAAGTCTCAACGTCATCCATCGACAGGACGGGCTCAGTGCCAATTCGGTCATGCTGGAACGCGAGGTAAGGCACGCGATGACTGGCGTCGGCGTCGATCAGGCGCGCGATGTCAACCAGATCGGCGATCACGGCCGACGCGGTTGGGTTGGCACCCGCACCCGCGCCGTAGTAAAGCGTTGCGCCCACGGCATCGCCCTTGACAAGCACGGCGTTCATCACGCCTTCTACGTTGGCGATCAGGCGTTTGGTGGGGATCAGCGTCGGATGCACACGCAGCTCAATCCCGGCTTCACGACGACGCGCGATGCCGAGCAGCTTGATGCGGTAGCCCATCTCTTCGGCGTAGCGAATGTCCTTCGCTTCGATCTTCGTGATGCCCTCGACATGCGCTTTTTCGAACGACAGCGGAATGCCGAACGCGATGGCGGCGAGGATGCTGATCTTGTGACCGGCATCAACGCCTTCGATGTCAAACGTCGGGTCGGCCTCGGCGTAGCCTTTGGCCTGTGCGGTCTTCAGCACTTCGGCGAAGGACAAGCCCTTGCTGCGCATCTCGGAGAGGATGAAGTTGGTGGTGCCGTTGATGATGCCGGCGATCCATTCGATGCGGTTGGCAACGAGGCCTTCTCGCAACGCCTTGATGATCGGGATGCCGCCGGCTACCGCCGCTTCGAACGCGACGATCACGCCTTTCGCACGCGCGGCTGCAAAAATTTCGTTGCCGTGCAGCGCGAGCAATGCCTTGTTTGCGGTGACGACGTGCTTTCCATTGGCAATCGCCTCCAGCATGAGTTGCTTGGCGAAGGTGCAGCCGCCGATCAGTTCGATGATGACATCAATGTCGGGATCGCGCACGACAGCGAAACCATCGTCCAGCACAAATGCACGACCAGCGACGACCTGATTGGCAAGCGTCAGATTCTTGTCGGCCACGTGCGTAATCGTAATCGGACGCCCAGCACGACGCGAAATTTCTTCGGCGTTGCGAGTGAGCACATCAAATGTGCCGCCGCCAACGGTGCCGATGCCGAGGAGTCCGATGCGCAATGGTTTCATTTGTCACAATCTAACGTATAGGGTGCGCTCTGCGCACCGTGTCACAAGGTGCGCAGAGCGCACCCTATGGTCTTCCGGCACTCAGTTCAGAGCAGCCCATCCTTCTTGAACATGTCCTTGATGCCGCGCACCGCTTGCCGCGAGCGCGCCTCATTTTCGATCAGCGCAAAGCGCACATGGGTGTCCCCGTACTGACCAAATCCGATACCGGGTGATACGCTAACCTTCGCGTCTGCCAGCAACTTTTTCGCGAATTCGAGCGAACCCATCTTCATATAGGGCTCGGGAATTTTCGCCCAGATGTACATGCTGGCTTTCGGGTTATCGACCATCCAGCCCGCTTCGTGCAAGCCCTTGACCATGACGTTGCGACGGCCTTCGTATTTCAGTCGAATCTCTTCGACGCACTCCTGCGGGCCTTCCAACGCCGCAATCGACGCCACCTGAATCGGCGTGAACGTGCCGTAATCGTTGTAACCCTTGATACGTGCGAGTGCGTTCACCAGATGCGGGTTACCGACCATAAAACCGACGCGCCAACCGGCCATGTTGTAGCTCTTACTCATGGTGAAGAACTCAACGGCGACGTCCTTCGCACCCTTGACCTGCATGATGCTCGGCGCTTTGTAACCATCAAAGCCCAGGTCCGCGTACGCAAGGTCATGCACCACCCAGATGCCATGTTCACGCGCGAGCGCAACAATTTTTTCGAAGAACGGCAAATCTGCACACATCGCTGTCGGGTTCGACGGGAAGCCCAGGATCAGCATCTTCGGCTTCGGGAAACTCTCTCGAATGGCGCGCTCAACCTCCTCGAAAAAATCCACGTCTTCGGTCATGCGCACGCTGCGGATATCCG
>JAYVNO010000035.1:0-7202 GCA_043758415.1 Burkholderiales bacterium
TAGCCTTGCGGCGGCTGATGCTGCGTAAAAAATGGCTCGCTGGTGAGGTTAAGTACCACGTCAAAAGTGGCGCTGCGTTCCACGTCAGCCCGCGAAAAGTCAATCGCCTGTATCGCGCCGCACGCTGCCACGCAACTGCGGTGAGATTTGCACTTGTCCATGTTCACTTGATAGGACAAATCAATCGCGTTTTCAGGGCAAGTGCGAACGCAGGCATTGCAGCGCGTGCAGGCATCGAGATCAATTGGGTTCGCTTGTTGCCAGTCCACGGTGAACGCGCCAAGCCAGCCAATCACTGCAACTTTGGCTCCGCTGATAACGGAGTAATCCCGCATGCCCGGTAGCTCGCCAGCGGCATCCGTCGCGAGCACGCTGACGCTGACCGAGCCCTTCAGAATGTCAGCCACCGCGAGCGCATCGGCCATCGATCCGATGACGAGTGTTTGGCCAGCGCTTTTGTATGAAACTCGTGTCGTCGGTGCGGGGTCGGGCAGCATCGCTTGCGCGATCAAGGCAGCGATTTTTGGCGTAGCGAACGACGCTTCTCTCGACCAGCCTGCCTTCTCGCGAATATTGAAAAATCGCATCGTCGACACTTTGGGCGAATCACTGGCAGCCTCGCCCAACAATCGCGATTCTTGCGTGCAGGCGACCAGCGTGTCGCCATCAACGGAGTCGCCGAAACGTCTGAGTTCATGCTGGCACATCGCGTCAAACGTTTGCACGCTCGCAACGCCAGCGCTGGCGGCGACCTTGGCAAAAGCGTCGGCGTCGAAAGGCATCGTGCGGTTGCACGAGCAAAGATTAATTTGACGGGTCATTAAGTAATAGTTTTGGCAGCGGCGCTGGCGGTTTGGTCGGGTTCGGTGTTTGCTGGATCGAGCGATGACTGTTCAACAGCAGCGTGATTCGACGCCGAAAAGTCGCCGACTCGTTTGCCGTATCTGACATGTGGTTTGGCCCCCGCTCCGGCATCGCGCTCGCGCACGAGGGCGCTATTCTGCACCGGGGTTGGGGTGAGGGGGGTTGCGAGAACAAATTCGCTTGATTCAGCAGACACCTCAAGTGCGAGTTCATCACTCGCTTGCAAAGTTTGCTTCTGCATATCATCGCCCTCACCCTCCGCCCTCTCCCGCGCGGCGGGAGAGGGAACCTGCACGTCGCTTACCGCCGCTTGACAAGCAACATCAACCTCCGCCAACTCCGCCCGCGCAGCCAGCACCGCTTTGCCCTCTTCACTCTCCACATCTACCGCATACCCACCATTCGTCACCACCTGTTGCGGTGGATTCATGATGGTTTTCCACGAGGAGAGTGTAGCCATGACTTCAGGCGAAATGGGCTCGAACACGGTGTAGTCGTCGATGTAGATGTCGAGACCGTCCATGACGTTGAAATGCGGCTCTTTGAATAGTGCTTTGAGTGCCTGCCGCTTAAGCGCTTGTGGCACTTTGGCTTGCATGAATGGTGTGAAATCTTCAGCTAGCGAAATGGCGGAAATTGGCGGCAGTTCGGCGTAGTCAGCGTTCGCCGCAGCGTCGTCTTTGGCGTTCGGGCTGATGCGGTCATTGCTCTTCTCAGCCGCCACTACGGCCTCAATGGGCTCAGCGCGAACGGCAGGTGCAGCAGCCTGCTCGTCAGCAGCAGCCCGTTTCAACCGCGACCAACGCGACAGCGAAATTCCCTCGTTCGGCGGAACCGGCGTCAACTCAGCCACGACCACCACCCGAACCGGCATCTCGTCGATAAGCGCCTTCAACAAAAGGATCGTTCCGTCGCACTTTTTTTCGTGGCTCGGGCTTGTAATGTGCATCGGTGTAGCCCATCAACACAGCACGCAACGAATCCGGCATCGGCACGTTGTCCACATGATCGCCCGCATCCAGCATGCGTCCGGCTTCGTTGTACGACACGGTCACCACCACCGGGCGTGGCACTGCATCACCCTCTTCCAGCCGCCACATCACAAAAACGCACGGCTGTGGCGAATTGAGATTGAGCCAATAGCCTTCACCTTCCGAACGATGCAGCTCAATGCGCTCACCGTCCCAGCGCCATTGCGGCTCGTTGTTGACGGCGAATTCGACCGGCCCAGCTTTAGCTACGAGCAAATCAGCGGAGACTGAAATGCTCGCCGTGTCCCATTCAAAATCCGCCCAGCGACTGGTGACTGGACGTTTGCGAAAGGCAACACTTGCCGACCACGACGGCGTAATTGCCGCAGGCTCGGCCAAAGTATTTTCCACAACCACAACCACGTTCACACTCATCAAAGCACTCAACCAACGAATCTAGCAGAATAGGCGAGTTTCAACGATAAGTGTTTTCCATGGGTGAACAATCACCGGTGCTGGGTAAGGTCATTCCGCTGACGATGCTGGGGGCGGGCGGGCGCGCGGCTGCCTCGCCGCAACCGCTGTCTGCAAGGGCGCTCAGCGCGGTTCGCGCCGCTGCGACAGCGCTCGATCCGCGCCAGCGTCGCCTGCACGATCTGCGCATTTCGGTGACTGACAAATGCAATTTTCGTTGTACGTATTGCATGCCGAAAGACGTATTCGGTCCCGGCTACAAATTTTTGCCACATGACGCGTTGCTGTCGTTTGAAGAGATCACCCGTTTCGCGAAAATCTCCGCTGAACTCGGCGTTGAAAAACTGCGGCTGACCGGAGGTGAGCCCACGTTGCGGCGCAATTTGCCGACCCTGATCGGCATGCTCTCGGAATTGCGCACGCCGTCTGGTAAGCCACTTGACTTGACGCTCACCACCAACGGCTCCACGCTCGTGAAGCAGGCCAAAGCCTTGAAAGACGCCGGTTTGCAGCGCATCACGGTGTCGCTCGATTCGATGGACGACGCGGTGTTTCGCGCGATGAACGATGTCGATTTTCCGGTGGCCGATGTGCTGCGCGGGATTGACGCGGCGCTCGCTGCAGGCCTCGCGCCGGTGAAGGTAAACATGGTCGTGAAGCGAGGCGTGAACGAGCACACGGTGGTGCAAATGGCCAAGCATTTCAAGGGCACCGGCGTGACCGTGCGCTTCATCGAATTCATGGACGTCGGCGCGACCAACGGCTGGCGCATGGACGACGTGATGCCCAGCCGAGATGTGGTGGCCGCGATTCACGCGTCGAGCCCGCTGGTGGCCGTTGATCCGGACTACGTTGGCGAAGTGGCGGAGCGTTGGCGATATGCGGACGGCACAGGCGAAATCGGTGTGATTTCCAGCGTCACGCAGGCGTTTTGCTCGACCTGCTCGCGCGCGCGGCTGTCCACCGACGGCAAGATTTACACCTGCCTGTTCGCTGATCACGGCGTCGATTTTCGGGCGTTGCTGCGCGATGGTTCGGGTGACGACGACATCGCGGCGCTGCTCGCAGGACTGTGGCAAGTACGGACGGATCGTTACAGCGAACTTCGCACGGTCCAGACAAGAGACGGCGCGAAACTGCGCAAAGTAGAGATGAGCTACATCGGCGGGTAACGGGGTGATTTGGCGGTACGTTCTGTGGGAGAGATTCCACCTCGAACGTCATCGTTGGCTTGCCGTTGGTCGGGGTGGAACCCATCCTGCAAGTCTGAAGATTCCAATACAGCTTTTGGCTGAATACCCCGTTTCATATGGGCATAGCTATCGTTTTTATCATAAATCGACTTTAGGCCTAATACGCGTCTAAGCCCGCGGTAAATAAGCCTTAAGCAGAAAAGTTGCCGCCCATAACTTCCCCCATCCGCACGCCCAACGCGGGTTTCCACGCCTCGTTGAATCGCAACGTTTCACGCGGCCAGAGCATCACCACGGTCGAGCCGAGCAAGAAGCGCCCCATCTCGTCGCCCTGCTTCAATTTCACCTCGCCCGCCGCGTAAGTCCATTCGCGAATTTCAGCGCTGCGCGGTGGATTCACGACGCCGTGCCACACCGTCGCCATGCTGCCGACAATCGTCGCGCCGACCAGCGTCAGCACAAACGGCCCACACGCGGTGTCGAACACGCAAACCACGCGCTCGTTGCGCGCAAACAATCCCGGCACCGCAAGCGCTGTCGCCGGATTCACCGAGAACAAATCGCCGGGCACGTAGATCATGCGCGTAAGCACCCCGTCGCACGGCATGTGAATGCGGTGGTAGTCCTTCGGGCTCAGGTAGATCGTTGCAAATTGGCCGCCGTCGAACTGCGCTGCGAGCGCGGCGTCACCGCCAACCAAAGCCCGCGTGGAGTAGCTGTGTCCCTTCGCCTGAAATATTTGATCGCCGTCAATAGGGCCGAACTGACTGATCGCGCCGTCGACCGGGCACACGTACGTCGCCTGCGCCAGCGGACGCGCGTCGGGCTTCAGCGCGCGGGTGAAGAAATCGTTGAAAGTGGAAAACGACGTGACATCCGGGCTCAAAGCCTCCGCCATGTTGACGCCATATTTCGCGACGAAATTGCGAATTGCGAACTGCGTAAGCGCGCCCGACTGCGAGCGTGCGAATGCACCTGCGAGTTGGGTGAGGGCTTTTTTGGGCAACAGGTATTGCAGAGACGGCATGGTGTTTTCGGCGAAGTAATAACGTGGCCGCCAGTGTAGGAGCGGCTTGCCGCGACCCCGCGTGGGGACGCTGTGTCGCGGCAAGCCGCTCCTACAAGAGCGTCGCTCGCCATTTTCCGCGATTGCGAACTCAGAGCGTGCAAGCCGCACCTGCGTAAGCGAAAATAGGGGTACGACAATCTGAATCCTTCGCCCTTTCATTAATGCTTAAGAGACTCGCATGACCTACCCCAACGTCCAACTCCTCATCAACAACGAATGGCGCGCCGCCCGAGGCGGTGCCACGCTGCCGGTGCACAACCCGGCTGACGGCTCAGTGATCGGCAGCGTCGCCAAAGCCAGCATCGCTGACCTTGACGACGCGCTGGATGCCTCAGCCATTGGCTTCGCCATCTGGAAGAACACGCCCGCCATCGAGCGCTCAAAAATCATGCGTGCCGCCGCCGCCCTGCTGCGTGAGCGCACTGAAGCCATCGCCACGCTGATGACGCTGGAACAAGGCAAACCACTGGCCGAAGCGAAGGTTGAAATCGGCATGTCGGTGGACATCATCGAATGGTTCGCCGAAGAAGGCCGCCGCGTGTACGGCCGCATCGTGTCGCCGCGCGCGATGAATCAGCAGCAGTTCGTGTTGAAAGAACCGGTCGGCCCGGTCGCCGCATTCACGCCATGGAATTTCCCGATCAATCAAGTGGTGCGCAAACTGTGCGGGGCGCTCGCGACCGGTTGCTCAATGATCGTCAAGGCGGCGGAAGAAACGCCTGCTTCGCCCGCTGAACTCATCCGCGCATTCGTCGATGCTGGCTTGCCCGCAGGCGTAGTCGGCTTGGTCTATGGCGACCCCGCCGAGATCAGCAATTACCTGATCCCGCACCCCGTCATCCGCAAAATCACCTTCACCGGATCGACGCCCGTCGGCAAACAATTGGCCGCCCTCGCAGGCAAACACATGAAGCGTTTGACGATGGAATTGGGCGGCCACGCGCCTGTCATCATCGCGGCTGATGCCAACATTGCGCACGCCGTGAAAATGATGGCCGGTGCGAAGTTTCGTAACGCCGGTCAGGTGTGCATTTCGCCGACGCGATTCTTGGTTGAAGAAGCCGCGCGTGACGAATTCGTCGCAGGCCTCGTGGCCTACACGCAGGGCCTCAAAGTGGGCTCGGGCATGGAAAAGGGCATCAACATGGGCCCGCTCGCCAACCCGCGTCGCGTCACCGCCATGCAAGAAATCACCGCAGACGCGATCAAGCACGGCGCAACGGTGGCCACCGGGGGCGAGCGCATCGGCAGCACCGGCAATTTCTTCCAGCCAACGGTGATTCTGGACGCGCCGCTGGACAGCTCAGTGTTCAACAACGAACCGTTCGGCCCGATGGCTGCGGTACGCAGCTTCAAGACGCTGGACGAAGCGATTGCCGAAGCCAACCGCCTGCCGTTCGGCCTGTCCGCCTACGCGTTCACCAGCAGCATCAAAAACGCGCATCAACTGTCAAGCCAAATGCAAACCGGCATGCTCTGGATCAACCAAGCGGCCATGCCATGGGCCGAGCTGCCGTTCGGCGGCATCAAGGACTCAGGCTACGGCAGCGAGGGCGGCCCCGAGGCGCTTGAGGCTTACCTGAATACCAAGACGGTAGCTATGACTAGCGTTTGATTGCACGCCTAGCGAATTGTCGTAGGTAGGAACGCTTGCGGTTCCGACAAAAGCGTTGGCAGAAATAGTGTCATCGGTCGGAACCGCAAGCGTTCCGACCTACGCCATCTGCTTCACGATTGCCAATGGATTGCTATCTAAATTATGTTTTGATAGCATTGAATGCAACTAAGTGGAGTGCTATCAATGTCGTCCGTCACGGTTAGAAACCTTCCCGATTCCACGCACCGTGCGCTCAAACTTCGGGCGGCAGAGCATGGGCGCAGTACCGAGGCAGAAATTCGATTCATTCTGGAGGGAGCCGTTGCGCCTAAAGTTGGCTTGGGAACAGCGTTGTTAGCGATTGGACGCAGCTTGGGGTGCGCAGAACTGGCGTTCGAGCGAGACCAACGGCCCATCGAATCGGCAAGTTTTGAGTGATCATTCTTGATACCAATGTGGTGTCAGAGCCGCTCAAGCGTGAACCCAACCCGACCGTCTTGAATTGGCTCGACGCGCAGGAGCCCGCAACGCTCTACATCACGACCATCAGCCTCGCAGAACTGCTGGTCGGTGTCGAAGTGCTGCCGCAGGGACGTCGTCGCGAAGCGTTGGGGCAGGCGCTATCGCATCAGCTAGTTGCCTTGTTCGAACGGCGTATGCTGCACTTCGATGCCAAGGCTGCGGAAGCCTTTGCCGCAACCTTCGCGGGCGCTCAGGCGCAAGGCAACCCCATCGCGTTTGCAGATTGCGCCATAGCCGCCATCGCCATCGCGAACGGCTTCATGATTGCTACGCGCAATGTGTGGGATTTCAAGGGCACTGGCGTGCAGATCATTGACCCTTGGGCCCACGCGTGATGCCGAGGATTCAGACGACGGCTCTGAAGGCGGACCGGAGGCGTCGGAGGCTTATCTCAATACCAAGACAGTGGCTATGACTAGTAGTTCGTTTCATCAAAACAATGACGAATGAAATCGATGTATTTTTTCGTCAGGCAAGGCGCACAGCCGCAGCCGTACTGAAGTACGGCAAGG
>JAYVNO010000036.1:0-7184 GCA_043758415.1 Burkholderiales bacterium
CTCACGGTGCTCGGGTCGCGGCAGAGCCGCTCCTACACATACTGCACACGTTTTGATCCAAGGACTTCATGATTCGCACACTTTTAGCGATATTGCTAACCGCCACTTTGGTCGTTGCTGCATATGCGGCTGATCTCCCCGCCCTCGCCGAAACTCGCCCCGCGCACGAGGCAATTGATATCGACGAGCAGCAGGTGTTCCTCGCTCGCGCCAAGGGGCCAGTGGATGCGAAGACGTTCATCGCCCACGTGTTCTGCGAAGTGGAGGGCGTGCGCTCGGTGGACAGCGTGCGCACCTTTGGCGGCGCGCGACGCACCGAGGTGCTTAAGGCGGCGGGCATCACCAACACCGAGAACTGGATCGCCTTCCGTTGCACGCAAAATTTTCCGAGTGGCGCGAATGTGATCATTCGCTGGGATTCGCCCACGGCGGCAACGAAGCAGGCGGTCGACACGCTGCGTTTCAAAGTTCGCTCTGGCGACTGGTTGGAGCTGACGTGCAGCCGCGAAAACAAGGACGCAGGCTGCAATCCGATGAGCAACGTTTATGTAGGCTTCAAACGCGCCGTTGATCCCAAGGACGCGGCGCGATTCCGACTGCGCGATGACGCGGGGAAGCTGTATCCACCCAACGCTGGTGAAGACGACAGCGAAGGCATCAATTTTTCCAAACTTCCGTCCGAGACTAAGTTCACGTTGATCGTTCCACCGAACTTAAAGGAGTCCGGCACAACTACCGCCCTCACGCTCAAGCGTGCCTACACGATGCGTACCAGCGCCTATCCGCCGCTGGTGAAGTTTCCGCGCAGTTTCGGCATTCTGGAGCGGCAGGCGGATCCGGCGCTGCCGATCACGGTGCGGAATCTGGAGCCCGGTATAGCTGGCTCACCTGGCGCAGGCACGGCAGCCACCATCCGCAAACTGCGCGTGACCAGCGAGCAGGACATGATCCGCTGGTATGCGCGCACGCTTGGCTTTCAGCAAAGCGATCGCTCGATGGACGACGAGGAATCGGACTACGCGGATTTTGGCGAGCGGCCAAAGGGTGATGAAGACGTGCGTGGTCGTTCGCTGCTTAAAGGCGTGGCCCTTGTGCAATCGCTGCCGCTGCCGAAACCGGGCGGGCCGAAAGAATTTGAAGTGGTTGGTTTGCCGCTCGCGGAGCCGGGCCTGCATATCGTCGAGGCTGAATCAACAGCGCTCGGCGCATCGCTGCTGGAGAAAAAGGGCTCGATGTACGTGCGCACCATCGCGCTGGTGACCAATCTAGCCGTGCATGCCAAAACAGGCACCGGTGGCGCGCTGGTGTGGGTGACGCGGCTGAACGACGCGGGCGTGGTGGCCGATGCCAATGTGCGCATTCGCGACTGCAAAGGCGCGGAGTTGGCCGTTGGAAAAACGGACAAGGACGGCATTGCGCGCCTCACACCCAAAGGACAGAAGAAGGGCGAATCCTGCCCGATGTTCATCTTCGCGCAGAGTGGTGACGACACGGCGTTCACGCGCAGCGACTGGACGCGCGGCATTGAGCAGTGGCGCTTCAATCTGCCGTGGGACTACGACGACGACAACAGTGGCAACAGCAAGCAGGCGTTCCACACCATCCTCGCGCGCAATCTGCTGCGCCCCGGCGAGACAGTTCACATGAAGCATTTCGCACGTGAGTTGAAGCGCTACGGCACCGGCGCGCCCGAGGTGGGCAAGTTACCGAAGACGGTCTCCATCATCAACGAAGGCAACAATCAGCGCAGCACCATGCCGCTCGAATGGAGCGCTCGCGGCAATGCGATCACGGAACTCAAGATGCCGACCAATGCAAAGCGCGGGCAGTATCGCGTGGAAATTAGTGGGCGCACCACAGGTCGTTTCACCATGGCGGACTTCCGCTTGCCAGTCTACAAGTCCGAGATCAGCATCGCGGAGGCGAACGTGGTCGGCGGCGACAAGGCGAACGTCGATGTGCGGCTTTCATTCTTGTCTGGCGGCCCCGCAAGCGGTGACGTCGTGACCGTGCGCTCGCGCTTTGACGCGCGCACCTGGCCGGGCTTCGATGCGTTGCCGGACTACAGTTTCAGTGTCCCCGAATACGATGAAGAAGGCTCGATGCGAACGACGCGGCGCGGCAGCAAACAGCCCGAAGGCGAAGATCAATCGCTCGCGTTGTCGACCGCAGGCAGCGCCCGCGTGCCCATGACCACGCCGAAGGTGGATCGCCCGCATTCGCTGGTGGCGGATATGGAATACAAAGATCCGAACGGTGAGATTTACACCGCGCAGGCGCGCACCACGGTGTGGCCTGCATCGGTGCTGGTGGGGATCAAAACCGCCGACTGGGCGATGGCGCGCGAAAAGCTCGGCTACGACATCGTCACCACGGACGTGACCGGAAAGCCGGTCGGTGGGGTCAAGTTCAAGGTGAGTGGTCGCAACCGAACGTGGGATTCGTATCGCAAGCGCAATATTGGCGGCTTCTACAGCTACGAATCCACTGAACGCAAGAGCGATTTGGGCGTGCTCTGCGAAGGCGTGTCGGATCGCAACGGCAAATACAGCTGCACCAGCAGCGTCAGCGCGTCTGGCGAGATTCAACTCACCGTTGAAATCGTCGACAACGGCGGTCGTCCGGCAAGCGCAGGTACGTCGGTGTGGGCATCGAATGGCGACGACTGGATGTTCCGCGCCGAAAGCTCGGATCGCATTGATTTGCTGCCCGAGAAAAAGCGCTACGAACCGGGTGACAAAGCGCGCTTTCAGGTGCGCATGCCGTTCCGCGAAGCGACGGTGTTGGTAACGGTTGAGCGGGAAGGCGCGGTGCTATCAAGCTTCGTGACGAAGCTGTCCGGTAAGTCCGCCGTCATCGAAGTGCCGGTGAAAGAAGAGTGGGCACCAAATGCTTACGTTTCTGCATTGCTAGTACGCGGGCGCGTGGGCGCACCTGCACCTACTGCACTAGTCGATCTCGCGAAACCTGCGTTCAAGTTGGGCATCGCCAACATCGACGTGAACTGGCAGCGCTACAGCCTCAACGTCACGGTGACACCAGATAAGGCGGAATACCAGACCCGTGAAAAGTCGCTGGTCAAGGTCAAGGTCACGCGTGGCAACAACAATCGCGCGGGCGAAAACGCGGAGCTTGCGGTGTTTGCCATCGATGAAGCGCTGCTTGAATTACAGGGCAACAACACGTGGAAATTGCTTGAAGCGATGATGAAGCGCCGTGACTACGGCATGACCACGGCGACCGCACAGATGCAGGTGATCGGCAAGCGTCATTTCGGTCGAAAGGCGCTGCCTCCGGGCGGTTCCGGCGGACGCGGTGCGGGTACGCGCGAGCTGTTTGACACACTGATTTTGTGGCAGGGCAGCGTGGTGACGGATGCCAATGGCGAAGCGAGCGTCGAGGTTCCGTTGAACGATTCGCTCACACGTTTCCGCATCGTAGCCGTGGCCGATCGCACACACGCAACTGAGGGCGACCGATTCGGTACGGGTGAGGCAAGCATCCGAACGACGCGTGATTTGCAACTCTTCTCCGGCCTACCCGCCGTCACGCGAAATGGCGACGAATATCGTGCCAGTGTGACGCTGCGCAACACAACGCAAAGGGCGGTGGTGGCAGACGTGTCTGCGCAATCTGAGGTTAGTCTTTCACCCGTTCGCCCTGAGCGGAGCGAAGGGTCTAACAGCGCCACGTCACCATCAAACCCTTCGCTCCGCTCAGGGCGAACGGAGGCCACTAAGTTGCCAGCTCGTGAAGTGCGCATTGGCTCCGGCGAAAGCGCGGTGCTGACATGGGACGTGAAAGCGCCAGCCGACGGTAAGGAGGTGGTGTGGAACTTCGCGGCGGTCGAAAAAGGCAAACCGCGCGGCGACGCGCTACGCATCAAGCAGGCATCGCAAACACCGCTGCCAGAACGTACCGTGGCGGACGCCAGTAGCGAGATCAAGGGCAAGACAGCACTCACGCTGAACCCGGATACACCGACCAGTAAAGGCGATGTCACCGTGTCGCTAGCACGGACTTACGGCGCGGACACCAGCGGCATTCGCGCTTACTTTGCGCGCTACCCATTTGCCTGCCTGGAGCAGCGCATGACGCGCACGATGGGTGCCAAGGATGAGGCGTTGTGGGACGTCATTGCGGGTTCGTTGCCCAATTATTTGTCGGCTTCCGGCCTCGCCAATTACTACCCCGGCGACACCAGCGAAGGCTACCCAATCCTGACGGCTTTCGTGCTCTCCGGTGCGCATGAGGCGGGTTGGAAAATCCCCGATGAGCTGAAGGCGCGCATGCTTTCAGGGCTTGAGCGCTACGTCGCCGGTGAACTGAAGACGCAGCGCGCATGGTTGCCGAACGACAGCTATTATCTCCTGTCCGAAAAACTCATTGCGCTGGAGGCGCTGTCGCGCTACGACCGTGCGTCGAAGCGTTTACTCGATACGATTCGTGTTGATCCAGTGAAGCTGACAGCGGCATCACTAGCCGACTGGCTGGACATTTTGAATCGCACTAAAGACGTGCCGAATCGCGACGCGCAACGTGCAGCGGCAATCAAGGAGCTGCGCGACAACGTGAAAGTCGCCGCTGGGGTAGCGACCGTCTCACGCAGCGATGACCGCTGGTATTTCATGCGCAGTGATGACTACACGCTTGCCCGCATGTTCCGCCTGAGCCTCGATACGCGCGAACTCGGCGAATTCAAACTGCCGTTGCTAAAAGGCCTCAACAACCGCATGCAGCGCGGCGGGTATTTCTACAGTACGCAGGCCAACCTGTGGGCTGCGTACGCACTGGAGCGTCACAACAAACAGGCCGCGGCCGATGGCCGCACGCGCGTGACCTACAACGGTGAAACCAAAGAAGTGGTGTGGGATACAGTTATGATCGAAGGTGAAGTCAGCTTCCCATGGAGCGGCAGCGCAAATGGCATTGCGGTTGAGCATCTCGGCAAAGGCGAGCCTTGGGCGCGGGCGCAGTTGCGCGCGCCTGTCGCGCTTGCAGGCAAGGTTGATAACGGCATCGGTGTCGCCAAAACCTTCAAGCCGGTGCAACAAAAACGTCCGGGGCGATACAGCGTTGGCGACATTGTGCAGGTGACCGTCACCGCCGACAATAAAGCGGGCCTCGGCTGGCTGGCAATTGATGATCCGGTGCCTGCGGGCAGCACCGTGCTCGGAGGTCTCGCCAAGCTCGCGACTAGCGCAGAAATGGCGCAGACGTGGAGCGGCTATCGCTACATCGAGCGCACCTTCACCAGCGTGCGCTCATCGTTCGAATGGGCAGGCAAAGGTCAGCACAGCTTCACCTACGAAATTCGCTTGACCACACCGGGAAAGTTTGCGCTTCCACCGACGCACGCAGAAGCCATGTATTCGCCGGAAGTGAATGGGCAGTTGGGCAATGCGCTGTTTGAGATTGAGCCGTAGAAGCGCGGCACGAATCAAATCATGTCGCTACCCATGACGAATGCTGCTTGTTCCCCTCCCCCTGGGGGGGAGGGGCTAGGGGAGAGGGTCTTGGCGTTCTCTCCAAGCTTGGATGTAGCGCAACCTCCCTCACCCCAACCCTCTCCCCCGGGGAGAGGGGGTAGAACCGGCTGCCTTTGCACATCTCTAACGAGATACGTCGCTGCGATCTTCGTCGCGTTCACCGCACACTGCGCCGCCGCTAATCCCGCTACCTTCGACTCTCTCCGCAAGGCCTATATCCCCAGCGACCACCTCATCCTCGACCGTAATGGGGTAACGATTCAGCGCATTCGTGTTGATGACAAAGTCCGTCGTACGTCATGGACTTCGCTCGATGAAATTTCTCCCGCGCTGATTGATGCCGTGCTCGCCTCTGAAGACAAACGCTTTTTCGATCACGGAGGGGTCGACCTGCGTGCGGCTGCTGCAGCGGCCATCAGCAATCTGCGCGGAGGCGCAGCCACGCGCGGTGCGAGCGGCATATCGATGCAGGTCGCAGCGGCGATGGACAAGTCGCTCAGTCGTGCTAGCGAGGGGCGTACGGTTGAACAGAAAATTGATCAGGCGCAGGCGGCGTGGGCGCTGGAGCGCGTGTGGAGCAAGCAGCAGATTCTTGAGGCGTATCTCAATACCATTTTTTTTCGCGGCGAAATTCAGGGTATTGGCGCGGCGGCGGATGTGTTGTTTGGCAAATCACCGCACGGCTTGAACGCTGCTGAATCTGCGCTGCTCGCCGCATTGATTCGTGCGCCGCAAGCGCCACGTGCAACCGTTGAACGACGCGCGTGCGAAGTGTTGAAAGCGCTTGATGCGCGAGGCGATTGTGGTCAGCTCGCCTTCGCGATGGATCGGTGGGGCAGCTCGGCCTTGACGCGCAACGAGGGTGAGTCCATCGCGCCGCACGTGGCAAAGTATCTCCCCTCTCCCCCGGAGGGAGAGGCGGTGGCACACGTGTCGCCTACGGCTCCGGGGGAGAGGGGGAAGTTGGCGAACGCGCCCAGCTTGGCGCGTAGTGGAGGCCTCCCCCTCTCCCCAGCCCTCTCCCTCCGGGGGAGAGGGAGCCAAACCGTACCCACTACGCTCGACCGCGATCTGCAACTCGCGGCGCGTGAGGCCATCAACAAACATTTGCAGCAGCTGAGTGGTCGCAACGCGCAGGATGCTGCGGTGGTGGTGATTGACAATGCGACGGGTGAAGTGCTCGCCTACGTCGGGTCATCGGGGCGTCTGTCTGCGGCGGGCGAGGTAGACGCTGCGCGCGCGCCACGGCAGGCGGGCTCGACGTTGAAGCCTTTCATCTACGGGCTCGGCCTCGAAAAAAATCTGTTCACCGCAGCGACCTTACTTGACGATGCGCCGTTCTCGGTGGACGTTGGCGGCGGCGCGTACACGCCACAAAACTACGCACACGAATATGTCGGCCCGGTTAGCGTGCGCACAGCACTCGCGTCGTCGCTCAACGTGCCCGCGATTCGTGCGCTCACGCTGGTAGGTGTTGCGCCCGCGCACGCGTTGCTGCGACGCGCGGGACTGACGACGTTGGTCGACGACCCGGATCACTATGGGTTTTCGTTGGCGCTGGGCAGTGCTGACGTTTCGTTGCTTGAGCTGACCAATGCTTATCGGGCGATTGCCAATGGCGGGGTGGCTTCCGCCGTGCAGTTTGCGCCGTGTGGGTCAATGTGTAGGAGCGGCTCTGCCGCGACCCATCCAGCG
>JAYVNO010000037.1:0-49875 GCA_043758415.1 Burkholderiales bacterium
CGGTGCTCGCAATCCTCACGTACCAGAGCGTACGCTCCGGTTGCTGCGCTCCGGGCTCCTAACACTGCATCCCCAAAAATGAATTATTAGAGGTGCCCATGAGATGTCTAAAAGTCACCTAGACGACGAAGCCCTGCTCCGCTACTCCCGCCACATCCTGCTCGACGAGTGGGGCGTTGCCGGTCAGGAGCGCTTAGCGAACTCCCACGCACTCATCATCGGGGCCGGTGGTCTCGGCTGTCCGCCCGCGCTTTTCTTAGCGTCAGCGGGTGTCGGCACCATCACCATCGCTGACGACGACCGCGTCGATCTCACCAATCTGCAACGGCAAATTGCGCACGAGACCGCAAGCGTGGGCGATCTCAAAGTGCAGTCGCTCGCGAAGCGTATGCACGCGATCAATCCGCGCATCACGATAAACCAGATTGCCGAACGACTCGACGGCGACGCCCTGTCAAAGGCCGTCGCCGCGGCTGATGTCGTGCTCGATTGCACGGATCGATTCACGGTGCGCCACGCCATCAACCGCGCCTGCGTAGCTGCAAAAAAGCCACTCGTCTCCGGTGCTGCGATCCGCTTTGACGGTCAGGTCAGCGTGTTCGATCCACGGATTGAGTCGTCGCCCTGCTATCAGTGCGTTTACCCGGAAACGAGCGATTTCGAGGAAACCGCGTGCGCCGAGATGGGGGTGTTTGCGCCGCTGGTGGGTATCGTCGGCAGCCTGCAGGCCGCCGAAGCGCTGAAGCTACTCGCCAATATCGACGGCGCTGAAACACTATGTGGGCGCTTGCTCACTATCGATGCGAAGACGATGGAAATGACCACGTTGCGCGTGAAGCGGGACGCTCGGTGTGGGGTCTGTGGCGGATAGCTAGTTGTGTTTCTGGGTTATCAGCTTTTCGCTGAAAGCCGCTATGCATAGGAGCAAGCGGCGCTATCTGCCAATAGTCGACTTCATTCCAAGTGCGGCCTCAGCCCCAGTTCGGTGGTTGTTTCAGAGAAAAGTTATAGCCCAGATGAAGCGAAGCGCAATCGCGAGAGGATGATTACCCCACCACCCCATCGGCCTGCTTATCGGCATGGTACGAACTGCGCACCATCGCGCCGACCGCTGCATGCTTGAAGCCCATCGCATACGCCTCGCGCTCGAACATCGCGAAAGTGTCCGGGTGTACGTAGCGCAGCACGGGTAGGTGGCCAAGGGAGGGCTGCAAATACTGGCCAATGGTGAGCATGTCGATGTGGTGGGCACGCATGTCGCGCATGACTTCGAGGATTTCGTCATCCGTTTCGCCGAGGCCGACCATCAGGCCGCTCTTGGTCGGCACGGCCGGAAATTTGGCCTTGAAATCACGCAGCAGCGCCAGCGAATGCGCGTAGTCAGAGCCGGGGCGCGCCTGCTTGTAAAGGCGGGGCACGGTTTCCATGTTGTGATTCATGATGTCCGGCGGCGCGGCCTCCAGAATGGCCAGCGCTTTGTCGACGCGGCCACGGAAATCGGGCACCAGCACCTCGATCTGCGTCTGTGGGGAGGCCTCGCGAACCTGCCTGATGCACTCAACAAAATGTCCGGCCCCGCCGTCGCGCAGATCGTCGCGATCCACGCTGGTGATCACCACGTATTTCAGACGCAACGCGGCGATGGTCTTGGCAAGATTTTTCGGCTCATCCACATCCAGCGGATTCGGGCGACCGTGACCGACATCGCAAAACGGGCAACGCCGCGTGCAGATGTCGCCCATGATCATGAATGTCGCCGTACCCTTGCCGAAGCATTCGCCAATGTTCGGGCAGCTCGCCTCTTCGCACACCGAATGCAGATTGTGCTCACGCAGGATCTTCTTGATCTCGGTGAAGCGCGCTGCGGCCTCGCCGGTCGGTGCCTTGACACGAATCCAGTCCGGCTTGCGCAGCATCGGCGCAGCGACAATTTTGATCGGGATACGCGCGGTCTTGCCCTCGCCTTTGTGCTTGACGCCGACTGCGTTATCAGGTTTGGTGATTTCCGGTGCGGTGGTGGTGAACGAGTCCATGCGGCTATTTTCTCACTTGGCGGGCGCGGTTAGCTGTCGCTTGAGTTCCTCGGCGAGGCTCATTCCAGCGGCTTCTAGCGAGAGATTGACGCCCAGCTCATGTAGATGAGTAACACGCAGCCCTTCGTAACCGCAGGGGTTGATGGCAGAAAACGGCGTCAAGTCCATGTTCACGTTGAAAGCGAGGCCGTGATAGGTGTGGCCGTTGCGCACTTTTAAGCCTAGGGCGGCGATTTTGGCTTCTTGCGCTGGCCCCCTCTCCCGCAGCGCGGGAGAGGGTTGGGGTGAGGGCGGTTGCAAAACCTGAATCTCGTTAAACAACGCCGTCATCACAACCTCGGTCTGCGTCAGCAGATCGTTATTCCAAAATCGCATAACACGAACGCCCTGACTCTGCAGCCATGCCGTTCGTTCGTTGTCGTAATCTGCGTGCTGCTGATGCTGCCCGCCATCCAACTCCACGGCCAACTGCAACTCGTCGCAGTAAAAATCAATGATGTAACGACCGACGGAGTGCTGCCTTCGGAACTTGAGGCCTAGCAACCGTCTTCCGCGCACGAGGTGCCACATCAGAGCTTCGGCATCTGTGGTGCGTGTGCGCATTTCTCGGGCGTAACGCTTGAGGTCTTCGGGAAGTTGGGCGGGCGGATTTATGCGGAGATGGTTCTGCTTATCACCACCCTCACCCCAACCCTCTCCCGCGCTGCGAGAGAGGGGGTCGGACAACGCGACGTAAACACCCGGCGCATCGCGCTTGCCGTAAGCCTTAACCCCGTGCACGGCCAACAACCCAATCACTGCATTCTCAATCCGCATCACCATCTCGCGCACGCCATATCCCGCACGTTTGAGATTGAGCAGCACGTACACCATCGCTTGCCCCGGCCCGTGGTACGTGATTTGTCCGCCGCGATCCGTTTTGATCACAGGGATATTCGTCGGGTTAAACAGCAAGTGCTCAGGCTTGCCCGCGACGCCCTGGGTGAACACGGGCGCGTGCTCACAGACCCATAGCTCATCCTCAGTATCAGGCGTACGCGCATCGGTGAACGCGCGCATCTTTTCCCACGTCTGCTGATAGTCGACGCGACCGAGCGAGCAAATGATCATCGGTAAAAATCAGCGCCCTACAGCGCCCAGACGATGTCAACGTGGCCCGTTAGGTCTTGATACAACGCATCGAGTTGAACCTTCGACTGCGCAACGAAGCTCACGGATACAGCCAGATATTTGCCGCCCTTTGACTCACGCGAGGTGACGGTGGCGTGGTCAAAATCAAGCACGTGACGACTGACAATTTCTATGACTGTTTTCTCAAATCCGGCAATGTTTTTCCCGGCCACTTTGAGCGGGTATTCGGTTGGAAATTCGAACAACGTGTCTTTGTACGCTGCGACTTTGGCGGGGGTCTGCGCTTTCTCTGGAACGGCATCAGTCATGATTCAACCCCTCAATGTGTGCCAAATAAATCCGCCTGCACCAGCGCAAACATCTTTTTGAAAACGGGCCCCGGTTTGCCTTTGTGTGCGGCATTGCCAATCGGCTTGTCGTCGAGTGTGGTGATGGCAAGCACGCCTTTGCTAGACGATGAGAGCCACATTTCGTCGGCGGCCCACATCTCAGCCTCGGGCACCGGGCGCACCTCCAACTTCATGCCTGCTTTTTTGGCAAGATCGGACACTGCATCGAGCGTGATACCGCCCAAAATGTGATTGTCCTTAGGTGCGGAAACGATGGTGTCGCCGAACACACAAAACACATTTGACGCTGATGCTTCCGTCAAAAATCCATCGCGCAGCATCACCACTTCTGCTCCGCCCTGCTCGCTTGCGTGCTGTTTGGCGAGCACGTTGCCGAGCAGTGAAATGCTCTTGATATGGCAACGGTGCCAGCGCGTGTCAGGGAAGGTGTAGCACGGCACGCCGTTGTCGATCTGCGCTTGCGTGAGCTTCGGTAGCGGGTTTGACATCATGAACACGGTGGGCTCCACGCCCACCGGAAAGCTGTGATCGCGCTTAGCTACGCCGCGCGTGATCTGCCAGTAAACGCCCTGATCGTGCGTGCCGTTTTTTTCGACGATAAGCTTCACCAACTCCGTCCATTCCGCGTGTGAGTACGGATTTTTGAGACCGATTTCTTTGCAGGAATTGTTCAAGCGAACAAGGTGACCTTCGAGTCGATACGGTTTGCCGTTGATGACCGGCACGTACTCGTACACGCCGTCGCCATAGATAAAGCCACGATCCAGCACGCTGACCTTGGCCTCTTCAATCGGCATCCATTCGCCATTCAAAAAAATCATTTGAACAATCCTTTCCAAAACAAAACCACGCTGTGCCACATGCGCTTCCAGATGGGCGCACCGGGCGCGGATTCCATGGCCACGACGTCCCGTTCATAAATCAAGTTGCCAGCACGTTTCACCAACAATTTGCCCACCGTGTCGCCCGCTGCCAATGGCCCAAGTCGCGGCTCGGGGATGGTCAATTCGGTGGTGACATTCCAACCCTTGCCAGCACCGCTCACCGCAGTCACGTCATCGCGAAACCCCACGGGAATAACGTCTACCGTTGACTTCCAAACAACAAGTTGCTGAATCGCTTTGCCGCCTTCAAACAATTTGCGTCCTTCGTAGGCAGTGAACGCCCAGTCGATGAGCTTTCGCGATTCGGCGATGCGCGACGCTTCGGATGGTGCTCCGAGCACGACGGTCAAAAGTTTGCGTGGTGGGCGATTCACGGTGGCAATCAGGCACCAGCCCGCCGCGTCGGTGTGACCTGTTTTCAGGCCGTCAACGGTTGCGTCGGAGAACAGCAACCGGTTGCGATTTTCTTGAACGATGCGGTTGTGTGTGTAGCTTTTCTCGGCGTAAAACTTGGTGTATTGCGGAAAGTTGCGCATCAACGCCAGCGACAAAATTGCGAGGTCGTGAGCGGTTAAATAGTGCCCTTGTTGCGTGAGACCGGTTGGGTTCAAAAACTGCGTGTCTTCCATGCCGAGCTTCTTCGCTTCGCGATTCATGCGCGACACGAATTCACTCTCGTTGCCGGCAACCGAAATGGCCAGCGCAATGGCCGCATCGTTGCCCGATTGAATGATCATGCCGCGCAGCAAATCCTCCGTCGTCACCGGCGCACCGGGCTCAATGAACATGCGTGAGCCCTCTGCCTTCCATGCCCGCTCCGGCACGCGCAGACGTTGACTGAGACTCAACTGCTTCTGATGCAGCGCGTCGAACACCAGATACGCCGTCATCAACTTGGTGAGCGAAGCAGGATCGCGACGCTGTTTGGTATTCGCTTCCGCGAGCACCTGACCGCTGGTCGCTTCGACCACGAGAAAGGCGGCGGCGTTGATCGCGGGCACCGGGATGAGTGCCAGTGCAGCGGCCGCAGCAGTCGGTGCAGGCACCGCAGGCATCACCGCAGATTGCGCGAAAAGCAGACTCGTCGCGACGAGCGTTGCGCCCGTTGCAAACACGGCGGCAAGAGATTTATTCACGAGGGCATTCGATGACAGGGTAGAGGCGATTTTACGAGGGGCGCGAGCGTACGTTTGTAGGAGCGGCTTCGCCGCGACCCGCGCTGGACGAATCCCGCAGGTCGCGGCGAAGCCGCTCCTACAGATGCAACTTTGCATTAACCGCGCAAAAACTCGTAATCCACCTCGGGCTTAACGCCCGCGATGATGTCGACCAGCGCCCGCGCTGAGCCGGGGCCTTCGGTCCAGCCGAGCGTGCCGTGACCGGTGTTCAGGTACAGATTTTTGAGTTTGGATTGACCGATGATCGGCAGATTGGACGGCGTTGCCGGACGCAGGCCAGTCCAGTAAGTCACCGCTTCCCAATTGCACAAATCGGGAAAGTGATGTTTGGCGCGCTTGGTGAGCGCTGCACAACGGACGGGGTTCAGCGTAGTGTCAAATCCGTTTAACTCTGCTGTGCCCGCAATACGCAAGCGATCACCAATCGTGGTGAACACAATCTTCATTTCGTCATCCGTGATGCTGCCTTTGGGCGCGCCGGGCTGGTTCACGATGGGCAGTGTGGCGCTGTAGCCTTTCGCGGGATAGATGAGTGCGTCAACACCGACGCCGCTGAGCATTGCGCTCGAGTAAGAGCCCAATGCAACGACATAGGCGTCGGCTTTTTCTGTGCGTTCGCCCTTTTCATCAACCATCACCACGCCAGACAATTCACCGGCGTCGCGTTGCAGCTTTTTGATCGTTGTCCCGTAGCGAAATTCAACCCCCATCGCCGCCGCCCGCTCAGCGAGCGCGACCGTGAATTTGTACGCATCACCCGATTCATCATCTGGTGCATAAATCGCGCCCGCAAGTGTGGGTGCCGTGTGCGCCAGTGCGGGCTCGATTTTCACCGCTTCCGCAACCGATAAAACATCACGGCGCTCACCGTTGCGAATCAGCAGTTGCGCCGCTTCCGCCGCATCATCAAAGCTCTGCATATTTGAATGAATCATCATGATGCCAGCTTCGGCATGATCGTACTGAATGCCAGTCTCCTTGCGCAGCATTTGCAGCGTGCGGCGGCTGTATTCCGACAAGCGCATCGCCTGCAAGGTGTTGTGTTCGGCCCGGCTGGGCAAGCATTCGTACAAAAAACGCAGACCCCAGCGCCATTGATTCACATCCATGCGCAGGCGGAAAAGCAGCGGCGCATCCTCCTTGCCAAGCCATTTCAAAATCTTGAACGGCGCATGCGGGCTCGCCCACGGGTCAGACTGACTCACCGAAATCTGGCTACCGTTGGCGAAACTCGTTTCCAGCGCCGGACCGGGTTGGCGGTCGACCACAGTCACCGCGTAGCCGCGTTGCCGCAAAAAGTAGGCCGTGTGTACGCCGAGAATGCCAGCACCGAGAACTAGAACGCGCTTCATGAGCTTTTTGCACCACTTGATATCGCTTTTGGCGATGATGATGTTAATGCTAGAAAGATTCGTGCCGGGAAACCAGTGTCAGCCAATGCAAAAGCGGCATCAATGCGAAATGCGCATGACCTCAACTAGCCGCTGTCTTGGCTGCACGCTGTACCTCAGAACTCTGCGTGCAGGCGAATGGTGCCAACCTTCACCGGCCCGCGATCTGCGTTGTACGCAGGGTTGCGGATGTATTGGGCGTCTGCGCTGAGCCATGTGCCCTTGAATAGATTGACGCTGTAGAACGATTCGACAATCGTTTCGGGTCGGTAGCTAAGCGCACCGTCGCCGATAAAAAAACCGATGCCACCGCGCTCGAGATAGCGTCGATGCGGTGCGGACAGTCCACCAACGGCGAGCGCAACGCCAAACGTATCCTGCGCGCGACCCCAGCCCGTGCCCTTGATCAAGGTGCCGAGTGAAAACGAGCGATCCATCTCGGTATAGGCATAGGTTTCGGTATTGCCGTCGGCCCACATCGCTCTCGCAAAAACACCGATGTTTGGCGTGATCGCCTGCTCAATATTTACGCCAACGCCGTACTTCACGCGCTGACCAGTGCGCACAGCGTTGAGATCAGGGACGCTACGCACGAGCGTGGCGAGCGACAACGCGTCCTCGTAGCGCGACATTTTCGCCACGCTGCGAAACGCGAGCACGCGAAGTTTGCCCGGCTGCTCAAGCAGCGCGTGCGCACGCTCAAACTCAAGCTGGTCGCCATAGTTTTTGAACACTCGGGAATCGAGCGCCATTTGATTGGGCTCTTTCGGCTGCGCGAAACGGCCGAACCGAATCGCCCAATTATCATGGAAATATTCCAGTGCTGCGCCCGTGGTGTAGCCACGCGCGTCGGCGGCGAAGTCATACGCGCCGTGTGTAATGAGCGCCCAGTTCAAAAATTGTGTGCGCGGATCGTGGCTGTAGGCGTTGTCGTCAAAGATGTCCTGAATCGAGACCGTACCGACTGTCAACGTGAGGCGCTGTTTGCGCACAGCGCCCGCCAACTGGTTGAAGTCACTTTCGACCTTTTCACTCTCCCCGCCGAGACCCCAAGTCTGTCGGATAAAGGTGCGAGCACGATACAGCGTGAGAGAGGGTCCGGAGGTGCGCGCCAGCTCACCATTCGGAAATCCGCCGAGCCCGGTCAAACCGGATAGCGGTACGCCCTGCGACAATTCAGGATTGAGATAAATTTCAGCGCCCGACCACGGACGAAAGCCGAGCGCTGCGGTCGCGGTGAACGAATAGCTAAATTCCTTTTGCGGAATCAGGCTGTTCGGCCCGGTGTAGGCCGCAGCAAAGGGGCGCTTACTCTGGGCCACATAGGTGCTCTGAAATTTGAGGCCCCAATCCTCTGCGTCCTGTGCCCTCGCTAATGAAGACATCAGCGCCAACAGCGTTAGCGAGAGCAGCGTGGAACTCGTCCTGACGCGAACGGGCAGTAAATTAATTTTCATAGGCCTTGCCGGGATAGACCGCGTTCGGTCGCGACGATTTAGCAGACGCGCAATGAAACACGGCTAAATCAATTCGATGTTAACTTGCTGATCGTTTGCGGCCTCGCGACGGAATTCGCGCGCACTTTCCAAAACACCCGCACGCCAAGCAACACGGCAAACACTGCCGCGTAAATGATCGGTTGCGTCAGGTCTTTTTTGACCAGCCACCAGTAGTGGATCACGGCGAGTATCGCGATCAAGTAAATCGCGTAATGAATGCGCTGCCACAGCTTGGCACCCAGCTTTTTGATGATGCTGTTTTTTGACGTTACCGCGAGCGGAATCAGCAACACAAACGCGGCAAAACCGACGGTGATGAAGGGGCGTTTGATGATGTCCTTAATGATGTCGTCGACATCAAAAAATCGGTCAAACCAGAGGTAAGTGGTGAAGTGCAGGCAGGCGTAGAAAAACGCCAGCAATCCTGCCGTGCGCCGCAGCCGGATGAGCCACGGCCAGTTGAGGAGTTTGCGCAACGGGGTGATCGAGAGCGTGAGAGCGATGCCGACAATCGTCCAGGTGCCGGTGGAGCGGGTGACGAATTCAATCGGGTTGACGCCAAGCCAGCCCACGGGCAAACCCACGACGAGCCTTGCCAATGGCAGCATCCCCAATAGGATCAACAGCCACTTCGTGCGTTGCACGAATACGTTGCCCGGGGTGCGTAGCGACGAAGCACGCGCAGGCGAGGTTGTTATTGAGATGGGCATCTGCTGGCTGGTGGGGCAAATATTTTCATCGGCGGCAGCGCTTCTACCGCGACTGGACTCGTGGTCACCGAGTCGCGGTAGAAGCGTTCGCACAGCGCATTGCGCGTCAGAAAAACTTCTTCAAATCCATGCCGGTGTACATCGATGCCACCTGATCGGTGTAGCCGTTAAACATCAACGATTTGCGCTTGCCGAATTCGCCAAGGCGGCGCTCAGTCGCCTGACTCCAGCGCGCGTGATCGACCGATGGATTGACGTTGGAATAGAAGCCATATTCGCTCGGCCCTGCCTTGACCCACGCGGTGCGTGGCTCTTTCTCCACGAAGCGAATTTTCACAATCGACTTGCCGCCCTTGAAGCCGTATTTCCACGGCATGGTCATGCGGATCGGCGCGCCGTTTTGATTGGGCAGCACTTCGCCAAACGCACCCAGCGTGACCAGCGTCAGCGGATGCATCGCCTCGTCCATGCGCAGGCCTTCGGTGTAAGGCCAATCGAGCACGCCGCTCCTCAGACCGGGCATTTGCGCCTTGTCGGCGAGCGTGACGAATTCAACAAATTTGGCGTTACCCTTGGGTTGCACCGCGTTGATCAGTGTCGACAGCGGAAAGCCGATCCACGGCACCACCATCGACCACGCTTCGACGCAGCGGAAGCGATAAATGCGCTCTTCCAGCGGCGCGAGCTTGAGCAATTCGTCAATGTCGAACACCTTCGGCTTCAACACTTCACCTTCGACCGCCACTGTCCACGGACGTGTTTTCAGCGACTTGGCGTTAGCAGGCGGATCGGTTTTGTCAGTGCCGAATTCGTAGAAATTGCAGTAATTTTTGAACTCGTCGACTTTGTTTATTTTTTCGCCCTCGGGCAGGCCAAACGCCGCGTTGGGCTTCACGCCCGCGAGTTTCGCACCCTGCGCTTGGGCGTCGCAGGCGGACAACGCGGGCAACCCGGCGATCAGGCCCATCGCGCCGACGGTCTTTAACCACTCACGGCGACTGTTGTACTGACTCTCGGAGGTGAACTCAGAGGGCAAAATGTCGGTAGGGCGACGAATCAACATGGAACTTCCTGTGCAATTTTTTAACTATTCAACAATGAGTCGCTTTAATAAGGAGACACCTTACATGCGCCACCCACTGATATACGGCATTTTGGCAAGTTTGGCTTTGCTTGGCTGGTCGAATTGTGCCGTTGCCGAAAAGGCGCCACTTGAACAGTCCAGCCAGTTTGACTACCTTAACGCCGATGCCGTTCCGGCACGCGCCGCCGCCACGCAGCGCAAAGGCAAATGTTGCGACGTCAGCGAATGGACATTGACGCCCAAAGACAATGATGCCATCGAATTGACCGTGGTCGCACCCATCCCCGGCAAAGCCAAAATTAAAGTGAAACATCCAACGGTGCTGTGGCTGCACCGCGAGGGCAGCAACGTGACGCGCGCCGAATTTTTGCAAGAAGCTGAAACGATGGCGGCGGGCGGTGTTGCATCGATATTGCTGGAGTTGCCGTTCAAAAAACCGTATTTGTTCCGCAGCGAAGGCAATCTCGGCGACGCCGGTGTGATCCGCAAAGCGGTGATCGAGGCGCGGCGCACCATCGACTGGGCGGCAACGCAGCCGCAGTTCAACATCGAGAAGCTGGCCGTCGTGGGGCAGCGCTACGGCGCGTGGGCTGCGACGTTGCTGGCAGCGGTTGACACGCGGGTCGATGCTGTCGTGCTGATGAGCCCACCTGGCAAGCCGAGCGGCTGGCTGCAAGTGACGGAACAGGCAAAAGCAAAAGCATTTCGTGACGCATTTGACAAAGCGCAATGGCCGGAATATTTGGTCGCCATCGAGCCGCTCGATCCGGAGAAATGGATTTCGTACGCCGCGCCCGCCAAGCTGCATTTTCAGTTCGCCAGCAGCGATGCGTGGGTGCAAACGCTTGAGCAAGTGGATTTGTATCGCGCCGCGTCGCAGCCAAAATCACGGCAAATGTTTGACTCGGATGAGCTGCTAAACGATGAGGCGAAGAAGGACCGACAGGTTTGGTTAAAACGGATTCTGACGGGGAAGTAGCAAATCAGCTTTTTGCTGAAATGCTTATCCCACTTGGGCTAAGCGGTCTTAATGATACAAAGTCGATTATTAGCATTTTATTGCGCTATGCCCATATAAAATAAGGCTTTCGCTTGAAAGCTGTTACAGCCGATAGCTCTGATTCAGCGCGCTAAATGCCGCCAGTTGCTCAACTGCCGCGCCCTTGCCGACGATGAGCACTTTGAATAATTCGCCCATTTCGGCTGGAGACAGCAGTTTTTGCACCCCCCCGAGCGCGGTTGCGCGTTGAGCTTCGTTCGCAAATTCGTACGATTCGAGGCGTTTCAGCAGTCCGGCATGCAACAAAAACTGCGCCTGCGTGGAATAGCTGATCACGCTGGCACCCGCGTCCACGGCGGCCTCAGCCATCGCAGTGAAATCCACATGCGCCGTGATGTCCTGCAAACCGGCGAGGATTAGCGGGTCGAAGTGAACGCGCTGCTGGTAGTGGCAGGCCAGCGTGCCTGTGCTGCGATCGGGCAGGTAATACTCACGACGCGGGAAGCCGTAGTCTATGAAGCACAGCGCCCCATTAGTAAGGCGCGCGGCTAGGGTGGCGACGAGCGCTTCGGCTTCTAGGTTGATTTCCGAGGTGTAGCCTTCGATGGGCGGGATTCTTAGTTTTGCGGCGTCTAGTAATCCACCCTGAAGCAACGGTTGCCAGCGCCAATAAAACGAATCGCCAAGCGCTGCGACTCGCGCCTGCTCGTAGTGGCCGTTGAGAAATCGCACGATTTCACAAGGTACGGCGTCGAGCACTTCGTTCGCGACCACCAAGCCTTCGATTTGATCTGGCAATGCGTCGAGCCATGTGACCGCTGTCCCCGAGAGCAACAATTGCTGGCGATCACGCAAGTCCGCGCTGACCTCCAAAATTGAGTACGACTGCACGCTATCGCTCGCCGCCAAAAAGTCGCGCGCCAACTTACCTGACCCCGCGCCGAGTTCGAGCACTTTCGTCGTGCCCATCGCTGCAAACGCATCCGCCAGCGCCGCGCCAAAGCACGGCGACATCTCGGGTGCCGTCACAAAATCGCCGCCGATGCCGAGCTTGGTCGCGCCCGCCATGTAGTAGCCGAGGCCCGGTGCGTACAGGGCGGCGCGCATAAAATCGGCGAATGAAATTGAACCTGAATCGAGGGTGCCCGATGCGTCAATCGACTGGGCCGCAGCGATTAACGAACGCAAATGAGCGACGACTTTCTCACCGTAAGCCTGCGCTTCAAGTGACGGAACGGGCAGACCCGACGGGGCAGAAAGGGGCAGAGTTGAAGCCATGATGAGCGAGAAAAATGCGCCCGTTGTGCTGGTGACGGGCGGAGCGAAACGGGTCGGTGCCGCCATTGTGAAACGCCTGCATCGAGAGGGCTGGCGGGTTGCGATTCATTATCGCGCATCGGCGAACGCAGCCGATGCGTTGGCCGCAACGTTGAACGCGGTGCGCGCCGATTCCGCGATCACCGTGCAGGCCGATTTGCTGCAAACCGCGACGCTGGGTGCCTTGGTTGAGCGCGTGATTTCTGCTTACGGGCAACTCGATGCGTTAGTGAACAACGCGTCTACTTTTTATCCAACCGCGGTCAGCGATTTCACCGATGCCGACTGGATCACGCTAATCGGCAGCAATCTGAAAGCGCCGCTGTTCCTGTCGCAAGCCGCTGCGCCCCATCTAAAAGCCGCGCAAGGTTGCATCGTGAACATCACCGACATTCACGCTGAGCGCCCGATGGCGGGCTATTTGATTTACAACGTGGCAAAGGCTGGATTGCGTGGCCTGACACATGCGCTGGCGGGAGATTTGGCACCGGAGGTTCGCGTCAATGCGGTAGCACCCGGGCCCATTGAGTGGCCCGAAGACGGTCAGATTGCCGTCGCAGAACGTGACCGGATTTTGCAGCACGTGCCGCTCAAACGCGAAGGCGGCGTGGCACAAATTGCCGAGGCGGTGAAGTATCTGGTGTGCGACGCGAATTTCGTGACTGGGCAGACCATCAACGTCGACGGTGGTCGCAGTATCGCGCTGTAAACGCTTTTAGGGCACCTTTACTTTAGCCGCTAGCCCTGCGCTATGTAGTCTGCGCTGACCGGTCGCCACATGTGCAGCTTGTCAAGATAAGCGTGTGCCGATTTGACGGCGCGGGTTTCGCGTCCGAAGGTCTGAAAGCCGAGCTTTGAATACAGGCGTACCGCAGGCAAATTGTCCGCCGTGACGGTCAGATTCACGAGCTCGATGCCGTTTAATTTGCGCATCTCGGCGAACGCTTCATCAAGCAAGCGGCGACCGACGCCGTTGCCCGCGTGATCTTTCATCACGTACATCGCCGAGAGGGCCATCTTATGGCGTTCGCGCACCCGTTGGTACGCTTCAAGCCGCACCGTGCCGATCAGTGATTCGCTCAGGTCGAACGCGCCGAGCGTGATGCTGGTCGGGTCTTGCAGTCGCTTCGTCCACCAGTCAACAGATTTGCCTGCACGCTCTTCAAACGTGGAGGTGAAAGCCGTCTCGTGCTCGCTGTACGCACGCAGCATCAAGGCGCGGTAAATACCGCCGTCTGCCTGACGCAATTTTTTGATGGAAGTGCCGACGCTCATGCTCACAGCATCATAGCGCGAAATTGAAACACTTGACCGACAACGCCCACGCGCGTCGTCCGCGTGAAACTATTCTCCCGCCATCGGCACCGGATGTTGTGCCAGCGATTCTGCCTTGGCGATTTCGCGCTCACGAGCGCCGCGTCCCTCTCGCGCCAGCAGCGTGTAAGCGGTGGGCACTACAAACAGCGTGAGCACGGTGCCCAGCGTCATACCACCGACGATCACCCAGCCGATAACCTGCCGACTCTCGGCGCCAGCACCGAGCGCGCGCGCCAGAGGCACCGCACCGAGCACCATCGCGCCCGTGGTCATCAAAATGGGGCGCAGACGCAGCACCGCCGCCTCGATCACGGCCTCCCGAATACTGCGGCCCTGATCGCGCAACTGGTTGGAAAACTCTACCAGCAGAATGCCATGTTTGGTGATCAGGCCCACCAGCGTGACGATGCCGACCTTGCTATAGATATTCCACGTGTTGTCAGTGAGCTGCAACGCCAGAAACGCGCCCGCCATCGCGAGCGGTACGGTGAACAGGATGATGAGCGGGTCAACAAAACTTTCAAACTGGGCAGCGAGTACGAGATAAATAAAACCAATCGCCAACAGCAGCACCAGCAAAAAGTCGCTCGCCGAATCACGGAACTCACGCGATTGTCCGGACAGGTCGGTTTGCACTGTGGTCGGCAACACCCGCTTCGCCGCCTCGTTCATGTACGTGAGTGCCTCGCCCTGGGTGAAACCGGCTGCGAGATTGGCGTTAACGGTTGCCGCACGCACCCGTTGAAAGTGTGCGATGCCGCGCGGGCTCACGCCTTCGCGCACGGTGACCAGATTTGACAATGGCACCATGTCGCCATTCCTATTGCGCACGTTGATTTCGCTGATGCGCTCCGGCGTGTCGCGACCATCGCGCGCGATCTGCACGATCACGTCATACTGCTCGCCGTCCTGCTTGAAGCGCGTCACCTGACGACCGCCGAGCATCGTCTCCAGTGTGCGGCCCACCACATCCACGTTGGCACCGACGTCAACCACCTTGTCGCGATTGACGCGTACGCGCAGTTCCGGCGTGTTCATGCGCAAATCAGTATCGATATTTACGAAACCGGGATTTTTCTGCATCTCGGCCTGCATGCGCTGGATGAAGCCCTGCATCTGCTCATACGGCACCGCCGCGAGCACCACAAACTCGATCGGCTTTGCCCGCGGACTCTGCCCAAGCGAACCGGGCTGCGACGGGAACGCCTGCACCCCGGCAATACCCTGAAACTTGGGGAACAACTCTTTGGCAATATCGGCCTGCGAGCGGGTACGATCTTTCCAGTCTTTCAGTCGCAAAATAGCCGTACCGTCGGCGACGTTGGGAAAGCCGCCGTTGCCGCCATAGGCCTGCATTTCCGGCAACCCCTTGTAAATGCCCTCGACCTGCTGGATGTACTTGGCCAGATAGTCGGACGTCGATCCCTCTGGCGCCGAAACAAAGCCGAAGATCACGCCGCGATCTTCCATCGGTGAGAGTTCGGTCTTGATGTTCTTGAACAGCAACGCCGCCGTGCCCGCGACGATCAGCATCACCAGGATGATGATCAATCGGTTATCAAGCGCCAGATTGAGCAGCCGCTTGTAACCCCGTGTGAAGGCGTCAAATCCACGTTCGATCCAGTTGTAAATTTTTGAATGTTTGGTCTCATGCTTCAGCAACACGGAGCACATCATCGGCGACAGCGTCAGCGCCACAAAACCGGACACCAGGACCGCGCCCGCCAGCGTCAGTGCAAACTCAATAAACAGGCGACCGGTGCGTCCGGTCGAAAACGCGAGCGGCGCGAATACGGCCGCCAGCGTCATCGTCATGGCGACCACGGCAAAGCCGATTTCGCGGGTACCGACCAGCGCCGCCTGCAGCCGGCCCATGCCGTTTTCCATATGGCGGTGAATGTTTTCAAGCACCACGATGGCGTCATCAACCACCAGTCCGACGGCAAGTACCATCGCCAGTAGCGTCAGCGTGTTGACGGTGAAACCGAACGCGTACATGATGAAAAATGCACCCGTTAACGACACCGGAATGGTGATCAACGGGATGATGGTGGCGCGGAAACTGCGCAGGAAAAAGAAGATCACCAGCGCGACCAGCACCACTGCTTCAAAGATGGTGGTGAACACCGCCTTGATCGACTCGGCGATGAACACCGAGCTGTCGTAGTTCAACTCAATTTTCATGCCCTTCGGCAGCGACTCCTGAATGAGCGGCATTTCATTGATGGCCGCTTTCGACAGCTCCAGCGGGTTGCCGGTGGACTGGCGGATGATGCCAAAGCCCACCGCCGTTTTGCCCATGAAGCGTTGAAATCCGCGCTCTTCCGCCGCCGCGACTTCGACTTTCGCGACGTCACGGATGCGGATCGGGTAGCCACCCGATTGCGAGATAGTAATCGCGCCAAATTCGTCGGGTGTCTGCAGATCGGTTTGCGCTAACACGTTGAATTCGCGCAGACGACTCTCGATGCGACCCGCCGGAATCTCGACGTTCTGCGAACGCAACGCGCCTTCAACATCGGCCACGGTCAGCCGAAACGCGGCCAGTTTGGCGGGTTCAATAAAGATGCGCATCGACGTTTTACGTTCGCCAAAGATGCGCAGATCAGCCGCACCCGGCAACACCAGCAACCGCGGTTTGATCAGCCTGTTCACCGTGTCGGACAGCTGCAACTGGGTGTGCGACTCCGAAGTCAGCGCAAACCACATCACCGGAAACGAATCAGCTTCGACCTTGGCGATCACCGGCTCGTCAGCTGCGTCGGGCAGGCGCGCGCGAACGCGAGCCACTTTGTCGCGCACCTCGGCCGCGCCAACGTCGGGATCCTTGCTGATTTTGAAGGTGACCGTGATGTCGCTACGCTCGGAGCGCGAGTTCGACGTGATGAGGCTCACGCCTTCGATGCCGGAGAGCGAATCTTCCAGCGTCTTGGTGATTTGCGACTCGATCACCTCGGGCGAGGCACCCTTGTAGCTGGTGCTAACGCTGACGATGGGCTCGTCGATTTTCGGATATTCGCGTACCGACAATCGCTGATAGCCGATGAGCCCCAGCAACACCACCACCAGCGAGAGCACCGTGGCAAGCACCGGGCGTTTGATGCAGAGATCGAAAAAATTCATGCGCTCGTCTCCAAATTTCAAGGGCGCTGATCGCCCAAATGCAACGATCAGCTTTTGTCCGTAACGCCCATCCGGTATGGACTTTACTCAATAAATTGCCTAGTATCGACTTTAGCCGTATTAAGCGCTAACGCCCTAGAAAAATCGGCGTTTCAACGAAAAGTTGTTAGCTCTTTTTCTCGGTTGCAGGCGTCGGAGCCTTGCCGTCCGCAGCAACCGCCTTACCTGGACCCGCCGCCGCAGCCGGCACCGCGCCCGCTGGTGCTGCACCGCCGCCAGCACCGCTTGCTGACCGTACCGCTGCTCCATCGCGCAGCCGCTGCCATCCGGCAATGACAATGGTGTCGCCGCCGCTCACGCCTTCGACAATTTCTACCTTGCCGTCGCGTCGTTGCCCGACCTCAACCTTGGTCCGCATTGCGCGGCCATCGATCACTTTAAACATGATCTGGTCCTCGCCCTGCATCGCCACCGATTGCTCAGGCACCACCACCGTTTCGCCAGTGTCGGCCAGCGTCAAACGTACGCGCGCGAACATGCCCGGTTTCAACACGCCGCTCCTGTTATCCATCTGCGCGCGCAGCACCACGGCACGTCCGGCGGTGTCGAGCTGCGGATTAACCGCGACCACTTTGCCGGTAAACGTTTGCCCGGGCAACGCATCGAGCGCGACCGATAACGCCTGACCGACTTTAATTTTCGACTGGAAAATCTCCGGCACTTTGAAGTCCACTTTGATCGGATCGGTCTTCTCCAGATTGACGATGTCCTGTCCATCTTTCACGTAATCGCCGGTGCTCGCCGTGCGCAAACCCACAGTCCCCGAGAACGGCGCTTTGATGGTGAGCTTGGCAAGCTTCGCGTCCGCCAGCGACACCGTGGCGTCTGCGACGCGCATCGCGTTTTCGGCCTCGTCCTGCGCCTGCCCCGAGATGAAATTGCGCTGCTTCAGTTCGACCGCACGATCAAATTTCGCCTTGCCTAATTTCTGGTTGGCGCGGGCTTGCTCAAGCTCCGCGCGCGCGACCGAATCATCCAGTTGCACCAGCACTTGGCCCTGCCGCACCGGTTGGCCTTCCTTGAAGTTCAGGGTAGTGATGCGCCCCGATTGCTCAGCGCGTACGATCACCGACTCGTCCGAGCGCAGACTGCCGACCGCCAGCACGCTCTTCTGCCAATTAAGCTTTTCAGGCTTGCCGAGTTCGACCGGCGTGCCGCCACCCGCGCCTTTTGCAGGCGTCGCTGCCGCAGCGGCGGCACCTGCGCCCGGTGCGGGTGAAGTAGGAGCCGCGTCACCGCGCGTCGCTGCCGAAGTGGGCGCTGGTGCAACAGCGGGCGCACTCGTCGCGACCGCCGTGCTTGATACGGCTGGTTTACCGAAGCCAAAAAAGTACACCGCGCCAGCGCCGAGGACAGCGCCGAGCACGGCGACCACTACGCCGTAAATTGTTTTTTTCATCGTCGACTACTACATCCCGGAATGACCGCAATTATGCGCCGGTACGACTGCGCGCAAAGGCGCGCGTTCCGTATCATCGCAGCTTCGCTCACGTCCCTTCGCGCATCATGAAATTTTTATACACTCGTTCCGCAACGCGCACAGCGGTTTGCTTTGCCGCTGGCCTCGTGTTTGCAGCCGCTGCGTTGGCGCAGTCGGGCTACCCGAACAAACCGATCCGCCTGGTCGTACCGTTCCCGGCGGGCGGATCGGTGGACGTGACTTCGCGTGCGCTCGCACAGAAACTTTCCGAACAACTCGGTCAGCAAGTGGTTGTCGACAATCGCCCTGGCGCTGGTGGCAATATTGGCATGGACGCGGTCGCCAAAGCGCCCGCTGACGGCTACACCCTGGGCATGGGCGCGCTGTCCACGCATGCGGTCAACCCCGCCCTGTTCGCCAAAATGCCCTACGACGCGGTGAAAGATTTTGCACCGATAACGCTGGTAGTGATCACGCCGAACGTGCTCGTGACTAACCCCATCGCCTTGCCAGCGAGCGACGTAGCGGGCATCATCACTGCCGCTAAATCGAGCGGTAAAGTGAACTGCGCCAGCGGCAGCAACGGCAGCGCCGGACACCTCGCCTGCGAGCTGTTCAAGCTGCAAACCGGCGCGCCGATCACTCACGTGCCGTACAAAGGCGGCGGCCCCGCGATGACCGACCTCCTCGGCGGGCAAGTGCAAATGATGTTCGACAACATGGCCTCCAGCTTGCCGCAGATCAAAGCGGGCAAGCTCAAAGCGTTCGCCGTCACCACCCCGAATCGCAGTGCCCTCGCGCCAGAGTTGCCGACCATGGCCGAAGCCGGCATCAAAGATTTTGACGTGTTTACCTGGTGGGGTCTGTTTGCTCCCGCAGGCACGCCGCCGGAGTTGGTAAAGCGGCTGTCGGTTGAGGTCGGGAGGGCACTCGCCGCGTCTGATCTTCGAGAAAAATGGCTCGCGTCAGGAGCCGAACCCGCCGCCAGCACCCCAGAGGAATTCAGCGCCTTTATCGGGAAGGAACTGACGAAATACGCGCGCATCGTCAAGGTCAGCGGTGCAAAAGTGGATTGATGCGTTGCCGTCCTGTGCGTCAGGCGAGAAGTCGTTATTCCGGCGCGCAAAACGCCACGCCGTCATCGATCCAGCGAGCCAGCCCGGTTGCCGATCCTGACGCATCCAGCGAAGCATTTATCGAGGCTAGATCCTGCGTGTAACGCGCTGGCGCGGATACCGGTTTTGCATCGCCTACGTACAACAGACGCTTCACCGCGCGCGTGCTTGGCGGGCAGTAGCCGTCTGGGCGAGCGGGGATGGTCCAGAACGGCGTCCCCTCGTAAGTCCAGTTCGGATCAGCGCGTTTGGCCCCGCACTCCGCCGCGTCGGCTGTGTACCAATGGGTCAGCGCGCGACCATTGCGTCCGTCGCTAAAAAAGCGACACACTGGCACCGCGCCGGGCGCGTTCGCGCTGAGCCCGGTGAACGCACCACGGGTTCGCAGGAACGAGGCCCGCAACGAATCCAGACTCTGCATGGTTGCCGCGTCGCTTGCTAGGAAGAAACCAGCCGCGATCTCAAACCGCGGCTGATACTCGACCACCGGAAACGCATACGGCGCGAATTGCGGACTCACGATGCCCACCACGGCGAAAGCTGGCGCGGGTTTAGGCGACAGCGCGTCGGCGAGGGTGAAGGTGTAGGTGACGTAGTCGCCAGGTTGATAGGCCGCGTAATACGCTTCGGTCGCGGCAAACTGCGCCACGCCTGTGCTCGAGGTACTTCTCGGAATCGCCTGGTCATAAGATCGTAGCGTCGGGCCGCGCAGTGACACCAGATCGATGCGTACACGCGCGCTTTCAACGGGCTGACCCGCGGCGTCCTGCACGATCAGTGCGCCGTAGCTGCTTCTTGCGGCTTCGCTCGACAAGGCTTGCGCGATACCCGAAGTCACACGAATGGTCGTCGGCGGGTCGCGCCGCGCTGATGCCGCATCGACCTTCACGCCACGTCTATCCAGGAGGCTGTATCCGTCCGGTCGCTGCGGCGGTGCTTCCGCGCGCCCCCATACCTCAATTTGCGTAAAGGGTCCCGTCACGTTAGTGATTGACGCCTGATACCTGTCAATGCAGTTTTGAATGGGCAATTGAGAGTCAACACCGTAGAAAATTACGCGGTTTAGGACCTGCTCCCAACGTTCAATGGACAGGCAATACCCGGCGATGGTCACTTTAACGGTGTCTCCGGGGCGAGGCAGAAACGGCTCCGTGACAATGGCCGCACTGGCGCGTTGCGTGGATGCGAGCAGCGCAGCCACCATAACGAATGTGGTGCAGATGAACTTTTTCATGTTCGGGTTCCTTTCAATTTAAGTAGCTATAGCCAACAACGGTCGCCGCACCCGTGAATCCGTATGACTGCCACTGGGGAAGATCACTTTCCGGAAACAGCACCCAGTTCAGCGATGTTGGATTCACGCCGCGCAGAATTCTCGAAGTTCCCGGTGGCTGTGCACCCGAAGCAGGGTACACGTAGCCTTCAACGCCGTCGATGCGCCATATTGCGGGATCCAGCGCGTCGCGCTCCACGGGGCCTGCGGCGATGTAGTGGCGGAGCCTGATGGTGGTGTTGCCAGCATCCGGGTTGACATAGCTCGCACGGAATAACGGCGTCAGCACCACGCCTTGTATATCACGCGGTCGTGTGAACAATCGCAACCGCGCTCGCGGAATGAAATTGTCCGGTGAGTATCCTTTTGGAAGCGGAACGACGATGTTGTCGAAGAACCCGGTGAATCCAGCGACTTCGCCGCCGAGCGCACTAAATGTCCCATATTGGACGTGATCGCCCGACGCGGTCAGGGTGGGCGGCCCCTGCAACAGTGCAACAACACCCATTTGCGGCACGCTCGTTTGAAAATAACTGTTGTCATTGATGCTGTAGAAGATGAATAACGGCGTCAGGCCGCCGTTGGTGCTGAGCGACGATTGCACCGCGTTCAACGCGTTCGGATAGGGCAGACCGGATGGCGTCATGGCTACGTTTTGCATCAATGTTGACTTGGTGTCCGCATTGGTAAGCAAAGGGTTAGCAGATCGAATTAGCGCGACGGTACCCGTAACATGTGGCGTGGCCATTGATGTGCCCGTACACATGCCGTAACGATAGACAAACTCGGCTAAGCCAGAGCCGAGAAACCCGTCCGCGCGGGGTGGATTGAGCGGCGGGGCATACAAGCCTTCGGTGAGTGGCACGATATAACGCGACGTGCCGCACCGGTAGTCCGGGCTCCAGTCATATCCGGAGTACATCGGCGCAACGACGTCTCGCGCTGGCGCAAATATCTGTGCGGGTTGCCCGCCAAGCGCCGCGACTCCGCTATTTCCTGCCTCGGTCGTGGCGGTGGTCGGTCTTGATGGAGATAAAGGCGGGTAGTCGTACGCCACCGCTTGATTCCATGCTTCGTAACCACCACTCACACCGATTTGGAGCCCGCCGACCGAAATAGTCTGCACATCCTGAGCTGGAAACTGCATGTACTTGGCTTTGTGATTGCCCGCCGCAGCAACGATGACGGTACGATAGTCCTCCGCCTGTTGAATCGCTGTGCAGTAAGGGTCGTTTGCGGTGAGAACTTCGGTGCAGAACGGCCCTTTCAGCGTCAGGTCGTTAGGACGCCCCAAGGACAAATTGACCACTTGCGCACCAGCACGCGTGAGCCACGACACCGCAGCAGCAGGGGCAGACTCAGGAATGCGGTCGCCGTTGAAAATACGGGCCACCATCAGTGAACAGCCCCTGCAAACGCCTGCGGCCCCGATGTCGTTGTGCCTGGCGGCGATGGTTCCATTAACGTGTGTGCCGTGCCCCACGTAGTCCGTGAACACTGCTAATTCGTCAACATTAAAGGACGTTGGTGTTACTGTTACGTTGATGGATAAATGTGCCTTGAACGCGTTTCCGTAAGTCGCGTCCGCGAAATCCTCGTGGATCACTTGAATGCCAGTGTCGGCAACGCCGACGTAAGCGGTTCCATCAATAAGGTTCCATGCTGCGGGTGCGTTGATCGCAGACATGCCCCACTGCTTGGAAAACGGCGTGCCACCGAGGGTGCCAGTGAACAGAGGATCAGTGGTCGCAGCCTGCGAAAAGGTTGATGGAATCTGTATGGCTGCATAGCGAACGCCCCGCTGAGATTGCAGGCGTTTCACTGCGCTGGCTGCGGTCACTTCATCGGCAAAAATGAGCGTGAGATACGAGTCAAGTTTTGCCGACGCGGTTTCCTTGGGCAACCCGCGGCGCAACGCCACAGGCAGGCGACCCGACCCTTCCGGAATGAGCAATCGCGTGAGCCTCGGATTTCCGAGCTTGGTCAGTAACGAAAATGCGGTCGGCGAAAAGCCGAGGGTTGTCGCCGGAATGTTTTCGATGAGGCCAACCTCTGGCGAAAATACGTCTTCATCAACTAACACGGACACTTCGACAGCCGCTTGTGTTGGGATCTCGTTGGGAAGTAGCGTGTCTGCTAAACCGGGCGCCAAACACAGCCCGTAGCCGAGAACCGCCGCACAAAACCCGCGCCACGCTTTACGTGGCCGAGCTAACGGTGGCCCCGCGTAAAAACGGAGTTTGTTGAATGGTCATGACTGTCTCCTTCAAGGTAATTTTCCGGATACGTCGTCGCCAGCACTCGTTTGAAACTGGATTCGACTCGGCTCATGTTGCTCGCGGTAAAGTGTGCTGGCTGTCGGCGGAAGCACCCGATGCACGTGGGCACCCGCCTACAGCGACCAGCCAATCACGGTGCCGCAACGAGCAAAAGCTGCGCGTTGAACGTTCCCTGCGACCGGTTCCTCGAAAATTTCAAGGCATTTATCCAGATTGGAACTGACGAAATACGCGCGCATCGTCAAGGACAGCGGGGCCAAAGTGGATTGACCGGCAAACCTTCGGCACCCGAGCGTGTGCTGCCGAGTGCAAGCCGTTGGGCTGGGCAACTGCCTTTTGCGACGTCGGTGCGCGGGGGCGCGTTTTTTGCTCTAAATGCATTGGTACAACGTCAAAGGCGGATTCAGCTTAAAATTAAAGCGCGATATGAAGAATCTGATGCGCAACACTGTTTTTATTCGGCTTTTCCTGACTGGCGTGCTGACGCTAGCGACGTCGCACGCGCTCGCGCAGGGACCGAATCTGCTGTCGCAAGCCGCGATGATTGTTGACGCACGTTCTGGCGAATCGCTCTACGCCAAAAACGCTAACACGGTCACGCCCATTGCCAGCATCACCAAGCTGATGACCGCGATGATCGTGCTAGACGCGCAGCAAAATCTCGATCAAACGTTAACCGTCGATATCGAGGATCTAGACTATCTCAAAGCCAGCCGTTCACGCCTGTCCATCGGCAGCGAACTTTCACGCCGCGAAATGCTGCAACTGGCACTTATGTCGTCAGAAAACCGCGCTGCCAGCACGCTCGGTCGCTTCTATCCGGGCGGGCTCAAAGCAGCCGTCGCCGCCATGAACGCCAAAGCGAAATCGCTGGGCATGGTCAACACGCGCTATGTTGATACCTCCGGTCTGTCGCCAGAAAACGTGTCCACGGCGCGCGATTTGGTGACTCTGGTGCAAACCGCGCAAACCTACCCGCTGATTCGCGAATACAGCACGCAATCCGATCAATACGTGCAAATCCCGGCCACCGGCCAGACACTGCACTACAACAATTCGAACGCGCTGGTGAAGTCCGAGGGCTGGAGCATCAGCGTGCAAAAAACAGGCTTCATCCGCGAAGCTGGCCGCTGCGTGGTGATGCTCGCGCAAATTGCTCAACGCCCCGTGGTGCTGATACTGCTCGACTCTGTTGGTAAGTTTTCGCGACTAGGCGACGCGCAACGCATAAAAACCTGGATGGAAACTGGCGAAGTCCTGGCGATCCCAAAGCCAAAAGCTATCGTAAAAAAAGGCGTGAAGGGCAAGCGCGGTAAAGCGGCGATTGTCAAGAAGCGTCGGCGCTAGTCCGTCTCCTCTCGGAGAGGCTCTGCCGCGACCGCGTCACACTGCCTTCGCAAAATATTGCCAGAAACAGGTCGCGGCAGAGCCGCTCCTACAGGCAGCAAAAATACGCCATCACCTCCGCGAAGTCTCCAGCAATTCTTTCGCTAACTTTTCGGTCGCCGAGCCAACTTCGTGCCCGCCCAACATGCGCGCAATTTCCGACAGGCGGCCCTTCTTGTTAAGCGCAGTCACGTTCGTCGTTGGCGAGAGCGCATTATCACGAGACACCGTGAAATGATGATCAGCGTGAGCCGCAACCTGTGGCATATGTGTCACGCAGAGCACCTGCCGCTTACCGGCCAGCGTTTGTAGCTTACGTCCGACCTGCGCCGCGACCCGTCCGCCGACCCCGACATCGACCTCGTCAAACACCAGCGTTGGCACTGAAGCCGCATCGCCGCACACCACCAGAATTGCGAGCGACAAGCGTGCTAATTCGCCGCCCGACGCGACCTTGGCAATCGGCGCAAAGGGCAAACTGGAATGCGACCTGAAGGCAAATTCGATGCTCTCTGCGCCGCTGGATTCGATCTCAGTGTGCGGCATCAGGGCGACATTAAACGAAGCGTTCGGCAGCGCCAGATCGGGCAATTCCGCCGTTGCCGCCGTTGCAAGGTTTTTGGCCGCAGCAGCGCGTTTCGCGGACAAAATTGCAGCTGCCGCCGACAACGCAGCCGAAGCTGCGGCAACGTCGCGCTCCAGCGCCGCGATATCCTGCGAAGCCGTTAACTGCGCGAGCTTGGCTTCGGTGGTTTGCCAGTGCGCCTCTAACTCTTCAGGCCGCACGCGCAGCTTTCGCGCGAGCGAAAACAGGGACGACAAACGCGCTTCGATTTGTTGCAGGCGCTCAGGCTCCAGGTTCAATTTACCCGCGTATTGGCGAAGCCGCTGCGCCGCTTCGGCAAGCTGCACACCTGCCGATTCGATCAGTTGCCGCGCCTCGCTCAGCACCGGGTCTATGCGCTCTGCCGTGGCTAAACTGCTTGCTAGCTGGGTGACCGATTCGCTCACTCCGTCGTCATCCGCAATCGTTGCGCGCGCCGTCTCAACGGCTTCCAGCAACTCGTTACTATGACTCAGCCGCGACTGCTCCTTTGACAGCGCGTCCCATTCAGCAGCGTTTGGCTTCGCTGCGCGCAATTCCACCAGATCGGTTTCGAGCGCCGCGCGTTCGCGGGCAATCGATGCAACGGCGATGCGTGCATGCGTGAGCGTGTCGCGAGCCTGCCTAGCGCTGCGAAAAGCGAGCTGCACCACGCGCGCATCGTCCTCTGCGCCGGCGTAGCAATCCAACAACTCACGTTGCGTCGCGCCGCGCAAGAGCGCCTGATGCTCGTGCTGCGCATGTAGTTCGAGCAGCGTTGCGCCCAGCTCGCGCATTTCCGTCACCGATGCTGGACGACCGTTGATTTGCGCGCGGCTTTTGCCTGCGGCGTCAATCACGCGCCGCAGCACCACGTTGTCAGCGTCTGGCTCAGCCTGCGCCGCAAGCCACGCGCGGGCGCTTGCGTTGCCCGTCACCTCAAATTCAGCCGTGATGTCAGCCTGCTTTTCACCGACTCGAACTGCTGCGCTGTCAGCCCGAGCGCCAAGCGCCAAACCGAGCGCATCGAGCACGATAGATTTGCCCGCGCCGGTCTCGCCGGTCAGCGCGATCATGCCCGACTCAAACTCGATATCGAGGCGATCAATCAGGACAAAATTACGGATGGATAGCTGCTTGAGCATCGTGCGACAACTTACCGTTGAATGACGGCGCTGTGCGGCAAGAGGCCTTCCGGAGTCTCCGTCCAGCCGAGTTTTTCACGCAGCGTGTGGTAGTAGTCGTAGTCAAGCGGATGCCATAAACGCACGGTGTCGGCAGCGCGTCTGATCTCAACAGAATCACCCTCGGTCAGCGGGATCACATGATGGCCGTCAATGCTTGCCAGCGCCTCCCGCGCCCGCGCGACCGTGATGCGAATCACCGAGTCGTCCGCCACCACAATCGGGCGGTTGGTCAATGCGTGCGGTGCGATCGGCACGATGGTGAAGGCGTTGACAAACGGTGCCATGATCGGTCCGCCCGCCGACAACGCGTACGCCGTGGAGCCGGTCGGTGTGGCGACAATCACGCCGTCCGCCCGGAATCCGTAGGCGAACCGGTCATTCAGCGAAATTTCAAGATCAACCAGCGAAGTCGCGCCGCCACGATTAACCACCACATCATTGACCGCCAGATGCTGTTGGGCGTTGGCCAGCGAGCTGACCACGCTCAGCAGCACGCGTCTCTCCTCGCGATATTCGCCCGCGAGCAAGCGCGGCAGCGACTCGGTCAGATTCGACAACGTCAAATCCGTCAAAAAACCCAACCGCCCCAAATTGACGCCAATAATCGGCACGTTGTGCGGGGCCAATTGCCGCGCCACCGAAATGAAAGTACCGTCGCCGCCGAGCACAATGGCTAGACCGCTAGCGTGCCCGATATTGACCATCGTTGATGTCGGCAGCCCGGAAACCGTCTCTGCATCTAGTTCCGCCGCGCTGTTTTCCTCCAGTACCGGGGCGTAGCCCAAGACGCGCAAGAGGGCTGCAACAGCGAGCACGGTGTCGGTCAAATCGCGCACGCCGTCACGGTTGCCATCGCGTTGCGAGGGACGAACAGCGATGGCGATCTGGCAAGGGGCGAGCGGTTGCGGCATGCGACGATTTAATCACACAGGTTTTGTACGCAGGCCGAGCGCCCACGTCTTTACAATCAGATCATGCTTGATCCCCGTTCCCGAATTCTGCTGAAAGCGCTGGTTGAGCGCTACATCGCCGATGGTGAGCCCGTGGGATCGCGCACGTTGTCCAAGCAAAGCGGATTGGAACTGTCCCCCGCGACCATCCGCAACGTGATGGCGGACCTGGAGGAGCTGGGCTTCATCACCAGCCCTCACACCTCCGCCGGGCGCATTCCGACGCCGCGTGGCTATCGTTTTTTTGTTGATACGCTGCTCATCACAAAACCATTGCAGCAGCTCGAAATGAAAGACATTGAGGCGCAAATTCAGGGGCAACAGCCGCAGGAGCTGGTAAGCGCCGCAGCGCGCATGTTGTCCGAGTTGTCATCGTTCGCGGGCGTAGTTGCCGCGCCGCATAAAACCGCTGCATTTCGTCATGTGGAATTCGTGCGCTTGAACGAGCGCCGCGTATTGATGGTGCTGGTGGCGCCCGACGGCGATGTGCAAAACCGCATACTGAACGCGGATCGAAACTTCACGCCGTCACAACTCGTTGAAGCTGCTAATTTTTTCAACGAACACTTCGCGGGCTTGCCGCTCGATCAAGTGCGCGCGCGGCTCACCGACGAGTTGAAGCGCCTGCGCGAAGACATGGTCGGCCTGATGACCATCGCGGTGGACACCGGCGCCGCCGTCGCGCAATCGGGCGATGAACTCGTCGTGTCCGGCGAGCGGCGCTTGCTTCATTCGCACGACCTGTCCGGCAGCATGGACGCGTTGCGCAGGCTGTTCGACATGTTCGAGCAACGCACGCAGTTGTTGCACCTGTTCGATTTATCGAACAAGGCGCACGGCGTGCAAATTTTCATTGGCGGCGAATCGCAAATCGTGCCGCTCGATGAGTTCTCTCTGGTCACCGCGCCCTATCAAGTCAATGGTCAAATCATTGGCACGCTCGGCGTCATCGGGCCAACCCGAATGGCATACGACCGGGTCATCCCTATTGTGGATTTAACCGCCAAGCTGCTGTCTTCCGCCATGCAGCGTGAGATGGGAGACGGCTAAGCCTCTAGAAATCGCGTGCATGCAGTCTGATCCCAACGTTTCATCACACAGTCACTCCCGTGCCGCTCGCATCGGCATTTTGCTGTCAAATTTGGGCACCCCCGACGCGCCGACGACCAAAGCGGTTCGCACCTATCTCGCAGAATTCTTGAGTGACCGTCGGGTGGTCGAGATTCCGCGACTCGTCTGGCTGGCCATCCTGCACGGCATTATTCTGCGCACCCGCCCCGGCAAGAGTGCAAAGAAATACGCAACCGTGTGGATGCCGGAAGGCTCGCCGCTTCTGGTGTGGACTAATCGTCAAGCGCAGTATCTGCGCGGTGCCATGGGCGAACGGTTGAAGGCGATGGGCTTGCCCGCTGATCACATCAAAATTGAAGTCGGCATGCGTTACGGCAACCCAAGTATCTCCAGTGCGCTGGCTAAATTGAAAGCGGATCGTTGCGACCGCATTTTGCTATTGCCGATGTATCCGCAATACGCTGCGAGCACGACTGCGACGGCCTGTGACGCCGTGTTCAAAGCGTTTCTGGATGACCGCTACATGCCCGCGCTGCGCACCATCACCACGTGGCACGACGACCCGGCATACATCAAAGCGTTGGCCGCGCGCGTCAACGATTTTTGGAAGAAGCATGGTCGTCCAGACAAGCTGCTCATGAGCTTTCACGGCGTGCCGAAATACACGCTGGTGAATGGCGATCCGTATCACTGCTTGTGTCTCAAAACGGGCCGCCTGCTGGCGCGCGAATTGGGGCTGACCGAGGCGCAGTGGATACTCACCTTTCAGTCGCGCTTTGGTCGCGCTGAATGGTTGCAACCGTACACCGATGCCACGCTGCAAGCGCTACCGGCACAGGGCGTTAAACGGCTGCATGTGGTGTGCCCCGGATTCCCGGCGGATTGTCTGGAAACACTCGAAGAAATCGCGATGGAAGGCAAGGAAACCTTCCTCCACGCTGGCGGGTCTGAGTATGACTACATCCCGTCGCTTAACGACCATCCCGCCTTGATTCACGCGCTGACTGATCTTGCGCTGACCCACCTGCAGGGTTGGCTCAACACACCACCTTCCGCTGCCGAGCTTGACGCGCAGGCGCAGCGCGCCAAGGCGCTGGGTGCGAACGCATAGTGGATCGTCGGGCTGCACTCGGTCGTATCGGCACCTTGCCGGTGCTGGCGGCACTGGTCAGCGGCTGTGCTGAGTTCGACGACGGCTATTCCAGCGCAGCAATGCCGCGCGTCGGCCCGGTGGCATGGCCTGAAGGGCGCGAGCGTACAGCGCTGGTGCTAGGCAGCGGCGGTCCGCGCGGCTTTGCCCATGTGGGTGTGTTGAAAGTGCTTGAGGCTGCGGGGATCGAGCCTGCCCTGGTCATCGGATCAAGCGCGGGGGCGATTGTGGGCTCGCTGTATGCGGCGAAAATCAGCACCGGTGAAATCGAGCGCCGCGCCCTTGAACTGGGTATGACTGACATTGCCGACCCTGCAATTTTGCGACCCAACCGACTCATCGGGCGCGCCATGCAAAATTTCATTAATGACGCTGTGGGCAGCGCATTGATCGAGTTTTTGCCGCGCCGGTTTTGCGCGGTCGCGGCCCCCGTCGGCACGAATGAATTAGTCGCATTCACGTCCGGCCACACCGGTGCCGCCGTGCGCGCCTCGGCAGCGCTGCCGTCAATGTTTTTGCCCTGCACCATCGGCGGCGTGACCTACCAGGACGGTGATCTGGTGTCGCCGGTGCCGATTCGAATCGCGCGTACGCTCGGCGCGACCCGCGTGGTCGCCGTGGATGTGTCTGCCTTCCTCGAAGACACGCCGGATCGCGTACCCGCAGACTGGAAGGCTCGCGACGCGGAGCGTCGGACGATCATAGACGACGAAGCGAAAGATACTGACCTGCTGCTGCGTATCCGGACACCCTACTACGCCGGAGCGTCGCGCGAATATCGCGAAACGTTGATTCGGTTGGCTGAGGCGCAGGCGAGCGCCGCGCTGCCGCGCGTGCGTGCGCTGCTGAAATAGTTTGGTAGGGCGGGCAGTCAATACTGATCGCTTAAGCGTATTCTGATTTTTTTGATGCAGATTACGCGGATTACGCTGATGGGCGCAGATTTTGTTAGATGGGTCTTACGCACCGTCGGTGCTACACACTTTTTTCATCCGCGGAAATCTGCAAAATCAACGTAATCTGCGTTAAGGGCTCGACTGCGTGCGGTTAAGCGAACAGCATTGGGTGGGCACCGGGTGCCCAGCCCACGCATCCCTGTAGGGCACCTCTAATAATTCATTTGTGCGGCGCATTGTGTCGTCGCGCGGTGCTCGCAATCCTCACGTGACCTGCGCGTACGCTGCGGTTGCTGCGCTCCGTGCTACTAACACTGCATCCCCAAAAATGAATTATTAGAGGTGCCCTGTATATGATGGGCTGAGATAGCGAGTTCATTTGTAGCTCCACTCTCCCGCGTCGCCTAGCGTTTTCACCGCGTCCTCGCCGAGCCACGATTTCGCCTCCGCATTACCCTTCAAATACGCATCCAGAAATTTCAGCGTGAGCACACTGGTTTTGTCGTGAATCACCTTCGCGGTGGCGACAGGCGTGCTCGCGTGGTCTTCACCCGTGACGCGATTGAGCCATGTTGCCTCGCGCATGCTGCCGCCGTTGAAGATCGAATGGTCGCCATCTGAAAAGATCACGCGATACTTGTCGCCAGCGTTCTGCGCGTCAAATACTGCTGCACGGTTTTTTGGATGGCTACCGGTGCCCATGACGTCGCCATCAAGGGTGCCGGTCACACTCAGGAACGGCTTACTCATAGAACCGTAACGCTCCGGCCACGTTCGCTTTACGCCTTGAACCGTCGGGCTGAACGCAATGAATGCCGTGATCCGCGCGTCGGCCACGGACTTGATCGGCCCCGGATAGCGCTCGCCCGCCAGCGCCATCGTGGTGCGCGCGCCGAAGCTATGACCGCTCATCGCGATGCGCGAAAGATCAACGCGTTTGGCCCACGCGGGCGCATCGGATTTGCCTTGCAATCGGGTCAGTTCATCAATGATGAAGCGGACATCGTCGACGCGTCCCAGCAGTTGCTCCGGCGTCGCTCCGCGCGCCGTGCGCTGCTTGGGCGGGCCGTCGCCTGGGCCTTGCCACAACGATTCATCACTGCCCGGATGTTGAGCGTGTATCACCAGATAGCCATTGGCCGACCAATGTTCGCCCCAGGCTTTTCCGCCTTCGCGCGAGCCGCCGAGGCCGTGCGAGAAAATCACTAATGGAACGCGGATGTCACCTTCGGGCACGCGAATTTTGAGCGGCAACGTGCGTTGGCGGGCACCGTCTTTCCAGTCGACGTCGAGCACTTGCGGTGCAGCATGAGCGGTCGCGCTGAACAGCAACCCGATTAAAAAGGCGAACCAGTGTTTCATTGATGCAATGTAGCCCGAAACTGTGCGCCGTGCGCAGGCCATAATGCAAACAAACGTTACTTCACTCAGCAAATCATGACTACTATTGCCCAAATTCACGCCGCTTTTCTGAGTGGCAAAGACAGCGTGAACGATCTCGTCGAACGCAACATCGACAAAGTGAACGACGCCGACGGCGAAGGATCACGCGCGTTTTTATCGCTCAACGCGGAGGCTGCTCGCTTCGCTGCGACGCAATCGCAGAAGCGAATCAACGACGGTCACGCACGTCCGCTCGAAGGCATCACAGTATCAATCAAGGATTTATTTGACGTGGCGGGCGAGGTGACCGGCGCGGGCTCGACGGTGCTGCGCTCGCGTCCTGCCGCGACGCTGGATGCGCCGGTGGTCGCGCGGTTGCGGGCTGTTGGTGCGATCCCGTTCGGTCGCACCAACATGGTGGAATTTGCCTATTCCGGCGTCGGCATCAATCCGCATTACGGCACGCCGCGCTCGGTGTGGGGTCGCATGACCGATGGCGGCGCACGAGCGCCGGGCGGCTCATCCAGCGGTGCTGCGGTGAGTGTGGCAGACGGCATGTGTGTGGCCGCGCTGGGCACGGATACAGGGGGCAGTGTGCGCATTCCGGCGGCGTTCAATGGGCTCGTCGGGTTCAAACCAACGGCCATCCGGGTGCCTGTCCTTGGCGGCATTCCGCTGTCGGTGACCCACGATTCCGTGGGCCCATTGGCGCAATCAGTGGCGTGTTGTGCGGCGCTCGATGCGGTGCTCAGCGGAGAGCCAAACGTGCCGTTGCCGCAGGTTAATTTGCGCGGCGTGAGATTCTTGAAACCGCAAGCACTGGTGTGGCGCGAGCTCGATCCCGAGGTGGAGGCAGCCACGCTCGCTGCCGTTGAGACGTTGCGCCAAGCCGGCGCCGACGTGATTGAAGCAACGCTGCCACCGCTCGAAGAATTGCTCAATCGCACCGGCAATCTGCTTGCCGCCGAAGCGCTCGATTGGCACACCGCGAACATCAACGTCGACGGCGTCGGCTACGACCCGCGCGTGTGGAAACGCATGCAACTGGGCCGCGATGTTACGCGCGGCCAATACTCCGCCGCGCTCGCGTTTCGGCGTTTCTGGATTGATCGCATGAACGTGGCGCTAGCCGGTTTCGACGCCGTGATCTGCCCGACGGTCGCCTGCATTCCACCAGAACTCGCGCCACTGATTGCCGACGATGAGCTGTTCTTCAAAACCAACGCCCGCATCCTGCGCAACACGTCGTGGGTAAATTTTCTGGACGGTTGTGGCCTCACTTTGCCGTGCCATGCGGCAGGCAGCGCGCCGGTGGGATTGCAACTCGTGGGACGACATGGCACGGATCCGAATCTGTTGGCGCTCGGCGCTGCGTGCGAGACTGCGCTGGCTAGAAAATTGATATAGCTTTTCGCCAAAACGTCCTATTCGCTTGGGCTTAGCGCGCATTTAATTCGAAAGTCGACTTTTATCATAAATGAGCTCTATGCCCTTAGCAAGTATGGCATTCACGTAAAAGCTGCTTCAGGAAATTTGTTCAGAACTAGGCGCTCGCTGATTGGCGCGCCACGATTGCCAGCGCAGCGATGCCCTCCGCAATTAAATGCGTGGGTATCGCCGAAATGCCCATGCGGATGAATTCGCCCGGTGGCGCGAGGCCGAAGAAGCCGACGCCGAGTTCGATCACGATGTCGGCGTCGAGCGCGGCTGCTACAAGTTGGACGGCGGAAAGGCCCTCCGGCAGTCGAATCCATAGCGCGGAGCCACTGCCTTCCGGGCTCTCAATTTTCCATGCGAGGAGATCCCGAGCCAATGCTTCTCGCAGGATTTTCAGTCTCGCCTGGTAGGCGTGGCCGAGACGGCGTTGTAGCGACTCAAAATGGCCCTGCGACAGGAACAACGCCAGCGCGCGCTCGTTGTTGCTGGCCACGTGACGCAGCATGAGGCGGCGCAATCGGCGCAGCGCACTGATGGCCTCGCGCGGTGCGACGATGTAGCCGAGCCGCAATCCCGGTGCCAGCGTTTTTGACAAACTTCCGATGTAGAACACGCGGCCATTCATGTCCATGCTTTTAAGCGCCGGAGCGGCTGCGCCACCACCGAGCTGTGGCTCGTAATCGTCCTCCACTATCAAAAAATCCTGATCTGCTGCTTGCGACAGCAGCGCGCGTTTGCGCTCGTCGCTCATGCGCACGCCGGTCGGGCAGTGGTGTGACGGCGTGACCACCGCTACGTCGGGTCGCAGCGCGGCGATCTGCTGCACGTTCACGCCGTCCGCGTCCACAGACACCGACGACAAGATCGCGCCGGTCATCGCGAAGATCGCTCGCACGTCGGGGTAACACGGCTCTTCGACCGCGATGCGGCGTCCGCTGCCGCCGAGCAATTGCCCGATCAGATACAGCGCCTGCTGCGCACCAACGGTCACCAGGATTTCATCCGCCGCCGCCCATACGCCGCGCCTTGGCAGCACGCGCGTGCGCAGTTGCTCCAGCAAATCGCGATCATCGAGATCGCCGCGATCTACCGTCCACGCTTCAACACTCTCCAGCTTCATCGCCCGCTCGAAGCAATCGCGCCAGTCGGCGAGCGGAAACAGCTTCGGGTCAATCTGGCCGTACACAAACGGATAGCGATATCGGTACCAGTCGACCGGATTTTTTACCGGACGGTAACCCACATCCAGTTCGCGAAAGTGCCGCGCCCAGTCCGGCGGCGGCAGCAACGAAAGCTGATCACTTTCATGAAATTCAGCACGATGCGCGGCGAATGTCGTCGTGACGAAAAATCCGCGACGTTCGCGTGATTCAATCGCACCTTCGATTTGTAGCCGTTCGTACGCGAGCGCCACGGTCGCGCGTGCGACGCCCAATTCCGCAGCCAGCTCGCGCGTGGACGGTAACGGTGCGTCGAGCGGGATCGCGCGCTCCAAAACAGCGCGGCGCAGCATGCCCGCGATGCGCTGTTGCAGCGTTTCGGTGGAATCACTCTGGGCAAACCGGGTTTGCCACAACTGGCCTAATCGTTGTCGCATATCTGGCTCTATTGTCGCAGGGTGCATGAGCCTACGCTCAGCGTAGTTTCAACGCCAGATAATCAGGAGTCCATCATGGGCCACGCAGATCCTCACGTCACCAACGCCACGCACACGCAAGACGCACACGCGCTCGACAACTATTGGATGCCGTTCTCGTCGAACAAGGAGTTCAAGACCGAACCGCGCCTGTTCGTCAGAGGCGAAGGTATGTACCTGTGGACGGATGACGGGCACAAGGTGCTCGACGCCGCGTCGGGCCTTTTCTGTGTTCCAGCAGGCCATTGCCGCCCGGAGATCGCGGAGGCGGTGTATCAGCAGTTGAAAACGCTCGATTACACGATGCCGTTCGGGCGCGGCCATGCCAAAGGTTTTCAGCTGGCGCGTGAGGTGGCCGAATTCACGCCGAAGGGGCTGGATCGCCTGTTCTTCCTGTGCTCCGGCTCCGAAGCAGTGGACACCGCGATGAAGATGGCGCTGGCCTATCACCGCGTTCGTGGTCAGGGTCATCGGCAGATTTTCATCAGTCGCGAACGCGCGTATCACGGCGTCAACATGGGCGGCGTCGCGCTGTCCGGCATGGTCAACAACCGCAAAATGTTTGGTGTTGGCCTGCCCGGCGTCTATCACATGCGACACACGGCGTTGCCGCAGAATAAATTCGTTAAAGGTCAGCCAGAAACCGGCGCTGATCTAGCCGATGATTTGCAGCGGTATTGCACGCTGTACGGTGGTGAAAATATCGCTGCGGTGTTCGTGGAGCCAACGGCTGGTTCGTTCGGATGCTTGCCGCCGCCGAAGGGTTATCTCGACCGCCTGCGTGCGATTTGCGATCAACACGGCATCCTGCTGGTGTTCGATGAGGTGATCACCGGCTGGGGCCGCATGGGAGCCAATTTCGGCGCGCAAGCGTTCGGCGTGACGCCGGATTTGATGTGCATGGCCAAGGCCATTACCAACGGCGCACAACCGTTGGGCGCGGTCGCCGCGCGCACCGACATTTACGATGCGATCACCAATGCCGGGCCTGCCAACGGCATCGAGTTCTTCCACGGCTACACCTACAGCGCGCATCCCGCGTGCGTCGCGGCAGGGCTCGCGATGATGAAAATTTTCCGCGAGGAAAAACTAATTGATCGCGCGGCGAACATGGCCCCGTACTTCATCGACGCGGTGTTCTCTTTGTCGGATTTGCCCGTTGTCGTTGACATTCGCGCGATTGGCATGATGGCGGCCGTCGAGCTTGCGGTGGACGGTACGCCTGGCACACGCGGTCACGCGATGCAGAAGCGGCTCTACGATGCGGGCGTGAACATCAAGAGCACCGGTGACAACCTCATCATCGCGCCACCGTTCATCAGCGAAAAATCGCACATCGACCATATGGTGACGGTGATGCGCGACGTGTTGTCGAAGCCGTGACCGCGCCTCTCTGTCGGGCTTAAAGCGCTAGCAACACGCAGACAGCCACCGCAGTGGCACACGCCCACGACACGCCATCATGCGTAGCGAACAGCACCGGATCGTCCTCCATCGTTGCGTTCATCGCCATGCGCCACATGCGCGCCAGCCACAGCAGTACGACCACCGTTAGCGCCCAAAGCCACAGCGGTTCGGCATACATGGATGAGACTTGATCGCTGGCAACGTACAGTGCAAGCACGAGGCAGGCGGCAATGGCGGCGCTGAGGCCAAAACCATTGACGAACGCCGCGTCGCGTCCAGAATAGCCGCGCCCCGGCAGCACTTCATCAATACCCAATCGCGCGATGTCGGCGGCGCGTTTAAGCAGCGCAAGACTCAAAAACGCAAACACTGAAAACGCGACCAGCCACGTCGATAGCGGCACCATCACGGCAGCGGCACCGGCGACGATGCGCAAGGTGTACAACCCCGCCAGACAAAACACGTCAACCACGGGCACCCGTTTCAAATACACGGTGTAGAGCGCGTTAATGGCCACGTAGGTCATGACGACGGCCGCAACCCATAAACTGATCATCGACGCAATCGCAATACCGCCAGTCAACAAGATCAGCGATACGGCGAACGCTGTAGCCAGCGGCAGCGCGCCAGCCGCCAGCGGTCGCTTGCTTTTGCTCGGGTGCATCCGGTCAGCGGCCAGATCAAACAAGTCATTGAGCACATAAACGCCTGAACACACTGCGCAGAAGGCGATAAACGTCAGCGCCACCGCTTGCCATCCTGCGGCATTGGCCCACGAATGTGCGGCAATGGGTGCAACAAAAACGAGCACGTTTTTTACCCAATGACGAACCCGCAGCAGCCTGGTCCACGAGCCGAGCGGTGACTCGCCCCGGGTTGCGCCAAGACACTCCCCGTCAGGGGGAACGAGCGTTGAAGCCGAGAGTTTTTTTGCCGCCATCGACCAAACCGGCACGTCAGCGCGCGAATCTCCGATGTAGTCAAAACCACCCACGCCAAACTTCAAAACGAGCAGGTCAGCCTTGGTTTTGCCTTTGACATTCACACTATCGCCAGACGCGATCACCTCGTTGAACAGACCCAGCTCAGAAGCACACGCATGCGCGATTCGCTCGTTCGCTGCGGTCGCGAGAACACACGTTCGACCGTTTGTGCGGGCGGTTTCTACCGCGCTAATAACGCTCTCATTCCAGGGCAAACTGCTGATCGTCGGCAACGCAATCTCAGCCAAGCGCGACTTGAGTGCCGTCCGCCCAACGATCAACCAAAACGGAGCGGCCAGCGGTAACCACCAACAAATGCGCCACGCAGCAAAAAAGGTCTCCCACAACGTATCGGTGCGGCACAACGTGCCGTCCAGATCCACCACTAGCGGGCGCAGCGACGCGTTTGTTGAGCCAGATAGCGGGTCAGTCATTTGATGGTTAGCAGTTTCTTTAAAGCGGGCGAGGGGCTGCGTATTGTCGTGCAGTGCGTCGGCTGCCTCCCGGACTGCGGCCTACGTATTGACGCGCACGGTGACCGCGCGATTCTTTCCGGCCAGCTTTGCCCGGCGCAAGGCAGCGTCGGCGCGCTTGATGAGATACGGCAACGTCGCCAGCGCCTTGGTCTGTGTGCAGGCCAAACCCATGCTTACGGTGATCCTGATCAAATGCCCTTCATATAAAACGGGCGCATCGGCGATGGACTTAAGCACGCGACTGGCTATCGTCGCCCCGATGCGCGGCCCGACACCGGGGCACAGCATTAAAAATTCATCGCCACCAAAACGCCCCACCAGATCATTGGTACGCAATGCCTGGCGAATGCGCTCTACGACGACTTCGAGTACTTTGTCGCCCGCCAAATGGCCGTGCTCGGTGTTCACCACACGGAAGTTATCGATGTCCAGCATCACCAGCACAACCGGTTGCGACACGCCGCCCGCAGCGCGCTCAGCGGCCAATTCAAACGCGGTGCGGTTAAGCGCACCGGTCAATGGATCGCGCGAGACCTGGCGTGCGATGCGCTGGGTCTCTGCCTGAGTCTCGATCAAACGCAAAGTCAGCTCGTTGACCGCCGCAGATTCGCGTCGACCGCGTGCCTCGGTCCGCTCCACATCTTCAACGAATTGTGTCGCGATGCGCTGGCTTTCGATCTTGATTTTCTTGCCGTCAGCACGCGCGACCAGATACTCATCGAGCGCACTCAATGCGCGAGCAGGCTGCTTGCGCATCCGCTCAAGTTTCACGCGCGCGAGTGCCAGTTCTTCGCGCATTTCGTATAGCGATTTTTCCTGTGGCAACTCCGAGGCTTCCTGCAAGCGAGCCTGCGCAGCGTCCAGGTCGCCGAGCGCCTCCAGCCACGTCGCGGAGTCAATCAACACGCGCAGTAGCACAGGCACATTTTTGCGCGCGCGCAGTTGTGCTGCCGACGCATCAGCCGCGATCATCGCCTGGATAAATTTGCCGCGCGCCGCATAAATTTCAGCACGTGTGTGCAACAGGTGGGCCGTCCAGTCGCGATTGGCCTGCGTCTGCGCTCGCTGCAATGCCTCTTCAATGTAGCGCTCCGCCTCATCGAGTTTGCCCATCGAGCGGTAAGAGCCCGCGATGTTGTTTAGCGCGCCAGTGCGCAGAGGCGCAAGCGTGCCGTCGCCCGAAAGCGCGTAAGCACGCTCATATAACGCGAGTGCCGACTCATGCAAATCCAGGCGCGAATACATCGGTCCGAGGCCCTGCAACAGCTTGATTTGATCTTCGAGCAGATGCTCCTGCTCCGCAATCAGAATGGCTTCGCGCATGGCGCGAATCGCCAAATGCATATTGCGCAAAAACAAATGAATGTTGCCGGTGATGGCAAGAAAGGCAATCCTCTCCTGATGTTTGTGGTTGCGCACTGCCAGGTCGATTCCGCGGCGGCACAGTTGCAGACCCTCGAGCCAGCGTCCGGCACCCTGACAGCCCGATGCGCACATCCGTAAAACGTACAGCGTTTCATCGATGGACAAATGTGCTGAGTACTCCTTGAGCAGGGCTTCACCACGCTCGAGCGACTCAACGCTTTGCATCTGGGATGCGCGGCGCATTGCGGCAAGCTCTATATCGACATGGCCCTTAGGCGAAACGCTGGTTTTCGGCATGAGCCACAGTGTACGTGGCTTAGGGCTAAATTTGGTGTTTTGGCCTGCGCCTGTAACGATGGCGGCCCCCGTTAACGCCCGCATTTGGGTCATTCATGTGAGTAGCGCACGAGTCACCGACAAGTGGCGCGCAAGGACGCGTCGCCGTAGTACCCTGCGCTGCGTAAGACATGACCTACACAACTTTTGACCGTTGACCGATATGGGGCGTGCCCTCTGGTTTTATGATGGTTGACAACGTCACCGTGACATCGTGCTCGCGATCAGACACGGCCATGCACAAAAATTGTTCGCGTGTGCCCACTCGAAGGAAAAGTAAATATGCACTTTTTAAGTCTCACCCTCGCTGCGCAGGTTCGCCCAGTCAAATGTGCGGGCGCACTGACCGCAGCAGCATTGCTTACCGCATGCTCCAGTGTGCCCCCGCCCGTCGAACAGATGGCCGTCACCCGCACGACCGTGGAACGGGTGTCATCGGCGCCCAATGCGGTGGATGCGGCACCGGTAGCGCTGAGCCAGGCTCGGGAAAAACTGGCGCGCGCTGAACGCGCCATGAACGAGAAGGATTACGTCACGGCGCGTCGACTTGGTGCTGAAGCGGAAGCCGATGCCCGCGTCGCCGAATCACGCGCCAGTGCCATGCGCGGTGAGCGTGCCCTGAAAGAAATTCGCGACAGCATCCGTTCGCTGCAAGACGAAATCAATCGTCGCGCGCTTTGACCGCGTAATCGCGGAGTCGTATCGCCTCATGAATTCTTGGAAAATATCAAAAATGCAAACCATTAGTTACGCCCGCAAATCCTCCCTCATCCTGTCGGTACTGGCGGCAGCGGTCATGTCGGCATGCGCCAGTAACGCGCCGAACGCTGCACTGGAAAGCGCACGCGCCGTGGTCAGTCAAACCGCTGACAACGCAGAAGTCGCGCGTCGTGCGCCACTGGAGTTAAAGGCAGCGAGAGACACCATCGACAAAGCTGACAACGTGTGGCGCAATGATCGCGATGAAGGCGAGGTTAATCATCTTTCCTATTTGGCGAAGCAGCGCGCAGAAGTCGCGCGAAACCTCGCGCGGTCACGCCAGGTCGATGAAGACGTCAAAGACGCCAATAGCGCCGGGGATAAATTGCGATTGGAAGCGCGCACCCGCGAAGCAGAAAAAGCGCGCCTGGACGCGACAGCCGCGCAAAACCAGACACAAACCGCGCAAGCCCAAGCCCGCCAGGCGCAGCTGGACGCTGCGAATGCACAACAGAACGCCGCAGCTGCCACCCGGATGGCAGCCGCAGATCGCGCACAGTCCATCGCTGCACAGGAAGCTGCTGCGGCAGAGCGACTACGCGCCGAGCAGGCGGCGGGCACAGCCAACGCGGCACAAGAACGCGTGCGGCAGCTTGAGGCGCAGTTAAAAGACATTGAGGGCAAGCAAACCGAACGAGGGTTGCTGGTGACTTTGGGCGACGTGTTGTTCGCTTTTAACAAGTCAGAACTCACACCACAGGCAGGCCCGCGCCTCGATAAGCTTGCATCGTTTCTGAAACAGTTTCCGCAGCGTAAATTGCTGGTTGAGGGCTACACCGACGCGATTGGAACAGATGCCTACAACCTGGAACTATCAGAACGCCGCGCTGAAGCGATCCGCGAAGCGCTAGTAGCACGCGGCGTAGACACCACGCGCGTAGTGACCAAGGGCTACGGCAAGGCGTATCCGGTTGCTGACAACGCAAGCGTCGACGGGCGCGCCGTGAATCGTAGGGTCGAAGTGGTGATTGCCGATGACAATGGCAACTTGCGAGGACGTGGCACTTAATCGACGTGGGGATCAGGCGAACGCTATCGACCATCCGATATCGTCGAGCTAGCGGACCAGCGTCAGTCCGCCATCGACCACCAATATCTGCCCCGTCGCGTAACGCGTTCGCAGCAGCCCGAGCACTGCTTCGACACAGTCGTCAGGCGTCGCAGAGCGCCTGAGCGGTGCCGTTGTCTTCACGCTGTCGTGCTGCGCTTGCCAGTCTTTGGTCCATGGCGTGGCCACGAGTCCGGGGGCGACGGCGTTGACGCGAACGGGGCCACACGATTTGGCGAGCAGGAGCGTCATGTGGTTGAGCGCAGCTTTGCTCATCGCGTACGCGATCGAGCTTCCCATCGGGCGCACACCCGCGACCGAGGTGATGTTGATCACGCTGCCGTCGTCGCTCTTTTTCAGATGCGGCATGGCGGCTTTGGTGAGCAGCCAGGTGCCTTTGACATTAACGTCAAACGTGCGTGCGAAGATGTCGTCGCTGAGCGCTTCCAGATCGTGATGCGGAACGACCGTTGTCCAGCCTGCATTATTGACGAGGATGTCGAGCTTGCCGAACCGCGCGATAGCGGCGGCGATCAGTCGTTCGCCTGCTGCCTTGTCGCTGATGTCGGCCTGCACGTAAATCGCGGTCTCGCCTAGCGCGCGGGCGAGCTTCTCACCCGCGTCGACGGACGTTGTCGAATTGACTACAACCGACGCGCCGAGCGCCGACAACCGACGCGCAACGGCTTCGCCAATGCCGCTGGACGAGCCCGTCACGATGGCTACTTTTCCTGAAAATTCGCTCATTGCGTGTCCCCTTTTAAATTTCACGAAATCACGGCGATGATCGCAATCCAGCTCGCCAGCTCGCAGTATCTAACGTTCTAACGACTACCGCAACCGCGCGCCGAGTCATTCGCCCATCTCGCTTGAGAAAAAAATAAAGTGGGCGGTTGGCCATCGATACACTGGACGCTGCGTTTATTTTTCACCTTACTTTTCACCCAATCGGAGTGCGCGATGAAGTTCCTGCTGCTGTTGATCGGTTGCTGCATCTTGCTCGTGGTGAGCTGGCCGATTGCTTTACTCGCGCTGATATTGTGGCCCCTGCTCTGGCTACTTTTGTTACCGTTCCGCCTGATTGGCATCACGTTTGATGCGCTGTTCGCGTTGTTCAAAGCCGTACTGATGTTGCCCGCCCGCATGCTCGGGTACCGTGCGCGATAAATTGCTGCCGAGCGCAACGCAGGCCACTCAGTAGCACTGGCATGTTTGCGGCTCGACCGCCAACATCGTACATTCCCATGATGGCGTACTCCTTCCCTCCCTTAGCGCCCGACGCCCCCACTGCAACGCCATTGTGGAGCGCGCGCCTGTTGCTGGTCGAACGCGCAACCGAAGACGCCAAAGCGTGCGCTGAATGGTACGCTGTGTTGCTCGCCGATCCGGTGACTGAAATCTCGCACAACGTATGGCAAGTGCGCGGCGCGGATCGCTGGATGTTATTTCGTACCGGCACGCAGAAAACGGTGCCGATGGTCGCGTATGCCTTCCCGACGCCGACCGCGTGGACGGCGTATCGCGCGCATCTTGAACGTATCGGCGTCAAGTTGCATCCGGTGGCGACCGAGCTGCGCGAATTGCTCGGAGAACAGACATTCGGCTTGCGCGACCCGGATCGCCGCACGATCCTGTTTTGCGTCGCGCCCGTCGCGCCTGCGGTTGAGCGCGCGCCGTCTACCGACCGTTTGGCGTTGCCCGCACGGCTGCAGCACTTTGTGTGCGCCTCCACGCAAACCGTCGCAATGCTGGAGTTTTATCGCGACCAGTTGGGTTTTATCGAATCAGATCGTGTGCTTGATACCGATGGCGATTTATCGTCGGCGTTCCTACGATCCGACGCCGAGCATCACAGCTTTGCCGTGTTCCGGGCGCTAGCCCCTGGGGCCGATCACCACGCCTACGAAGTGCCGAACTGGAACGCGATTCGCGATTGGGCCGACCATTGCGGCGACCTTGAAATCCCCATCTGGTGGGGGCCAGGGCGACACGGCGTCGGCAACAACGTGTTCTTCATGATCGAAGACCCGGACGGCTACAAACTGGAGTTTTCAGCCGAGCTTGAACTGATGACCGCCGATCAGCGGTATCGCGAATGGCCGCACGGGCCGCGTGCGCTTAATTTGTGGGGCAACGCCTGGATGCGCAGTTAATCGGCGCTGAAAAATTCGCGTCAGCTTTTTGGTGAATACCGCATCTGGCAGCGGAATAGATCGCGATTAGTCTAATAATCGACTTCCAGCCAAAATTAGCACTAAGCCCCTATCCAATGGACGTTCCGGCGATTAGTTGTTGACAGAATTTGAACTCCATGCAGCAGGATTTTCGGTGCGTGCGATGAGCGCCAAACCGTACGCGATGGATTCGAGCTGGTCGCCAGTTTCAATTTTTTTCGGATCGAAGCGCTGATCAAAAATCGCGCGCACTGACGGCACAAAAGACGTGCCACCGGTCAAAAATACACGATCAATTTCGCTCGCGTCGAACTTCGCTTCACCGAGCGCTTCGTCCACTGCATCTTCAATTTTTTGCAAATCGTCAGCGATCCATGATTCGAACGCTGCTCGCTCAATGGTCGCGTCGAGCGCGAGGTCATAGTCGAATCCCTGCGCGCGAAATTCGAGTTTCGACGTGGCCGCATGCGACAGCGCGGCCTTAGTGTCGGCCACTGCTTTGTACAGCGGATAGCCGAGATCATTCTCGATCAGCGCGATAAATTTTCCAAGACCGTCGCGCTCGATGGCATAGCGCAAATACTCGCGAAGCTCGCGAATTACATGCGGCGATTTCATCAATGCGAGCTGATTCCATTGCGCGAATCGATGATGAAAATAGGTTGGCACCTCAAGGATTTTGTCGATGCTTTTGTACTGCGCGCGGTGTCCAAGCTGCGGCAGAATCGCATGCTCCAGAAGGCGGTAATCGAACACGTCCCCAGCGACAGCCACGCCGGAATGCGCCAGCGGAATAGACTTCAGCGCACCGCTTGGCCCCGCGCCCGGCTCAAAGCGGATGATCGAAAAGTCGCTGGTGCCACCACCAAAATCGGCGACGAGCACGGTGGCTGCTTCCGTCAATCGCTGCGCAAAAAAGAACGCCGCCGCGACCGGCTCATACACGTACGTGATCTGCTCAAAACCGACATTTTTGAACGCCGCTGCGTAGCGCTCGAGCGCCAATGCCTCGTTCGGATTGACGCCCGCGAACGCGACGGGCCGACCTGCAACCAGATGCAACGGCAGGTTCGCGAGCGCGGGCCCCGCGTGAGTGCGCATGCGCTCGATAAACGCAGTCAGCAAACTCTCGAAGGTGAATTTTTTGCCGTGAATATGCGTTTCGGTGAAGGACTTGCTCGCTGCGAACGTCTTGAACGATTGCAAAAAACGGCAATCGGAAGGATCGTCGATGAAACGCTCAATCGCCCACGGCCCTGCTTCAAAGCGCAGGTCGCGCGCGGCGTCACCATCCTCTTCCCAAAAGCACATCGCCGAGCGAAACGTGGCATGCGTTTCGCCTTCAAGTGTGAACGGCAACACTTGTGCGGTCGCGGCGTCCGAAGACATGGCGATGACGGTGTTGGTGGTGCCGAAATCGAGGCCGAGCGCGAGTGAATTGGGGGTAGCTTTGGGCACGAAACGCAAACACTCCGCCGCTCATCCGCGCGAACAGCGCGATGACGTGGCAGAGTGCATAAATTAGAGCGGGACGCGGATTCTACGGCACGCAACGGCCGCGCAATTCGAGTCGGCTAGGCCAAGCCCGCCATATACAAACCGTAAATCACGCAGCAAGCGCCGTCAAAAAGCAGTGTCACGGCGAAGCCCTTGCCGAACGGCTTGCTCCAGTTAAGCGCAATCAACATAACCAGCGCCGCCTTCTCGATCAGCGCAGCGCAAACGATGGGCAACCGCGCCTCGGGGTGCGCTGCGGCGTAGATCAGCAGGCCGCCCACGACAAACGCCATCATGCCCCAATGCCGCGCGAAGAACAGGCCCGCCTCGTCCTTGATCTCGATTTTGTTCAGCAATTTAAGAAACGCCGCCGGAGCCAAGAACTGCAACAGCGGCAGCATGGTGACGAGACCCGTGACTAACAATATTGTGCTGATGTTGTTGGTAATCATGCTATTCCACTTTGACAAACACTAATTGATTGCGGGCGACAAAAGGTACAACCCGCTTGCGTCCACGATCTGGCCGGAGCCGATTGCAAAGGCAAAGCCTCATGTCCTGTGTTGCACGCCCGCCTTCATGCCGCAGCCGTGACTGCTACGCCGTCAAATCGCCGCTCGATCAGACGTGCTACTGCGGCCGGGGCGGTGAGTATCGGCACATGTCCGAGGTCGGGCAGCAAATGCAGCTCGCAATCGGCCAGCCGTGTTGCAAGCTCTTGCGAATGCTGTGACGGTGCAATGACGTCGAGCAGGCCATGAACCAGCAGCGACGGCACCCGAATCGTTGCCAGATGATCTTCAACCGTGAGCGCGCCACGACATTGCAGCAGCTCAATGGCGCTTTGCAATGTGGCGCGGCACAACGCCTGATGGCCCCAGCGCTGCGCGTCAGCGCCATTGATCTCGGGAATGCAGGCCGCTGCAAACGCACGCAGCTCGCCATCAAAATCCTTGCGCAAGCGCGCAGTGAAGCCGTCGAATTGCCCCGGTAGCGCGCGTTTCCATGAGGCACCCGCGAGCACCAGTCCGCTGAACCGCTGCGGCGCCTGGAGCGCTGCCTGCAGCGCAACGCCCGCACCCGCCGATTCAGCCGCCAGCACGCAACGGTCGATACCCTGTGCGTCCATCACGGCAAACACGTCGTCAACCATCGCATCGACAGTGATTGGCGAGCTGCCGTGAATGCTGGCACCGCTGCCACGATGATCGAAACTCACGCAACGCCAGTACGGCAGGTAGCCGAACAGCTCATGCCACAGCTCGCCGCTGCCGATCCAGCCGCCCAGCGCAAGGAGCGTTTGCGGGCCGTGGCCGAAAGAGAGCGAAAGCAGACTGGCGTCAGGGCGTTTTACAAACATGGGGAGCCTCGAATGAATGCAGTTTTGATGGGTGCTATTGCATCAGTGGCGAGGCACGCGGTCTACGTGGCAGGTGTCCCGGATTTGCGTAGGAACGGATGCGAGACGACGATTCGGGCGGGACAGTTGTCCCGAAAAGCAAATTTGCGTTGGGAGGGTGGACACGGGGTGCTCACCCAATACTGTTCGGTTTGTACCGTTCTCCTTGACCTCGTCGAAGGGCTCGTTGCACGCCAGAAGGCTTCGACGAGCTCAGCCCGAACGAAACTTGAATAAAACTCGCTCAACCCAACGGTATTGGGAGCCCACCCTACGAAAACTAAGGCTGTGGTTGTCCGCCAAACCCCTCTGCCCGCAGCAACACAATGGCCTGCGGGCGGCCTTCGACATTTAGCTTGGTATACAACGCCGACAGCGCATTGCGCGCGGTCTTTTCGGCAACACCCAAACGGGCTGCGAGTTGCAAATTATCGAGACCGTCCGCGACGGCGTGAGCCAGGTCTTTCTCGCGTGGCGTCAGCACCAATTGACTGGTTTCACCCGCGACGAAATCGGCGACGACTTCGATGAAACGATCAAAGCCGCCGTCACCAGGCAGCGGAATGTGATTGCGCGTCGCGAGGGTTTCGAAGCGTGCGCCGGGGATCGCGGCGGCCAGCTCGCGACCGCGTTCAATCGGCACCACGAGGTCGCCCGCCGCGTGCAGCACCAGCGTCGGGCAGCGCACGAGTGGTGCCAGTGCGCGCACATCAAGCCGCGCTCGTGCCTGCATGATCTGCGCGGCGCGCACGCCGTCGCATGACAGACGCTGCTGTTCGTTGAGTGCGGCCACCTGCGTGGGTGTTGCGTCCGGAATCATCGTCGTGGTGAAAAACTGCTGCACAGCCGGATCGTTGCGCCCCCAACCCAGCTCCACCAGACGCACTTTGGCGTCGTGAAAAGCTGCAACATCCGCCGCTGGATTGGCCTGCATGAGACCCGCCAAATAACCGCCGAGCAACACCAGATGCGACACCCGCTCTGGATGCCTTGCAGCGTAGGCGATAGCCGGTGCCGCTGCGCCCGATTGCCCCAGAAGCGCCACGCGCTGGATAGCGGTGGCATCGATCACGGTTTCCAGCTCTTCCAGCGCTGCGTCGAGCCCGAGCGGCACCGTGTCCGTCCCCGACAAGCCACAACCGCGTTCGTCATAGCGAATCACCTGCAAGCGGCGACCGAGCCCGGTCAACCACGGTCGCCAGATGGGCGACGTGGTGTCGTGCTCGACGTGCGTCATCCAGTGCGCCACGCGTATCAGCGCTGGCCCGCGACCATTCTTCGCCCACGCGATGCGCGCGCCTGACGCGACGTGCGCGAAGCGAACCTCGTTGGGCAAGGCGGTCGGGGCGTGCGGCAAGTGTGGCAACGAGTGCATGATGCGAACTATAGCGGCGTTTCTAAGCCCAGCGTTACGCTGTTGGTTGATGCGCTTGACCTGCGCCCTGCATGCAGAGCGCCGCCAAGAACCTGCGATGCATCGCAGGACTAAACTTCGCGGGTGAAATCAATCAACAGCAACACACCCAATCCACGCGACGCGTCTACCGCCACCATCACCGCCATCGGCACCGGCCGCTCGTGGCTCGCGCGCCTGCCGCCAGGGCTGTTCGCCATTGTGTTCGGCCTGCTTGGCCTCGCGGGCGCGTGGCGGCGGCTGTCGGGCTTTCGGCTCGAATATAGCGACGAAATTGCAACCGCAATTTTGACCGTTGCGACCGGCCTGCTTGAGTTGCTACTCCTGCTCTGGATCATCAAATTCGTGCGTCATCGCAGCGAAGTGCAGAAAGATTTTGCACATCCGGTGCACGGCGCGATGCTCTCTCTGTTGCCGTTGACGGTGTTGCTGTCGGTGGCGCTGTGGATGCCGCTTGTGCCGCAACACGCGAGCATCGCCGAGGGCATCACGTTCGCCGCGTTGGTGTTGCAGGGCGTGATCGCCTGGCGTGTGGTGTCACGCGTGGCCACCGGCGAGTTGCCCGCCGACATGGTCACGCCCGCGCTGTATCTGCCGCCGGTCGGCGGTGGCCTGATCGGCGCGTTGGCGCTCAACGCGCTGGGATTGCATGGCTGGGCCGTTCTGTTGTTTGGCATGGGCGTCGCCGCGTGGGCGCTGCTGGAGGTGCGCGTGATGAACCGATTATTTGCAGGCCCGCTGCCGCCGCCGTTGCGGCCCACGTTAGGCGTCGAAATCGCGCCAGCACCAGTGGCCACGCTGGTCGCTGCCACGCTCTGGCCCGCGCTGCCCGCAGACGTGCTGCTCATCGGTATCGGCATCAGTTGCGGTCCGCTAATCACCGTGCTCGCACGCTGGCGTTGGTGGACGAATGTGCCGTTCTCGGCGGGCTTCTGGTCGTTCTCGTTTCCGATTGCGGCGCTTGCTTCGGTCATCGTCGAGGCGGTGCGTCGAGGTGGATGGCCAACGCCGGTGGCGTATGGTGCAGTGATCATTGCGTCCGCGTTGATGGTTTATCTTGCCGTGCGAACTATTGCGCTGTTGCTGCGTGGTCGATTGCTGCCGCCGGGGTAGCCGATAACGGCTTACCGCTTACGGCTTTCTGCTGAAAGCGCCATTGAATAGGGGCTGGTTATATGATTTTGCTGATTATCGACTTTTTGGATTTATTCGTTTTATCCCACGTCAGGTGGGGCTTTTAGATAAAAGCTATAATCCAAAAATTGCGGCGCAGCAGCGTTCAGCTCACCATGATTGGGGTCGCTGCATGGCACGCGCATGCGGTCGCCGCCGACGTCACCGTACTCGCGGCGGGTGCGGCAAAAGACCTCGTCACCAGAATCGAAACGCCGTTCACGTTGGCCACAGGCCACCGCATCAAGGCTATGTTTGACACCGTCGGCGCACAGCGCGAACGCGTGGAAAAGGGCGAGCGGCCCAACGTGGTGATCCTCAGCAGCGCTGCTATCGCGCAGTTGGGAAAACTCGGTTTGATTGATGCCGCGAGCATCCGCGATGTAGGTGATGTTCAGGTCGGGCTCGCGGTACGCTCCGGTGAGGTCGTGCCCGATATCTCCACGCCTGAAGCATTTCGAATCGGCCTGCTCGCTGCAAAAAGCATCGCCTACGCCGACCCGGCACGCGGTGCCACAGCGGGCACGCATTTCGCCAAAGTGCTCACCGCGCTCGGCATTCAGGATCGCGTCGCATCCAAAGTAGGCGTGTTGCCATTCGGCGTCGAAGTAATCGAAGCGGTTGCGGCGGGAAAGTACGAACTCGGCGTCAGTCAGTCGAGTGAAATCGTGCAACACACGGGCGTGCGCTACATCGGCGCGCTGCCAGTGCCGCATCAGCTTGCCACGCGCTACCAGATCGCTGCGTTAAAGGATCGACCGCTCGGAGTTTTGCTGGCCGATTTCGTGGTCACTGGACGAGGCAAGCAAGCCAGTCGCGAAAGCGGCTTCGAAGCACCGCGCTAGGAGTCTGTCGGGTTTGAAACATCGTAGCGAAAATTCGCCCGCCCGAGGGCAGATTATGACTGTTTTGCAGCGGCAATATCGAGATATTGCCCAAAAAACAGGCGAAATATGCACCGGGCCGGCGAATTTGCAGCCGATGCTTTTCAAACCCGACAG